>NZ_JBIIAW010000124.1:0-7525 GCF_044239695.1 Pseudolysinimonas sp. | reverse complement strand
CGCAGCGCCTCCTCGAGGTCGTGGCGCCGCACGGGCGCCTCGGGGGCGGGGCGGGAGAGGTACATCGGGCGCGGGGTCTGCACCGGGGTCCAGGCCGCCCGTCGCGTCGGAGCGGCCGTCGCGGACGGAACCTGGACGGCGTTCCGGGCGCGCACCGGAGCCGACGTGCGCGGCATGGCGAGGGCATCGAGCCGGCGCTGCGTGGCGATCGCGGCACCGCCGCCGGCGATCGCGGCGACAAGCACGAAGAAGCCGCCGAGGGTCATCCCGGTCGTGGCGATCAGGAAGATCTGCACGCCCGCGACGACCGTCGCCGCCATCATGAGCAACGAGGCGCCGAGGCGCGTGCGTCGCATCCGGCGGCGACGCAGAACCGCGGGCTCCAGGGTCGTGCGCGGAGCGGTCGGCGCGGCCCGGCGGGCCGCCCGGGCTTCCCGAGCGGCGGCGGCATCCGCGCGACGCTGCTCGGCGCGGAGCAGCCGCTCGGAGCGTCCGGCGCCGTTCTCTTCGGCGATGAACTCGCGGCGGCGGAGCCAGGTCGGCACCAGATAGAGGAACCAGAGCAGCGCCGCGACGGCGAGCATGATCGCCGTGCCCGCACCCGTCCCATCCATGACGTGAGAGTACGAGGTGCACACCCTCGCACTGGGGTGCCGCGCCGACGCGACCGCGCGCTCCCGGCATCCTTCCAGGCGATAATCTGAGCCGACTCGCATCCGAGTCGACCCGTCCCCACGTCACCCCTTCCCGAACGAGGCAGCAGCATGTCCGACACCGAAACCACCCCCGGCCCCTGGTGGGCCCGCCACGCCGAACTGATCGTCGTCATCCTGCTCGGCATCGTGTCGGTCGCCACCGCCTACACGTCGTTCCAGTCCAGCCTCTACGACGGACAGCGCGCCGACGCGATCTCGCTCAGCGAAGCCGCCGGAACCGAGGCGGAGTCGCTCTACCTCGAAGGCAACCAGCAGTACGTGCAGGACTCCCAGACGGTGCAGCAGCTCAGCCTGCTGCAGGTCGCGATCGACGGCGGCGACCCGCTCGCCCAGGCGCAGTACGACGAGCTCTACTTCATCGCCGTCTCCGAAGAC
Organism: Pseudolysinimonas sp.; assembly: GCF_044239695.1. GTDB lineage: Bacteria > Actinomycetota > Actinomycetes > Actinomycetales > Microbacteriaceae > Pseudolysinimonas_A. The sequence continues at coordinate 6,434 of NZ_JBIIAW010000124.1, read as the reverse complement.
CTGGATGCCGCCCTGCAGAACGCCGCCGCCGCCGACGAGGCCGAGCCCGAGTTCTGGCACGACCCGCAGGCCGACGAGACCTACCAGGCGACCCTGTTCGGCGGCTACGCCGAGAAGACCACGGAGTCGGCCGACAAGCGCACCGAGGGCGGCGAATACAACAAGGCCGCCGACACCCTCGGCCTCTTCACCGGGGTCATGGCGATCACGCTCTTCCTGCTCGGTGTCGCCGCCGTCGTGCGGCGCCTGTTCACGAAGTGGATCCTGATCGCCGTCGGCGGCGCGATCTTCCTCGTCACCGCGATCCTCACGGCGACGATCCCGTTCGTCTGGCTCTAGGGGGTCGGGCGCCGGAGGGCGCGCGCGAGTCAAGAGCGGGGACCCCTCCCCCGATTGACTCGCGCGCGCCCTCCGGCACCCTCTGAGTCATCCCAAGCGAAGGTGGCGCTCTGCCTCGGCCCTGTCGGTCGCGGGGACGACGCCGACACCGGCCGGGACGCGGCCGTCCTTCCACCGACGCAGCACGCCCTCCGGGATCTCCTCGACGGTGAGGGCGAAGCAGAAGTGGTCGCGCCAGTCGCCGTTGATGTGGATGAAGCGGCGCCTCAGCCCCTCGTAGCGGAACCCGAGCTTCTCGACGACGCGCAGCGACGGGCCGTTCTCGGGCCGGATGCAGATCTCCATGCGGTGCAGGCCCAGTCCGAAGAAGACGTGATCGGTGGCGAGCGCGACCGCGGTCGGAGTGACGTTCTTACCCGCGAAACGCTCGGCGACCCAGTACCCGATGGAGGCCGACGACAGCGAGCCGTACGACATCCCGGAGACGTTCAGCTGCCCGGCGAACTCCCCCTCGTACTCCACGACGAACGGAACGCCGTTGCCGGTGCGCGCGTGCGCGAGGAGCGAGCGGATGCTGGCCTTCGCGTCGAAGCCGACGGGGCCACCCGGGTTGGTGGCCTCCCAGGTGCGCAGCCAGGACCGGTTGTCGAGCAGTTCGCGCTCGAGCGGACGCGCGTCGCGGATGCGGATCGGGCGGATCGCGACGGAGCCGTCGCGCAGAGTCGGTGCGTTCACTGCTCGCCGTCGTGGTGCTCGTCCGGCAGGGAACCGGCGAACGGCTTCAGCCAGGCCCGGAAATCGGGCCCGAGGTCGTCGCGGTCGCTCGCGAGCTGCACGATCGCCTTGAGGTAGTCCAGGCGATCGCCGGTGTCGTAGCGTCGGCCGCGGAACACCACCCCGTGCACGCCGCCCGCCCAGTCCGGCCCGGTGGCGAGCGCCTGGAGGGCATCCGTGAGCTGGATCTCGCCGCCCTTGCCCGGCGAGGTCTTCTCGAGGATCTCGAAGATCTCCGGGCGGAGCACGTACCGGCCGATGATCGCCAGGTTCGACGGGGCGCTGCCCTGCTCGGGCTTCTCGACGAGACCGGTGATCTTCACGACGTCGTCGTGGTCGGTGGGCTCGACCGTCGCGATCCCGTAGAGGTGGGTCTGCGACGGGTCGACCTCGAGCAACGCGACGACCGTGGTGTTGCGCTCCCCCTGCACCTCGAGCATCCGGCTCAGCAGCACGTCCCGGGCGTCGATGATGTCGTCGCCGAGCAGCACGGCGAACGGCTCATTGCCGACGTGCATCTTCGCGCGCAGCACCGCGTGGCCGAGACCCTTGGGATCGCCCTGCCGCACGTAGTGCACGTCGGCGAGGTCGGTCGAGTGCCGCACCTTCTCCAACTTGTCCTCGTCGCCCTTGGCTCGGAGGATCTGCTCGAGTTCGCCGACCTTGTCGAAGTGGTTCTCGAGCGCCTGCTTGTTGCGCCCGGTGATCATCAGCACGTCGTGCAGCCCGGCGGCGACCGCCTCCTCGACGACGTACTGGATGGCCGGCATGTCGACGACCGGCAGCATCTCCTTCGGCATGGCTTTCGTGGCCGGGAGGAATCGCGTCCCCAGTCCGGCGGCGGGGATGACGGCCTTCGTAATGGGTGCGGGCATGGGCCCAGCGTATCCGGCCCGTAAACTCGCAGTCGTGTCCGATGTGGAGAGCGAGAAGCGCGCGCTGCGTGCCGAACTGCGTGAGCGCCGACGCATCCGCACCTCCACGCAGAGCAGCGACGACTCCGCCGCCCTGACCGGGCATCTCACCGCGCTCGCGACCGGACTCGGGGCGAATTCTCTGGCGGCCTACCTGTCGATGCCCGACGAGCCCGACACGCGGCCCTTCCTGCGCTGGACCGCCGAGCAGGGCCTCCGCGTGCTGCTGCCGGTCTCCCGCGACGACGGTCTGCTCGACTGGGCACCCTACGACGGCCAAGAAGAGGATGCCGACATCCTCGGGATGCCGACCCCGACGTCGCAACTCCTCGGGCCGATCGCCATCAACGACGTCGACCTGATCCTCGTTCCCGCCGCCGCCGTCGACCGCGCGGGGATGCGGATGGGCTGGGGCCGCGGCTACTTCGACAAGACGCTCGGATCGATGGAGAACTGCCCGCCCGTCTATGCTGTGATCTTCGACGACGAACTCGTCGACGCGGTGCCGCGCGAGCGGCACGACATGCCGGTCGACGGAGTCGTGACTCCGGGCGGCATCGTCACGTTCTGACGCTACGAGAGCCATGCCTACCTACTCCTACCGCTGCACCGAGTGCGGAACCGCCTTCGACATCCAGCAGGCCTTCACCGACGATTCGCTCACCGAGTGCCCGAATTGCGGCGGCAAGCTGCGCAAGCTGTTCAGCGCCGTCGGCGTGAGCTTCACCGGCTCCGGGTTCTATCGCAACGACAGCCGCGCGACCCCGAGCGAGGGATCGTCGTCGGCGTCATCGTCCGCGTCGAGTTCGTCGGAGAAGGCCTCGACCTCCACCCCGGCCGCGACCGGATCGGGAGCGGCATCCTCGACGGCATCGTCCACATCCCAGGAGTAACCGTGTTCAAGGGCTTCAAGGAGTTCATCCTCCGCGGCAACGTCATCGACCTCGCCGTCGCCGTCGTCATCGGTGCCGCGTTCACCGGAATCGTCACCGGCCTCGTCGAGGGCGTCTTCAACCCGGTCATCGCGCTCATCTTCAACGCCGACGACCTCAACGGCGCCGGCATCACGCTGCGCCCCGAGTCCTCCCCCGGAGCCGAGGACGGGATCGTGCTGGCCTGGGGTCGCGTGATCTCCGCGCTCATCCAATTCCTGCTCGTCGCGACCGTGGTCTACTTCGCGCTGATCGTGCCGATGAACTACCTGCGCAAGAACCCGTTCGGACGCAAGAAGACCGATGAGCCCGCGCCGCCGAAGGTTCCGACCGAGCAGGAACTGCTCACCGAGATCCGCGACCTGCTGAAGGCACAGCAGTCCAGAGACTGAGGCTGTTTGCCCGAAATGGCCCCTTCGCCTCTGCGGATGGGGCCACTTCGGGCAAACAGCTCAGTAGTGCGGGGGGACGTCCTCGCGCAGGCGAGCGTCGTTCGCGCCCTCGGGCTGCTGGTCGGGTTCCTCGACGGGCGTCGGGTCGCTGCCGGGGGGCGGCTCCGTCGTCACCCGGCGATGCTTCCGACGGGGAGCCGGAGGCGCAGCGGACTCAGTGTCCGACAATGACCGGGATCTCCTGGGTGATCGTCGCGACCTGGAGTCCGGCGGTGCGGGCGATCCGGTCGGCGACGGCGTCGGGATCGCTGAACAGCTCGAACGCGTGCACCCGCGCGTAGTGCCAGCCGAGCCGCCGGAGCACCTCGGGGCGCAGCCGCAGCGACTCGCGCAGCGATCGCCCGAGCAGCACCGTGTCGGTCTCGACGACGACGCACGTGCCACCGTTCGCCGCGACCAGGCCCAGCTTTCCGCGATGGCCGAGGGCGACGCGCAGACCGCGCAGCTCGAGGCGTCGAGCGAGGTCGACGAGCATCGGGTCGGAGTCGTCGGGCAGCGGCGCCTCCGCGCGGCGGGCGGCGATCTCGTCGAGGATCTCGGCGAGAGCGATGGCCCCGTGCCCGAGCCGGCCGTCCTCGATGTCGGCCGGACGGAAGCAGGTGACGATGACGAGGGACCGGCGGGCGCGGGTCATCGCGACGGCGAGCAGACGCTCTCCCCCGGGCTTGCCGAGCGGGCCGAAGTCGGAGAGGACGCGGCCGTGCGGGGTGCGCCCGTAGCCCACCGAGAAAACGACGCGGTCGCGGCTCTGCGCGACGGCGCGGCCGATCGGGAGCACGTCGAACGGCTCGGCGCGGTCGCTGAGCACGAACTCGGTGAGGGCCGGGTTGCCGGGCATCGCCTCGGCGACGGCCTTCCACACCCGAGCGGCGTGCTTCTCGCTCGCCGTCACGACCATGAGCGACTCCTGCGGGCGCTGCTCGACGTGCTGGAAGACGAGTTCGGCGGCGCGACGCACCTCGGCATCCACGCTCTCCACCGACCCGGTGACCGGGTCGGGGAGCCCGGTACCGTCTTCGACGTATTCGAGCACGAGGCTGCCGTGGCCGAGGAACGAACCCGCCCACGGGAGGGCGTCGATCGTGCCGCCGTAGAACCGACGGTTGACCAGCTGGGCGAGGTCCTCGCCGCCGGCGCGATAGGAGCGCGTCAGCTCGAGGGTCGGGAGGACCGACGCGAGACGCGCGAGCACCGATCGATCGTGCAGAGCTTCGAGGGTGCGGGCATCCGTCGGAGTCGATTCCGCGTCGGGATCGCGCAGGCCGATCGTGAACGCCGACGGGGTCTGCGTCACGGCGTCGCCGATCGCGACGACCTGCTTGGCACGGCGAATCGCCCCGACGCTCTCGGCGACGGTGAGCGCGCCGGCATCCAGGATCACGACCGTGTCGAAACTCATCTCCGGCGCGACCGCCGCGATCTCGTACGGGGAGGCGAGCCACACCGGCGCGAGCGCGCGGGAGAGATGCGGCGCACCGCGCTGAAGGGTCGCGGCGTCGACATCCTCGGCGCGCAGGGCGTTCTTGAGCGCGGCGGCCTCGTCGGGCCAGTCCAGCAGCCCGATCTTCCAGCCCTCGGAGAGCCGGTGGGCGAGCCCGTGGGAGTTGCCGGCGACGTGCGCCTCGTCGACCAGCCGGAAGTCGGCTTCGAGTCGCTCGAGCACGTCGGTCTTCGCACCGAGAAGTGCGCGATCGTTGACCAGCAGCGAGTCGAGCGCGCTGCGCCACCAGGAGAGTTCCAGCTCCGCGGCCACCGCCTCCTCGGGCACGTGCCGGTTGGCGAGGTCGGTGATGAGCGCGTCGAGGTCGAGGGCGCGCAGCACGCCGACCAGCTCCGACCGTTCCTGGAGGTTGGCGAGCGCATCGGACTCCGCGGCGAGCCCGCCGAGGACCTCGCCGAGGGCGTGCAGCGGGAGTCCGAGCAGCGACGTCTCCCGCGTCGTGCGGCCGAGCGGGGCGTCGAGCGACTCGAGGTCGGTGGCGACCTGGTTCCACGCCGCCTGCACCTCGGCGATGCCGGTCGGCACCTCGGGCGTCACGCCGGTGGCGACGAAACGCTGCCAGAGGATGCGCTGCCGTTGGATCGCGTCGAGCGAGGCGTGCAGGTCGCGCACGTGCATCCCGGGGCGCACGTACTCCTTCGCCAGATGCGTCAGGCGACGGCGGTCGCCCGCGCTCATCTCCGGGGTCTCGCGGCGCGGCGCCGTGGCCGCGATCAGCTCGACGAGCGAGCGGTCGAAGACGGCGGGCACGAACCGGTCGAGGGTGTCCCGGATGTCGGCGAGCAGCCGCAGGTACACGCCCAGCTCGGCGATCGTCTCGAACGGCCGCATGCGGGTTCCCGCGATCAGCTCCTGCGCGCGGACCAGCAGCCAGGGCACCGACTCCGCGTGCAGACGCTTCGTGAGCCGGTGGGCCGCAGCGGCCTGGTCGCCGTTGGGGAAGACGGCGCCGTACCAGGGGGAATCGGCCGGTCCGTAGCGGAACTCCCCGAGCTTCGCGGCCTCCACCATCGTCGCCGCCACCGGGGCGCGCGAGGCCGCGAGACGCTCGACGGTGGCCCGGTCGAGTCGCGCGGTCGTGGCCGGCGGATGCGGCAGCAGCGCGAGGCGGGACAGTTCCGTCACGCAGTCCAACACCGAGATGCCGAGTACCAGGTCGTGGCGGGTGAGCGCTTCGCGATAGTCCATCAGCACGGCGCGCAAGCGTACGAGCGCCTCGTCGACCTCGCGCACGTCAGGCGCGCCGGCGCGCTCGTTGCGGGAGATCGCCCGCAGCAGGTCGCGGCGCAGGCTGCGCGGCGACACCGCGACGCCCGGCAGCCCGATGTCGGTGAGGCGGCGGGCGATGCCGCCGAGCGAGCCGCGACGCGGGCTGACCACGAGCACGCGCTTGCCCTGTCCGATCAGGGCGCCGAGGGCGTTCACGACGGTCTGCGTGCCCCCGGTTCCGGGCATCGTCGTGACGACGACCGAGTTGCCCGCCGCGATCTGCGCGATGACGTGCTCCTGCTCGGCGTCGGCG
>NZ_JBIIAW010000123.1:0-7593 GCF_044239695.1 Pseudolysinimonas sp. | reverse complement strand
CAGCAGGAGCCGCACGAACAACGCGACCAGCACGATGAGCCCGATCCGCACGGGCAGGCTCCAGCCCGTGTTCATGAATCCCTCGAGCCACGCCCAGAACTCCGTCATGCCTTCATTCTCCCGGAGTGCTCCTGGGCGCCGCTGCCAGGTGCCTGGTCCGCTGTTTGCGAATCGTGCCTACGAGCTGAACGCGGCGGGATTCGCAAACGGCGGACCAACGCAAGACCGATCGGCACAGATGTCAGGAATGTTTGACACGAGGTACAGGATGCTTTACCTTGAGCGGGTCAAACATTCTTGACATCGGATGCCGGGAGGGCACGTGTCGTACATCGAGAAGAACACCTGGCTGTTCGGCGGCATCGTCGTCGTCGGCTACACCACCTACCTGGTGCTGCTGTTCACCCAGGCGGCCGGCCGGCCGCTCGAGGAGGCGGAGTACGTCATCCCGATGCTCGCCACCATCGGCGGCGCGATCGTCGCGGGCATCCTGGGCGGGATCGTGATCGCGATCATCACCCGCGCCGACCGCGACAACCAGGGCAAGCCCGACGTGCGCGACAAGGAGATCGAGCACGCCGGCGAACGCGTCGGCAACTCGATCGTCGTCATCGGCACCATCGGAGCGCTCGTGCTCGCCTGGCTCGAGGTCGACCACTTCTGGATCGCCAACGAGATCTACCTCGCGTTCGTCGTCTCCGGGCTGCTGGGCACGATGGCCCGGCTCGCCCTGTACCGCCGGGGGTTCTGACGTGGTGAAGCCCACGCGCGTCACCAACGGCATCCGTGCCCTGCGGTTCGCCGCCGGCGAGATGACCCAGGCCGACCTCGCCGAACGGATCGGGGTCACCCGGCAGACCGTCATCGCGATCGAGCAGGGGCGCTACTCGCCGTCGCTCGAGATGGCGTTCCAGATCGCCCGCGTCTTCGGCGTCGGACTCGACGACGTCTTCAGCTACGAACCGGAGGAGAAGAAATGAGAGCAGTACGGCGCCGCGCATACGGCGAGACGGATGTCCTGACGATCGAGGATGTCGACATCCCCACGCCCGCGGCAGACCAGGTGCTCGTGCGGGTGAAGGCGGCGGGGGTCAACATGGCCGAGTGGCACCTGATGACCGGGCGTCCGTCGCTCGTGAAGGTCGCGCTCGGATTCCCGAGGCCGCGGAACGCGTCACTCGGCGCGGATCTCGCCGGGGTCGTCGAGGCGGTCGGGCCGGGGGCGACCCGGTTCGCGGTCGGAGACGAGGTCTTCGGCGCGGGCGATGGCACCTTCGCGGAGTACGCGGTGGCGACGCAGGAGCGGCTCCAGCCGAAGCCCGCGACGGTGTCGTTCGAGGAGGCGGCCGCGATGCCGATGGCCGGTTACACGGCGCTCCAGGCGCTCGCCGTGGCGGGTGACCTCGCCGGGAAGCAGGTCGCGGTCACGGGCGCCGGGGGCGGGGTCGGCTCGATGCTCGTGCAGCTCGCGAAGGCGCGTGGCGCCCACGTCACCGCGATCTGCAGCGCCCGCAAGGCCGAGTTCGTGCTGCGGCTCGGGGCGACCGAGGCCATCGACTACGCGACGACCGACGTCACCGCGGGGCAGCGGCGATTCACGGCGGTCTTCGACTTCGCCGGCGGGCGGCCGCTGCGGTCGTGGCGCCGCGTGATCCACCCGGGCGGAGTTCTCGTGCTCGGTGGCGACGAGGGGGGAGGAGCGGTTCTCGGCCCGCTGGGTCGTTCGTTCCGCTCGCTGTTCGTGCGCGGCATCCGCATCGTCACCCTCCTGGCGTCGACGACGCCGGAGAGCCTGGACGAGTTGCGCGGATCGCTCGAGAGCGGGGAGCTGCGTTCGCCGTTGACCCGCAGCTACCCCCTGGATGACGTCGCGCAGGCGATCGACGACCTCCGGGCGGCCAAGCATCCGGGCAAGCTGGTGCTCGTTCCCTAGCCGGCGCGGGCCCCGAAGAGCCGGGCGAAGAAGCCGGTGCGTTCGGCCTTCGGGTGGCCGGGGCAGCGCTGTGAGGACGGGACGCGCCGCATCACCTGGTCGACGTGCTGGCCGCAGCCCGTCCAGGTCGTCTTTCCGCAGGTGCGGCAGGTGGCGGCTGAACACATGGTCGTCTCCGATCGTGAAGGGGGTGACTCCAAGATACCCCCGGGGGTATCGGGATGCCACCTTCCGTCAGGCGAGGGAGAGGAAGAGCTTCTCCAGCTGGGCGCGGTCGAGCTCCGGCTCGTCCTGCTTGACGCACTTCTCGAGCGTGTCGGCGATGATCGCGAAACCCGCGCGGTCGAGGGCGCTCGAGACGGCCGCGAGCTGCGTGACCACGCTCGTGCAGTCTTTGCCCTCTTCGATCATGCGGATGACGGCGGTCAGCTGCCCTTGGGCGCGGCGCAGTCGGTTGAGCACGGGCTTCATGCCGGCGGGGTCGAGGTCCATGGGATCCTCCGTGTCGTGGGTTCGCCCGCAGTCGCGAGCCAGCACCATGATACCCCTAGGGGTATATGATCGTCGGCATGACGACCATCTCACCGACCGACCTCGCGGCGCTCGGCGCCGACGCCACGATCGTCGACGTGCGCGAGCCCGACGAGTTCACCGACGCCCGCGTCGCGGGTGCGCTCAACATCCCGCTCAGCACTCTGCCCGCACGGCTCACCGAGCTTCCGCGGGACCGCGCGGTGTACGTGATGTGCCTGTCGGGCGGCCGTAGCGCGCAGGCGACGGCCTACCTCACCGGCGAGGGCATCGACGCCGTCGACGTCGACGGCGGCATCACCAACTGGTACCGCTCGGGGCTCCCCGTCGAGCGCGGGGTCCCCGCGTGATCCGCACATCGCCCTGGTGAGCGAACTCGATCCCGACGCCGACTACGTCGTCTCCTGCCGCTCGGGCAACCGGTCGGCCGCGGCGATCGATCGGATGACCGATCTCGGGTTCACGTCACTCGTCAACGGGGGCGGGCTCGATCAGGCGGCCGAGGCCACCGGCATCGACTTCGTCGACTGAGTTCCCGCACTCCAGGTGAGGTACCCGCCGTCGAGGTTGACGGCGTCCCGGCCGTGCTGGGCGAGCAGGCGCACGGCGGCGTGGCCGCGCTGGCCCACCTTGCAGTGCACGATGAGGCGACCCGCGGGGAGGTCGTCGAGCCGCGCGCGGAGGTCGTCGAGCGGGATGTTGAGCGAGCCGGGGATGGCGCCGTCGCGGTATTCGGCGACGGAACGCACGTCGATGAGGGTCGCCCCGGCGTCGAGCGCGGCGGCCAGCTCGTGCCACTGGATCGACGGGGTGAGGCCGTCGCGCGCGTTGAGGGCGACGTAGCCGAGCATGTTGACGGGATCCTTCGCCGAGGAGTACTGCGGGGCGTAGGCGAGTTCGAGATCGGCGAGGTCGGAGGCCGTGAGCCGTCCCGTCATCGCGGTCGCGATCACATCGAGGCGCTTGTCGACGCCCTCCCCGCCGACGCCCTGAGCGCCCAGGATCTCGTCGGTGCGGGCGTCGACGAGCAGCTTCAGCGCCATCGGCTGGGCCCCCGGGTAGTAGCCGGTGTGCGAGGCCGGGTGGGTGTGGATGACGCGGATCTCCCGTCCGGCGGCGCGCAGCTGTTTCTCGTTCCAGCCGGTGACGGCGGCGGTGAGGTCGAGCACGCCGACGACCGCGGTGCCGAGGGCGTCGCGCACCCGGATCTCGCGCCCGGCGATCGCGTCGGCGACGAGCCGCCCGTGGCGGTTCGCGAGCCCGGCGAGGGGCACGAGCCGGGATTCCCCGGTGAGCGCGTCGACCTTCTCGGCGGCATCGCCGATCGCGAAGATCGCCGGGTCGGCGGTGCACAGCCGGTCGTCGACCCGGATGCCGCCGCGCGGCCCGAGGGCGAGCCCGGCGTCGCGGGCGAGCCCGCTGTCGGGACGCACCCCGGTGGCGGCGATGACGAGGTCGGCGGGCACGGTGTCGCCGTTCACCAGGGTCGCCGTGTCGGCGCCGAGAGCGACGACTCCCGACGAGAGACGGAGGTCGACGCCGGCGGTGCGGAGCCGAGCCGCGACGGGTTCGGCCATCTCGGGGTCGAGCGGGGTGAGTACCTGCGGATTGCGTTCGACGAGCGTGACGGCGAGGCCACGGCGCAGCAGGTTCTCGGTCATCTCGAGGCCGATGAATCCGCCGCCGAGCACGAGCGCCGATCGTGGCTTCGTCTGCAGCGCGGCCATCGCGGCGTCGACGTCGTCGATGTCGCGGAGGGTGAGCATCCGCTCGGCACCGGGGAGGTCGGGCCGCACCGGGCTGGCGCCGGGCGAGAGCACGAGGGCGTCGTAGGGCTCGTCGGTCTCGGTGCCGCTCTCGAGGTCGCGCACCCGGATCGTGCGGGCGTCGCGGTCGATGGCGAGCACCTCGTGGCGCACGCGCACGTCGAGGCCGAAACGCGCGGCGAGCGACGCCGGGGTCTGCAGCAGCAGGTCGGCGCGGTCGTCGATCACGCCGCCGAGATAGTACGGCAGCCCGCAGTTCGCGAACGACACGTGCCCGCCGCGTTCGAAGACCACGATCTCGGCGTGCTCGAGCAGGCGGCGCAGGCGCGTCGCGGCGGACATCCCGCCCGCGACGCCGCCGACGATGAGGATACGTCGCGGAGTCATTCGCTCAGAATACCAGATACCCCCAGGGGTATTACTCAGCACTCGCGACCCACAGAATACGAAATTCGTCAAAACGAGACTTGATTATGACGAACTGGTTACAGTCTGGTGCTGTAAACGGTGTGCATCGTATAGTTCGGGAAAACCACCAGATCCCGGAGGCACCATGAATTCCGTCGCGACGCAGGCCGCCGACGTCCACCGCTCCGCCGTCGTCGTCGAGGGCAGCACCGTCATCGAACTCTCGGACGCGCACCTCGAGCGCATCCGTCGGGGCGGGGTGACCGCCGTCAACCACACGGTCACGCGCCCCTACGCGGGAACCCTCGAGGCGCTGCGCGACGTCAACACCTGCCGCCGCTGGATCGACGCGCATTCCGACCAGGTGCTGCTGGCGCTGACGGTGGCCGACATTGAACGTGCCAAGGCCGAAGGCAAGGAAGCCGTCATCCTCGGGCCTCAGGACACCGAGATGATCGGCGTCGACCTCGACCTGCTCGGCACGTTCTACGACCTGGGCGTGCGCATCCTCCAGCTCACCTACCAGCGACAGAACCTCCTCGGCGCCGGATGCGGCGAGCCCGTCGACAGCGGGCTCACGCTCGCCGGCAAGCGCTTCGTGGCGGAGATGAACGACCTCGGCATCCTCGTCGACGTGTCGCACTGCGGCGAGGCGACCGGTCTCGGCGCCATGGAGGCGTCGTCGACGCCGGTCGTCGTCACCCATTCCTTCTGCAACGTGCTCTCGCCGCACATCCGGGCGAAGTCCGACGACTTCCTCAAGGCCCTCGCGGCCCAGGGTGGAGTGCTCGGCATCACGACCCTGTCGGGCTTCCTGCACTACCCCGACGAGCCCGGCCGCCGCCCCGACCTGACGCGGTTCGTCGAGCACGTCGCGCACATCGCCGACCTCGTCGGCGTCGACCACGTCGCGATCGCCACCGACTACGACGAGACCTGGACTCAGGAGATGCGCATCGCGCAACTCGCCGACCCGAACCAGGCCGACCTGCTGCCCGGGTTCGGCTGGACCGACCGTCGCGCCATCGGCATGGACGACGCCGGCGACTTCGCCAACTTCACCCCTGCCCTCCTCGACGGCGGATTCTCGCCCGACGAGGTGACCAAGATCCTCGGCCAGAACTGGCTCCGGGTCTTCGACCAGGCCTGGACGGTCTGACGCTCCACCTGCACCCCCCACCGGAGAGTACCTAAGGAGAAGCACCATGAGATCCCGCATTCTGGCGACCGGCGCGCTCGTCGCCGTCGCCGCTCTGCTCACCGCCTGCACCGGCGGAGGCGCGCCGCCCAGCACCGAGGACGAAGACCTCGGCTCGTCGATCGAGATCAAGCTCGAAGACGAGATGTCGGAAGGCGACCCTGTCGAGGGTGGCCGGCTCAACGTCATGATCCGCCTCGACGCGACCAACCTCGACCCGCACACCGCGACCGAGACCTCGGCCTACGTCATCAACGAGCAGGTCTACGACTCCCTCGTGCACTACTACCGCGGCGAGGTCATCCCCGGGCTCGCCGAGACGTGGGAGTTCGACGAGGACGGCACGGAACTCACCTTCGAGCTGCGCGAGGATGCCGTCTTCCACAGCGGTCGCCCGGTGACTGCCGACGACGTCGTGTACTCGATCGAGCGCATCCAGGACCCGGCCACGGCCGCGCCCCGTGCGCGCAGCTACGCGGGCATCGAGTCGATCGAGGCGACCGACGACTACACGGTCGTGATGGAGCTCGCCGAGCCCAGCGCATCGCTGCTGTCGTTGCTGGCCACCTCGTCGTCGGCGATCGTCGACCGCGAGGTCGTCGAGGCCAACGGCACCCTCAACGGCACCGTCGACGGCGGGTCGGGCCCGTTCGAACTCGCCGAACGGATCGTCGGTCAGACGATCAAGCTCGACGCGTTCGACGACTACTGGGGCGAGAACGGTCCCTACCTCGACGGGATGGACTTCACGTTCAACCCCGACGACAACGCCCGCTCCGCGGCCATCCGCAGCGGCACCATCGACTTCCTGTGGCGTGCCGCCCCGGAGTTCATCGACACCCTCAAGGCCGACGAGAGCCTCAACTGGTACGGCGGCGCGGGGTCGCTGTCGCTGCACCTGCGGCTCAACACCTCGCGGGCTCCGTTCGACGACGTGCGCGTTCGTCAGGCGATCTTCCTGGCGCTCGACCGCCAGGCGATCCTCGACGTCGCGAACGCCGGAGTCGGCAACCCGCTGAACGCCGGGTACCTGCCCGAGGGTCGCTTCGGCGCCCTGACCGAGCCGGTCTACGGCGAGCCCGATCTCGAGCGCGCCAAGGAGCTGCTCGCCGAAGCCGGCTACCCGGACGGGTTCGACACGAACCTGCTGGTGATCTCGACGTCGGCGTTCCAGGTGCGTTCGGCCGAAGTCGAGCAGGCGCAGCTGGCCGAGATCGGCATCAATGTCACCCTCGAGCCGGCCGAATCGACCATCGCCAACGCGCGTATGGCGGAGGATGACTTCGACATGTTCCAGTCGGGCTTCAGCGTCACGATCGACCCGGACGAGCGCTTCACGTCGAGCTTCACCGACGGCGGCGGCCTCAACTACGGCAACTGGGTCGACGAGGAGTACGAGGAACTGATCGCCGATGCGCGGGCAGAACTCGACCCCGACGCGCGCGAGGAGCTGTACCAGCAGGCGGAGCTCATCCTCGCCGAACGCGGACCGGTCGCGATGACCTACATCGACGCGAACTACGACGTGGTGCTGAACGACGTGCGGGGCTACCGCGGCGACGGAACCCCGACGTACCGGTTCTTCAGCAATCTCTGGCTCGACCGCTGAGCCGCGGGGTGGGCGCCGGCAGCCGCCGGCGCCCTCCCTCATCTCTGCACCACGCACCACGAAAGGAACGACATGGCCATCATCCGAGTCGAACTCGGCGCCCGTGACCAGGAGACGCGCGAGGCGATCATCGCCGAGCTGACCGACG
>NZ_JBIIAW010000122.1:0-7731 GCF_044239695.1 Pseudolysinimonas sp. | reverse complement strand
AGCGCGCGCCTGACAAGCTCTTCGTTGACGTAGGGACCGTAGATCTCGGCGGTGTCGATCAGCGTCACACCCAGGTCGATCGCCCGTCGGATGGAATCGATCGACGCGTTGGGGTCGCCGTCGGAGGTGAGCATGCTCATGCATCCGAGTCCGATGCGACCGACATCGAGAGTGCCGAGACGAGTGTGCCTCATGCCTCACATTGTGGCTTAGTCCATCATCCACGTCGGCCCGTCGGTGACCATGATCGCGCGACCGAACCCGTTCATCGTCGCCTTCCGCCATTGCAACGCGGCATCTTTCAAGCATCGGTTCGAGCATTCGATCGCGACGAGCTTTATAGGTCACGGGCGCTATGGCAAGCTCCGGGATGTTAAGGACGATCTCTGCCAGCGGTCTGATCCGGGCCCGATAGTCCGTTGCAGGCTATTGCTGCTCGAGTGATGTCCGATTCGTCGGCGCGTGCGGCGAGACCTAAAGCGGTGATCGCCGTTCCTGCGGGTATCCTGAGTTCCTTCACCGTGAACTCCACCTGCCTGTTGATATGCAGGCCGGTCTGTGGGAGCCCAATGAGAGCCTGCGCAATTAGTTCAGCTGATGCAAAAGCGGGCATTGTAGGCAATCGGGTCCAGGCGGCGAGTCGGTGGCCATCTGTGAATGCGACCATGTCGCCGACCGTTCCGAGTCGGGTGAGGTCAACGATCACCGGCCATTAGTACGAGCGTCATCGCGCCTTCCGCCCATTTGACGACTGTATCGATTCGGAACGCGCGGGAAAACTCAACTGCGCCACCCGGTCCATGCGGCAGCCCTTCTCGATCGGTGATCCTCACGGCTTCCTGGTCCGGAGAGCGAGCGCGTTGCGAGCGAGCGTCAGATCTATTCCGCCCGCTTGACGCACGACTTGTTTTAAGCAAGTATCACGGCATGACGCAGATCTTCATCACCCTGCCGGTCGCCGACCTCGACCGCTCCACGGCGTACTACGCGGCGATCGGGCTCACCCTCAACCCGGCGATGAGCGACCACAACTCCGCCTGCTTCGTCATCGAGCAGGATCACAGCGCGTTCATGCTCGTCACCCGCGACTTCTTCCAGACGATGACCGACCTCCCGATCGGCGACCCGGCGAAGGCCCCCACGGGCGCGACGTCGATCTACCTCGACACCCGCAACGAAGTGGATGCCCGCGCCACCGCCGCTCTCGCGGCCGGCGGCACCGAGCCGAGCCCGGCATCCGATTACGGCTTCATGTACCAGCGCGGCCTCACCGACCCCGACGGCAACCACCTCGAGTTCGGCTGGTTCGACCCTGCCGCCGCGACCCAGAACGCGTAGTGGCCGCCCGCGACTACGGCGAATACGGCGGCGTCACCCGCGCGCTGGAGCTCGTCGGCGAACGCTGGGCGATGCTCATCGTGCGCGAGCTGCTCGTCGGCCCGCGTCGGTACGGTGAGCTCGCCGCGGGGCTGCCGCGCATCCCGACCAACATCCTCGCCGCCCGGCTCAAGGAGCTTCAGGCCGCCGGTGTCATCCGCCGGGCGCCGCGCTCGCGGATCATCATCTACGAACTCACCGCGTACGGCCGCGAACTCGAGCCCGTGGTGCTCGCCCTCGGCGCCTGGGGGTTCAAGGCGCTCGACGATCCCCGCGACGAGCAGGTGATCACCGCCGGGTCGATGGCGATGGATCTGCGCAGCGCCTTCCGCCCGCAGATCGCGGCGACCCTCCCGGCCACCGCCTACGCGGCCACCCTCGGCGGCGACGGGCTGCTCATCCGCGTCGACGGCGCACAGCTCGAGGTGAGCCGCGGCGACGGGGAGGCCGATCTCGCCTTCGCGACCGGCGCCGGCATCCATCGGCTCATCTCCGGCGAACTCAGCGCCGAGCGTGCGATCGCGTCCGGAATCGTCGACGTCCGGCACGGTCCGAGCGCTCTGCTGGAGCGGTTCGCGAGCACCTTCCACCTCGCGGCCTGACCCGGGAACTTTCCCAGCGCGCCATTGTTGTATCCCCTGAGAGCCGCAGCCAGCGGCTCGACCGGAGGAGCACGATGAGCACCACCACGTACACCAAGGACCCCGCGGCGGTCGCCGCACTCACCCCGAACCAGTTCGCCGTCACGCAGAAGGATGCGACCGAGCCGGCCTTCCGCAATGAGTTCTGGGACAACCACGACGACGGCATCTACGTCGATGTCGTCTCGGGCGAGCCGCTGTTCTCGTCGACCGACAAGTTCGACAGCGGTTCCGGCTGGCCGAGCTTCACGCGTCCGCTCGAGAAGGCCCACGTCGTCGAGAAGCAGGACCGCTCGTTCTGGATGACCCGCACCGAGGTGCGCTCGGCGAACGGCGACAGCCACCTCGGCCACCTGTTCCCCGACGGCCCCGTCGAGGATGGCGGCCTGCGCTACTGCATCAACTCCGCCGCGCTGCGGTTCGTGCCGGTCGACCGGCTCGAGGCCGAGGGCTACGGCGACTACGTCAAGCTGTTCACGTCGAAGGAGAACTGACCATGGCCACTGAGACCGCGATCCTCGCCGGTGGATGTTTCTGGGGAGCGCAGCAGCTGCTGCGCCGACGCGACGGAGTGATCTCCACGCGCGTGGGCTACTCCGGCGGTGACACCCCGAACGCCACCTATCGCAACCATGGCGACCACGCCGAGGCCGTCGAGATCGAGTTCGATCCCGACGTGATCTCGTACCGCGACATCCTGGAGTTCTTCTTCCAGATCCACGACCCGTCGACCCGCGACCGCCAGGGCAACGACATCGGGCGCAGCTACCGCTCGGCGATCTACTACGAGAACGACGAGCAGAAGCGCGTCGCCCTCGACACCATCGCGGATGTCGACGCCTCCGGTCTCTGGCCGGGCAAGGTCGTCACCGAGGTCGAGCCGGCCGGCGAGTTCTGGCAGGCCGAGGAGGAGCACCAGGACTACCTGGAGAAGTACCCCAACGGGTACACCTGCCACTTCGTGCGGCCCAACTGGAAGCTGCCGCATCGCGAGGACGCCAGCGCGGGGCAGCCCGCGTAGCACGCGCGGGCCCGCAAACGTAGCCCTGTGCTCCGCGACGGACATGCCCCTACGGTCGGGGCATGTCCGTCAACGTGCGCACCATGAACTGCCGTCCCGAGGATGTCTTCGCCGTGCTCGCCGACGGCTGGGTGTTTCCCACCTGGGTGGTCGGGGCATCCCGGATGCGTTCGGTCGACGACGCGTGGCCGGCCGTGGGCAGCGTGCTGCACCATTCGTTCGGGGTCTGGCCCGCCGTCATCGACGACACGACCACCGTGCTCGAGTGGGACCCGCCGCGACGGATGGTCATCCAGCCGTCGGGCTGGCCGGTCGGCGAAGCCCGGGTGACCGTCGAGGCGAAGCCGCGCGGCGACGGCTGCGTCGTGCGCATCGCCGAGACCGCAGTGAAGGGCCCGGGGTCGTGGATCCCCGGCCCCCTCCTCGACATCCCGCTGCATTGGCGCAACGTCGAGACCCTGCGCCGGCTCGCGTTCATCGCCGAGGGTCGCTCCGACTAAAGGCCTGTCGAGATCGTGCTGGTCGCGCTAAACTCGAGGGCGCGAGGGGCCTTAGCCCCGAGAAGTTAGCCCGGCAGTCTGCCCGAGATCTCGGTACGACGAGCCGGGCTTGCGCCTTTAAGGGCGGTCGAGTTCGACGACTCCCGTGACGATCCCATCGACCTTCGACGGCCAACGACCACCTGCCTGGTAGCACCACGCCACAGCATCCGGAATCCAGAGCATCGGCTGCTCGCGGCGGTCCCGATGGGTGTACCCGCCACTCTCATGACCCCGGCCTCGCCATAATGGGGCATGGCGCTCGCCGGGACCCCTCTGCTGCACCGCATCCGGGCGTCGGTGATCGGCGACGACCAGGTCATGCCCGGCCCGTTCGGCCCGCGCCGCATGACCTACGCCGACTACACGGCGAGCGGGCGCTCCCTGACCTTCATCGAGGACTTCATCCGCGACGAAGTGCTGCCGCGCTACGCGAACACCCACACCGAATCGTCGGGCACGGGACTGCAGACGACGCGACTGCGTGAGGATGCCCGCGCCGCCATCCATCGCAGCGTGCACGGCACCGACGACACCGTCGTCATCTTCGCCGGCAGCGGGTCGACGGCCGCGATCGACAAGCTCGTCGGCATCCTGGGGCTGCGCATCCCGGCGGATCTCGACGCGCGCTACGGGCTGCGGAACGCGATCCCCGCGGAGGAGCGGCCGGTCGTCTTCCTCGGCCCGTTCGAACATCACAGCAACGAGCTGCCGTGGCGGGAGTCGATCGCCGACGTCGTGACGATCCCCGAGGATGCCGACGGCCACGTCGATCTGGAGGCGCTCGAGGCGGCACTGCGCGAGTACGAGGCACGCCCGCTGAAGATCGGCAGCTTCAGCGCTGCGAGCAACGTCACCGGCATCATCACCGACACCGCCCGCGTCACCGAGCTGCTGCACGCCCACGGGGCCCTCGCCTGCTGGGACTTCGCGGCGGCCGCGCCGTACGTCGACATCGACGTGGCGCAGGGGTTCGACGCGGTGTTCCTCTCGCCGCACAAGTTCATCGGCGGGCCGGGCACCCCGGGAGTACTGATCGCGCACCGCCGCATCCTCACCAACTCGGTGCCCGACGTCGTCGGCGGGGGAACCGTCGCCTACGTGAACCAGCTCGAGCACCGCTACCTCGCCGACCCCGCCCACCGCGAGGAGGCGGGGACCCCGGCCATCATCGAGTCGATCCGGGCGGGTCTCGTGTTCGGGCTCAAGGACGCCGTCGGCGTCGACACGATCCGCGCGGTCGAAGACGACTTCCTGCAGCGGGCGATGGCGGCGTGGCGGGCGCACCCGAACATCCAGGTGCTCGGCAACCCCGACGCCGAGCGGCTGTCGATCATCTCGTTCACCGTGAGGCGGCCCGGCGGCAAGTACCTGCACCACAACGCGGTCGTCGCCATCCTCAACGATCTGTTCGGCATCCAGGCGCGCGGCGGATGCTCCTGCGCCGGCCCGTACGGACACCGGTTGCTCGGCATCGACGTCGAGCAGTCGCACGAGTACGAGCGCGAGATCGCCCGCGGGTGCGAAGGCATCAAGCCCGGCTGGGTGCGCGTCAACTTCAACTACTTCATCAGCGACACCGTGTTCCGCTACATCGTGGATGCCGTGGAGCTCGTCGCGTCGGAGGGCTGGAAGCTCGTGCCGCAGTACCGGTTCTCGCTCGCGACCGGGCTGTGGCGGCACGAGGACGGACCCGTCGAACCGCCGCTGCGGCTCACCGACGTGACCTACGGCGCCGACGGCCGGATGACCTACCCGCGGCACGCCGACACCGCGCCGGAGTCGGAGCTCGCGGGCTACCTCGATGAGGCCCGCGCGCTCTTCGCGGCGCTGCCCGACGCCGAGAGCCACGAGCAGGCGAGCGATCTGCTGCTCGGCGAAGACGTCGAGCGCCTGCGCTGGTTCGACCTGCCGGCGGCCTCCCTGCGCTGACGCCGACGCGCCTGCGCGACGGGTTTCAGCGTCGTTGCGGGCGTTTTCGGGCGCGCAGTTGTCTACGAACCGTAGATGTGCGAACCTCCCATCTACTCGCGTAGACGACGCGCGTAGATCGACGACACACCCGCCCTCGGGCGCATGCGAAGGAGCATCGGATGGAGCCGCACGTGAACAGCGCGACCCCTCGTGTCGCAGTTCTCGGGGGCATCAACCACGACACCTTCCTGCGCGTCTCGGCGCTTCCCCAGCCCGGTGAGACCGTGATCGGCACGGGGTTGCTGCGCGCCCTCGGCGGCAAGGCGGCCAACCAGGCGATCGCCGTCGCGCGGTCCGGAGTCGGTGCCGTGCTCCTTGGTGCCGTCGGAGACGACGCCGACGGCGCGCGGCTCGTCGACTCGCTCGCGGCCGCGTCGGTGGATGTCGGCGACCTCCTCCGGCTCGAGCACGTGCCGACCGGGCGCGCCATGATCCTCGTCGACGACGCCGGCCAGAACGTCATCGTCGTGACCCCCGCCGCGAACGGCCAGCTCACGGCGGCGCACGTCGCCGGCTTCGACGCCACCATCGCGAGCGCCACGGTGCTCGTCGTGCAGGGTGAGATCACGGCCGCGACGACGATCGCCGCGGTGCTCGCCGCCGAACGGCACGGCGTGCGCACGATCGTGAACCTCGCGCCCTACGGCGACCTCGGTGCCGCCCTGCCGCTCGCCGACCCGCTCGTGCTCAACGAGATCGAGGCGTCGCAACTGCTCGGACGTGCCGTCGAGGGCCCCGGGTCGACCGCTGTCGTCGCTGAGCTCTCGCGGGTCGCGCGGTCGGCGGTCGTCACGCTCGGGGCCGACGGCGCGCTCGTCGTCGACCAGACCGGAACCGTGCGCCATCACCCCGCTCCCGCTGCCGCCACCGTCGTCGACACGACCGGAGCCGGCGATGCGTTCGTCGGCGTGCTCGCCGCGGCCATCGCCTGCGGGCTGAGCCTGGACGTCGCCGTTGCGCGAGCGGTCCAAGCGGCGACCGCGAGCATCGGCGTGCTCGGGGCTGGGGAGTACTACCCCGACTTCGACCTCGGACTCACCGACCGACGGGAGGCGATCGCCGGATGAGCACCATCAAGCGGGCGACCCGGGACGACGTCGCACGGCTCGCCAAGACCTCGACGGCCGTCGTGAGCTACGTCATCAACGACGGCCCGCGGCACGTGTCGGAGGAACGCCGCCAGCGCGTGCTCGACGCGATGGCCGCCCTCGACTACTACCCGAACGCGCTCGCTCAGAAGCTCGGGGCCGCCGAGACGCGCACCCTCGGGATGATCGTTCCCAACATCTCCAACGCCTACTTCTCCGAACTCGCACTCGCCGTCGAAGACGAGGCGGTCACCCGCGGTCGGCTGCTCTTCCTCGGCAACGCGAACGAGGACAGCGATCGCGAGGGCGCGTATCTGGAGAGCTTCATCCGCCAGCGGGTGGACGGCATCCTCGTCATCGGCGTCGCCCAGTCGGTCACGATCGAGCGCGCGCGCCGCGCCGGAATCGCCGTCGTCGTCGTCGACCGCGACCTCGCGCAGGACGACGTCGTCACCGTCAGCATCGACCACCGCGACGCCGCCCGCAGTGCGACCCGCCACCTGCTCGAGCACGGCCATCGCCGCATCGCGTGCGTGACCGGCCCCGAGGACCAGGCCGTCGCGACCGAGCGACTGCACGGCTGGGCGGACGCCCTCCGCGGGGCCGGGCTCGACCCTGCCGACCAGCCGGTGGCGCACACGCCCTTCTCGGTGACCGGCGGCCGAAGTGCCTACCTCCGGCTCGCGGACCGCCTCGGGCCCGGCGGAGCCACCGCCGTCTTCATCGGAAGCGATGACCAGGCGCGGGGGGTGATCGCGGCCGCGCACGACGCCGGGGTCGAAGTGCCCGAGGCGATCGCCCTGGTGAGCGTCGACGGTACGCGCGAAGGCGCCCAAGGCAGCCCGACGCTGACCGCCGTGCGGCAGCCGTATCGCGAGATCGCCCTCACCGCGCTCAACGCCCTCCTCGACCCCGACGTCGTGCCCGGCCACGTGTACGTCGACTCGCACCTCAGCATCGGCCGCTCGTGCGGATGCCACCCGACCCGCGACGCCGCCACCGGCGTCGCGCCCGACGAACTCTGAAGAAGGGAAAGACAGTGGAGTACATCTCCGATTTCGAGAGGCAGTTCGGCATCTCGCAGGAGCCCT
>NZ_JBIIAW010000121.1:0-7732 GCF_044239695.1 Pseudolysinimonas sp. | reverse complement strand
GGCGGTGACCGGGACGTCCTGCGAGATCAGCCAGGCGGCGACGAGATAGATGATCGCCGGGATCACCGAGAGCACCACGTTGACGATCGCGAAGAACCACTGGCCGGTCATCGCCAACTGGATCTGGAACCCGATCTGCCGGTCGTTCTCGTCGCGGTAGCGGCCGACCTCGGCGTCCTGCTGGTTGAACGCCTTCGCCAGCAGCACCCCCGAGACGCTCAGCGTCTCCTGGGTGATGGCCGTCATGTCCGAGAGCGACTCCTGGGTCTTCGTCGCGATGCGCGCCCGCGCCTGCCCTACCCGACGCTGGATGACCACGAGGATCGGGAAGAGCACTACCGCGACGATCGTCATCTGCCAGGACAGCAGCAGCATCGCCACGAGCGCGGCGATGACGGTGTCGGTGTTGCCGACGACGCTCTGCACGGTGTTGCTCAGCACGCCGGCGACGCCGCCGACGTCGTTCTGCAGGCGCGACTGGATGACGCCGGTCTTGGTGCGCGTGAAGAACCCGAGCTCCATCGCCTGGAGGTGGGAGAACAGTCGCACCCGGAGCGCGCCCATCACGTTGTTGCCGATGCGGGCCGTCAGGTACGTCTGACCCACGCCGAGCCCCGCGGAGACGAACCAGGCGAGCAGCATGAGGCCGACCAGTTCCAGCAGCACGGGCACGTCGGGGCGCCCCTCGGGCGGGAACAACCCGCGGTCGAACGCCTGCTGGGTGAGCAGCGGCGGCAGCACGCCGAGCGCGGCGCTCAGCAGCACGAGCACGATCGTGATCGTGAGGGCTCGGCGGTGCGGCCGGAAGAGGTCGCCGATCCGGGCGATGAGATCCGGGATGCGCGGTGCCTGCGCGTTGAGTTCGCGTTGGGCCTCGGCGTCCCGGCCCCCGACCCGACGTCCGCCGGGCGGTGTCATCCCCCGACTCCCCATACTCACCGGGGCAGCCTACTTGCGACCGGCACGGAGAGCTGGGACGGCCCCCGGGTGAGCGGGGGCCGTCCCAGCCGACTCGAGGTGAGTCAGGCGATCACAGCGCCGTCCGGCGGCGCGGCGTGAACTGCAGCATCGCCGCCAGCGCCAGCAGCGCGAAGCCGAACTGCACGAGACCGAGCGCGCCGAGCATCGGCATCGTCGTGTCACCCCCGCCGGTCAGGGCGAGGGTCGGCAGCTCCGGCGGAAGGTCGAACGTCGGCAGATCGCAGATCGCGGCGAAGATGGCCGCGGAACCGGTGACCTTCGCGTTCGTCACCTTCGTGACCGTCACCGTGTAGGTGAGGTTGTTCGGCACCTGGAACGTGACGGTCGTCGGAGTCGCCGAGCCCGTCACCGTCGTGCTGTCGACCGGGGCCCCGGCCGCCACGACGGCCGTGCCGCCGCCCATGCCGCCGAGGGCGGTCGGCGCCGCCTTCGCGTCGTCGCTGATCGCCACGACGTACTCCTCGCCGGGAGCGAGGTCGTTGATCTTCGCGGAGATGAGCGAGTCGCCCTCGAGGAAGAGGCACTCGAGCGTGAGGTTCACCTCGGGCGTCATCGGGCACGGCTTGAGCGCGATGCTCGCGGCGTCCTTCACGGCGGTCGCGAGCTTGTCGGTCACCGTCACCGTGTAGGTCTTGCCGGGGTCGAGGTTCGTGTACGGCGCGAGTGCCTGGGTCGACGAGACCGTCGCGGCACCGGGGTATCCGGGAACCGCGTTGCCGTTCTCGGTGATCGTCACCGAGTACTCGCGTCCCGCGGCGAGACCGCTGAAGGTGACCGCGATCGAGCCCTTGGCGCCCGCCTCCTGGCATTCGGTCGGGATGAGGGTGATCTCCGGCTGCGTCGGGCACGCCTTCACATCGACCGGGGCCGACGTCTTGGTGAGTGACGGCACCAGCTTGTCGACGATCGTGACCGTGTGCACACCAGGAGCGACGGAGTAGACCAGACCGCTCTGGCTCGTCCCGGCGGCGGTGACCTCGGCGACCTGCGCGCCGTCGATCTGCACGAGGTAGACGCGGCCGGCGGTGAGACCGGTGAGCGAGACGGTGACCGTCAGCGACCCGTCCTGACCGACCTGGGTGCAGACCTCCGAGGTGACCGTGGGCACACCGGGATCGCTGGGGCAGGGCTTCGTCGCGAACGAGGCGCTCGTGACGGTCGTGGCCGCGAGGGTGTCGGTCAGCACGACCGTCAACCCGGACGTCGACGGCGGGACGTCGATCGAGAAGTCGACCGAGGTGCTGGTGCCCTGGGTGACCGGGATGGCTCCCGTGATGGCCGTCGCGCCCTGGTAGACCATGGCGGTGTAGGTGCGGCCGACGACCAGCTGCGAGGCGGTGACCGTCACGCTGGAGTTCGCTTTCGTCGGGGACGTGCACTCCACGACCTTGACGACGAGGGCGTTGTTCTGCGGGCAGCCGACCACGACGGTCTGCGTGGTCGCGGTGAGACCCGAGTACTGGGTGCTGGTGACCGTGACTTTGTACGTCACCCCCGCATCCATGTTCGTCCAGATCTTGGCGGACGCGGTCGACGGGGTGAACGCGCCCTGGAAGGGGACGTCGTTCTTGAAGAGCTGGGCCGTGTAGGTCAGGCCGTTGAGCAGCTTGCTGAAGGTCGCGGTGACCGTCGTGGTGCCGTCGATCGTGTTGCACTCGGTCGAGGTGAGCGTCGCGGCCGGGGCGTCGCACGACGGGGCGGTGCCGCTCTCGTCGACGTTCCATCCGTTGTCCCCGTCGTCGTCGTGCGCGACGACCTTGACGCTCCAGGTGTTGTTGGTCGCCGACGGGTTCGCGAACTTGTAGGTGGTCTCAGGGAACGAGGTGCCGAAGTTCGCGGTGTCGACGACCGTCGAGCCCGCGATGACGATCTTCAGGCTGTTCTGGCCGTTGTTGTTGGTGTTGTAACTCTGCAGCTTCACGGTGACGCCGTAGCAGTCGACCTTGACCGTCGGCGTGTGCGCGTTGGCGGCGCCGAGACCCACACCGACGCCGGTGACGATGAAGAGGATCGCCATGAGACCGGCGAGGGCGGCGATCCAGCGCGGACGCCGAGAACCCGTCTCGGTGTCGAAGGAGAAGAAGGGCGAACGCGCGCGCAGCGATTCGGAAGACATGGGGGTCTCTCGTTCGGGTCGAGCCGACACGATCGATCGGCAGACGGTCTGCGGGGGTCGTCTGACGACAGATGGGGGACGTATCGGGGGCTTTCGGGGGGCACCCGGACGGGGGACGTCCTGGCGTGGTCCTCATTATGGTGGACAGCCCTGAGGGCCGCAACTAATGTTTACTCGACTACACGCCCCGGGGTTTCCGGCATGAGGAGCAGTCGCTTCGGGGCGCGATTCCCGCTGTCGACGACGAACGTTCGACGCGTCGCCGGCCGAGACGGTCGCCGAAGCGCCGCAGGAGATCCGTGCCGCATCCCGCCATCGAGGAGCTGCGTCAGACGATCGACGTCGCCGTGGCGGCTGGTGATCCCGACGCCGCCCTGGTCGCCGTGCGCTCGGATGCCCGGGCCCTCGCCGCCGAGCACGGCGCCGACTTCCGTGCCCTGATCGCGACGATGCCCGACGAGTCCTGGCAGGACGATGCGGTGATCGCCAGTGCGCTGGCGGCCAGCTTCCGGGCGGCCGACGGGACCCGCGGGTCCTCGGCGATCGGATACCTGCACGCCGCCGAAGCGCGACTGGCGCACGCGGGGCGCGAATCCGACCCGCAGCGGGTCACCGTCTGGCTCGCCCACGCCGCCGCGTTGCGCTCCCTGGGTCGGCTCGACGCGGCGACCGACTACCTCGACCGCGCACGGGCACTGGACGACGCCGGCAACGTCCTCACCATTCCGATGCGCGTCCGACTGAGCGCGCGATACGCGCTCGAAGCCGGGATGATCGGACTCCACCTCGGCACGCTGGACGACGCGCGACGCCATCTCGAGTTCGCCCATGGGCTCGCCGCCGACACCCTCACCCGTGCCGAGCGGATCGAGTGCCTCGGCGGGCTGGCCCTCCTCGACTACGTCCAGTCGGGTCTCGGCAGCGCGAGCGATCACATCGCCGCGGCACGTGAGCTGGTCGGCGACACGACGCTGGGCCAGACGGGATTCGCCGCTCCGGCCCTCGTCGCCCAGGTGCTGATCGCCACCGAGCAGCACGACCTGCCGCAGGCGGGAGCGGTCGAGCCCGAGATGCTGCTCGCGGCACGCGGCACCGACTGGGAGCCGTTCTCCTTCACCGCCGCCGGCTACCTCCGACTCGCGCAACTCGACCTGGCGGGAGGGCTCGACTACCTCGAGCGGGCTCGTCACGGCTACCGCACCTGGGCGCCGGCCGGGCTCGGCCTGTCATCCGCCGAGCTGATCCGCGCGTCGTTGCTGATCCATCTCGATCAGGGCGACGAAGCGTGGGAGATCCTGCGCGACCTGCCGCCCTACGAGCA
This sequence comes from Pseudolysinimonas sp., assembly GCF_044239695.1. Taxonomy (GTDB): domain Bacteria; phylum Actinomycetota; class Actinomycetes; order Actinomycetales; family Microbacteriaceae; genus Pseudolysinimonas_A. Next base: position 3,314 of record NZ_JBIIAW010000121.1, on the reverse strand, counting down.
CCACCTGATGTGCCCGGCGCGCATCATCGCGCAACTGCGTCTGCGGCACGGCGACCTGGGCGGAGCAGCCGAATCGCTCGACGGCTGCGAGCGGATCGCCGACGACCACTCGCCGCGGACCCTCGTCGAGGTGCGCATCCTCCGCGCCGCGATCGAATACGAGCGCGGCGACTACCGCCTCTCCGACGTGATGTTCGACCGGGGACTCGCGACGATCGCCCGCACCGGGTCGCGGGCGCCCCTGCGGTTGGTGCCACCCGGGACCCTCGCCGGCCTGGCGAAGCGAGCACTCGACCGCACGCAGGGAACGGAGGTGTCGCGCATCCTCCAGCACGTCGCCGAGCGGACCGCCGGGCAGGGTCAGCTCATCGAGGCGCTGAGTGATCGCGAGCTGCTCGTGCTGGCCGAGGTCGAGAAAGGGTCGACGGTCGCCGGGATCGCCGCCGCCCTGTTCATCTCGCCGAACACGGTGAAGACGCACCTGCGACGCCTGTACCGCAAGCTCGGCGTGACGACGAGGACGGATGCCATCCGCAAAGCCAAGTCCCTCGGATTGGGTCGTTCGATCACCCGCGATTCACCCCGTTAGACAGATCTGTCGCACAGCAGGTGGTGATTTGATCGAGCCGTTGCATGCGAGCCGCCGTCCCTGATCCCGGCGAGCTCGGTACGACATGGGCGGGGCTTTCCGGCTGGTTACCGGTGGCCCCGCCACCCGCTCTCCGCGGGACCCGGCAGAGGCCCCGCACGCAGAAGCGCCGCCCCCGAAGGGACGGCGCTTCTGTGGTGGAGGCGGTGACTACTTGAGGGTCACCGTGGCGCCGGCACCCTCGAGAGCGGCCTTGGCCTTCTCGGCGGTGTCCTTGTTGACGCCTTCGAGCACCGTGCTCGGCGCGCCGTCGACGACGGCCTTCGCCTCGCCCAGCCCGAGGCTGGTGAGGGTGCGGACCTCCTTGATGACGGCGATCTTGCCGGCACCGGCGGCCTCGAGGACGACGTCGAACGTGTCCTTCTCCTCCTCGGCTTCGGCGGCGCCACCGGCTCCACCGGCGGCCGGAGCGGCAGCGACGGCGACGGGGGCGGCAGCGGTGACCTCGAAGGTCTCCTCGAACTTCTTGACGAACTCGGACAGCTCGATGAGCGAAAGCTCCTTGAACGCCTCGAGCAGCTCGTCGGTGGTGAGCTTGGCCATTTCTTACTCCTTGTTGTTTCTGGTTTCAGATCCGGGCAACGACTAGTTGCCGGACTCCTGCTTCGCGCGCAGCGCGTCGACCGTGCGGACGGCCTTCGCGAGGGGCGCGTTGAACATGTAGGCGGCTCCGAACAACGAGGCCTTCATGGCGCCGGCCAGCTTGGCCAGCAGCACCTCTCGGCTCTCGAGGTCGGCGAGCTTGCCCACCTCCGCGGCGGTCAGCGGGGCGCCATCGAAATAGCCCCCCTTGACCACGAGCAGAGGGTTCGCCTTGGAGAAGTCACGCAGTGCCTTCGCGACGGCGACGGTGTCGCCGTGCACGAACGCGAGCGCGGACGGACCAGCGAGCTGGTCGTCGAACGAGCTGATGCCGGCCTCGTTCGCCGCGATCTTGGTGAGCGTGTTCTTCACCACGGCATAGCTCGCGTTCTCACGGAGCGTCGCGCGGAGCTGCTTGAGCTGCGCGACCGTGAGCCCGCGGTACTCGGTGAGCACGATCGCGTTGGAGTTACGGAAGTTGTCCGTGAGCTCCGCGACAGTGGCTTCCTTGTTCGCCATGGCGTTCCTGTCTGTAGTGATGAGTGACGGCCCCGGGCCCACGAAAAAAGCCCCGGCGCAGACGCACGGAGCTTCGAACCCCAGAAGGGGAGGTCACTTCACACACCTGCGCAGGCTTCCCTCGCGGGAACTTCGTCTCCCCGAGGGGAGAACCGGCGGTCTAAGGCCTTGGACAGCATACGTGCCGGCGGCCGTGGCGGCAACCGGCCGATCAGTCCTCGGTCGGGGGCGCCTTCTTCTTCTTCGGTGTCGCCGGCTTCGCGGGCTTCTCGGGCTTCTCGGGCTTCTCGGCGGCGGCCTCGAGCGCCTTCGGCGCGACTGCCGGTTCGAGCACCTCCGGCGCGGCGACGACATCCGCGTCCTCGGCCGCGGCGTCAGCGGCGACCGAGGCGTCGTCCTTCTTCTTCTGCCGCAGTCCGGGCACGATGAGCGCGACCACGATGACGGCGAGCAGGAGGAGCACGACGGCGATCGCGAAGCCCACGCCCGTGCCCGGGTCGCCGCCCGCGACGGGCGCGCCGCCCGCGGCGGGGAGGATCGCGACATCGTCGATCGGCACCGGCGTGCTCAGCCCGGTGGACCCCGGGACCAGCGGGGTGAGCGTCCCGTCAGCGGCGAGGGCGAGCCAGGCCGCGCTCTCGACGTCGTGCACGAGCGACGAGCCGTCCGGAACGACGGCGAGCGCGGTCGCGAGCTCGGGGTCGGCCACGAACGACGCCAACTCGGGTGTCACCGTCTCCGGGTTGATCCAGACCGTCGCGAGGCCGACAGGCTCCTCGGCGATCGTCATCGGCACGATCCACTCGTTGAGCAGGTCGACGGGGTGGTCGGTTTCCTCGCCGTCCCGCAACTCGGCGCTCCAGACGTGGACCCGCTCGATCACACCGGGCTTCGTCGTGTCGTCGAAGTCGATCCCGTCACCATCGGCGTCGACGCCGTAGACATCGTTCAACTGGGCGACGAGCGATCCGTCGGCAACGTAGGCGCGCACCTCCGACGGGACCGACCCCTCGGCGCGCGCCGCCGGCTGAGCGTGCACGGAAGCGGCGGGAGCGACGGCGAGCAGGAGTGCGACAGGCACCGCGAGCGCGCTGCGGAGTCGGGGCATCCGAGCGCCTTTCTGGGTCGAGGGACTCCCTATGCTCTCACCGCGCGGGCGCCGCGAGCGGGAGGCGCACGATGAAGCGGGTCTCGCCCGCACGGCTCTCCACCGCCACCGAGCCCCGGTGCGCGTCGACGACCGCCGCGACGATCGCGAGCCCGAGTCCGGTGCTGCCCGTCGTCCGCGAACGCGAGCCGTCACCGCGGGCGAAGCGCTCGAACAGCACCGGACGCAAGGACTCCGGGATGCCGGGGCCGTCATCCGCGATCGTCACCACCGCCGTCCCGTCGTCGACCGCGAGCGTCGCCGTCACGGTCGTGCCGGCGGGGGTGTGCACCCGGGCGTTCGCGAGCAGGTTGGCGAGCACCTGGTGCAGGCGATTGACGTCGCCGTCGACCACGACGGGCTCGGCCCCGGCCTCGACGCGCCACTCGTGGTCGGGTCCCGCTGCGTGGGCGTCCG
>NZ_JBIIAW010000120.1:0-7742 GCF_044239695.1 Pseudolysinimonas sp. | reverse complement strand
CCGCGCTCGAAGAGATCGCGCACCTTGCCGCCGGCTTGCGTGGTCTCGCCCTCGGGCAGGATGCCGGGCAGCAGCAGTTCGAGCACGCGGAAGACGTCGTCGCGCGAGCCGACCGGCAGCACGACCGTGTTCTGCTGCGCGGCCTGGCCGTCGGACGAGGTCTGCCGGCTCGCCCGGTTGACCCGGATCGTCCACCAGTCGGCCGGACGCCAGAAGATGCTCTGGCTCACCGCGACCGAGTGGATGCGGCCGGGCGGCACCGTCTCGTTGCGGGTGGAGAGCAGGCCGTAGCCGATCCGCACCCCGTCGGGCGTCGCCGCGATCGAATAGCGCAGGAACTTCAGCAGCCGGTTCACCTGGTACGACAGCAGGCCGAGCGCGATCGGTACGAACGTGAAGATCGTCCAGACCAGGTTGCGATCCCCCGTCGTCGTCAGCACGATGCCGGTGATCACGCCGGCCGCCATGACGATCAGCGCGAGGGTCGTGCCGCTGAGCACCGTCGAGCCGATGAGACGCCCCGGATGCATCCGCACCACCGACTCCGGCGCGGCGAGCGAGGGGTCGAGTTCGGGCGCGAGCAGTTCGCTCACCCGCCGGTCGAGGAGCGACCCCGCCGGCCCGGCCGAACCCGGCGCGGGCGAGGCGGCGGCACGCGACCCCGAGGCGAGGCGCAGGATGTCGGCGCGCAGCGCGTCGGCGGACGCGTTGCCGAGGTAGGCGAGCGGCACGTTGGCGTCCTGCCCGGCGACCTCGACGTCGAGCTTCGCGGTGCCGAAGATCCGCGGGAACAGCGGTCGCGAGACCGCCACCCCCTGGATGCGGTCGAGCCGGGCCTTGCGATGGGTGCGGAACAGCACCCCGCTCTTCACCTCGACGACCTCGTCGGTGATGCGGAACGTGTTCATCCGCCAGGAGACGTAGAACAGCGCGATGCACAGCAGCAGCACGCCGAGCACCGCGAGGGCGATGAGGAGGGCGTACCCGTTCTCGACGATGTAGCCGAACGGGTCGTCGCCCCCGCACTCGACCTCCCCGGGCGGGCAGACCAGCGACGGCAGGAACCACTCGACGAGTCGCTCGCGCAGGTTCGCGATGATGATGCCGACGATCGCGACGAAACCGAGGCCGCCGCGCAGCAGCGGGGTGGCGGGGTGCAGCCGGTGCCACTCCCCATCGGCCAGCCCGGTGCGGGTCGGGGTGGTGGGGACGACCGGCTCCTCCGGGAGGGTCACAGTCCCGCCCGGCGGCTCTCCGCGAGTTCCACGAGCCGGTCGCGCAGCGACTCGGCGTCGGCCTCGGGCAGACCCGGGATCGTGATGTGGCTCGCGGCGGCGGCCGTCACCAGCTTGAGCTCCGAGAGCCCAAAAGCGCGGGCGATCGGACCGCGATTGAGGTCGACGAGCTGCATGCGGCCGTACGGCACCGAGACGATGCGCAGGAACATGATGCCCTTGCGGAAGACGAGGTCGTCGTCGCGCAGCAGGTAGCCGAGTGCGCGCACGCGCCGAGGCGTGAACGCCGCGATCAGCAGGTGCAGCACGAGCGCGCCGATCGGCAGCACCACGAGCCACGGCACTCCGGAGAGCAGCCACGGCACCCCGCTGCCGACGACGAAGAGCACCGTCGAGACGAGGATGCCGAGCAGGTCGACGACGACGTACTTCGGCGACACCCGCTGCCATTCGCCGGCGACGGGGTCGAGGGCGGCGCGGTTCGGCGGCGATCCGGCCGTCGGCGGTTCGGCCGCGTCGGGGCCGTGCGGGGTGCTCACGCTCCCACGCTACCCGCCGGGTCCGGGTCGTCGTCGCGCGGCGGAACCGTGCACAACCACTCCCCCACCAGTCCGGCGACGAGCAGCGCGACCGCGCCGACCAGCACCGCCAGCGTGCGCAGCAGGCTGTCGGTGTTGATCCCGCCGCTGCGCACCAGCACCTCCGCGAGCAGACCCGCCGCCGCGCCGGTCAGCAGCGCCCCCGCGAGGCTCGACGCCTTCGCGAACAGCACGACCCGGGTCGCGTGGAACGGGTCGATGCGCGTCCGCACCGTGGCGCGGGTCGCTCGCCGGATCGGCACGGCGAGGGCGATCGTGATGCCGGCGATGAACAGCAGGCTCAGCGCGAGCGCGTACTCCGGTCGATAGCGCTGGAGGCCCCCCGACGCCAGGGCGACCTGCGCGAGGAATCCCGCACCTGCGCCGAAGGCCGCCAGGATGACAAGAGTCGACGCCTTCGTGCGGGTCATCGCTCGAGCTCCGCCAGCAGGTCGGCGATTCGGCCGCGCCCGGGAAGCTCGGCCTCCGGAGCGACCTCCACCCAGGGACGCAGCACGAAGGTGCGCTCGTGAGCGCGGGGATGCGGCAGCGTCAGGTCCTCGCTCGACGACTGCCGACCGGCGTAGTCGATGATGTCGAGATCGAGGGTGCGATCGCCCCAGCGTTCGCCGCGCACCCGCCCGTGCTCGCGTTCGAGGTCGTTCAGCAGTCCGAGCAGCTTGCGCGGCGGCAGGGACGTGCGCACCAGCACGACCGCGTTGAGGTAGGCGGGGGCATCCGGGTCCTCCCCGTCGGGGCGCACCGCGACCGTCTCGATCGGCGTGGAGATCGCGGTGACCTCGACGCCGTCGGCCTCCGCGAGCGCCCGCACGGCCGCCTCGAAGGTCGCCACCCGGTCGCCGAGGTTGCTGCCGATCGCGATGACGGCATCCGCCTCGATCGTGCGCAGCTGCACGTTCATGCGCGCCGACCGGCTTCTCGACGACGGGTGATGGTGACGCTCACGTCGTCGAACGGAACCGTGATCGGCGCACCCGGCTTGTGCACGGTGACGACGACCTCGTGCGCGGCGGGGAAGGAGAGGGCCACGGCGGCGATCCGCTCGGCGACCGTCTCGATGAGATCGACCGGGTCGCTCTCGACGGCCGCCACGACCTGCTCCGCGAGCTCGCCGTAGTGCACCGTCGCGGCGAGATCGTCCCCCGCGGCGGCCGGGGCGAGCGGCAGCCGCACCGTGACGTCGACGATGAACAACTGCCCATCGCGGCGCTCGTGCTCGAAGACCCCGTGGTGCGCGTTCGCGCGGAGCCCGGTGAGCTTGATCTCGTCGAGGATCACGCGCTCGCCTCCGCGATCGCGAGGGCGATCCGGGTCGACGGCACGTCGTGCACGCGCACCGCCCACGCCCCCTGCCGTGCGACGAGCGCCGAGATCACGGCGGTCGGCAGGTCCCGATCCTCCATCGGCGCGCCGTCGGGCAGCAGGGCGCCGATGAAGCGCTTCCGCGAGGCCCCGATGAGGACGCCGTGGCCGAGCGAGGCGATCTCGTCGAGGTGATTGAGCAGTGCCCAGTTGTGCTCGGGGGCCTTGCCGAACCCGATCCCCGGGTCGAGCACGATCTTCGCGGGATCGACCCCGGCGACGACGAGTTCGGCGACCCGCGCCTTCAGCTCGGCGCGCACCTCCGCGACGACGTCCCCGAACGTCGGTGTCACGTCGGCGCCTCCGCGCCAGTGCATGACCGCGAAGTGCGCCCCGGTCTCGGCGGCGACCCGGGCCATGCCCTCGTCGGCGAGACCGCCCGACACGTCGTTGATCAACTGTGCGCCCGCCCCGACCGCGGCGAGGGCGGTCGACGCGTTCATCGTGTCGATGCTCACCGAGACCCCCTCCTGCGCGAGGGCGGCGATGACCGGAATGACCCGCTCGCGCTCCTCGGCGGGATCGACACGATCGGCGCCGGGCCGGGTCGACTCGCCGCCGACGTCGACGATCGCAGCGCCGGCATCCCGCAGCTCCAGTCCGCGCGCGATCGCCGCGTCGGTCTGCGCGAACAGCCCGCCGTCGCTGAACGAGTCGGGGGTGACATTGAGGATGCCCATGATGATCGTCATGAGGCTCCGATCAGGGTGATCGCCGAGGCTTGGGCGGCGGATTCGGTCAGCGCGCCGCGGCTCGCCACCGTGACGGTGGTCGAGCGGGTCTGCCGGGCGTCCCGGGCGGCCACGCAGTCGTGCTGGGCGTCGAGCACGACGATGACGCCGCGCGGGGCGAGACCCTCATCCAGGGCTTCGGCGATCTGTTCGCCGAGCCGCTCCTGCAGTTGCGGACGCGCGGCGAGGATCTCGACGACCGTGCCGAGACGGCCGAGGCCGACGACCTTGCCGCCTGGAAGGTAGCCGACATGTGCGACGCCGCGGAACGGCAGCAGGTGGTGCTCGCACATCGACCGGAACTCGAGCCCGCGCAGCAGCACGAGGTCACCGCGCTCCCCGTCGCCCGCGGCATCCACGCCATCGCGAAGCACCGCGACCGGGTCGACGCCGAGCCCCGCGAAGTACTCCGCGTAGGCCTCGGCGACCCGCTTCGGGGTGCGCCGCAGCCCGGGACGGGTCGCGTCCTCGCCGATCGCTGCGAGCAGCTCGGCCACGGCGGCCTCGATGCGGCCCTGGTCGACGGTCATCGCCGCGTCAAGCGGTGGCGATGCCGGGCGACTTGCGCGGCCTCGGCGTGCGCGTCGGCGGCTTCGGTTCGGACTCGACCCCGCCGTCGACGGCGCCCTGGTCGATCGGGGCCTTCGTCGGCACCTTGATCGGGGGCTTCGTGCTCAGCGGGCGGCTCTTGCTCGACAGCCACTGCGGGCGCTCCGGCAGCTTCTTCACCTTCGCGAACAGCTCCGCGAGCTGCACGTGGTCGAGGGTCTCCTTCTCGAGCAGCTCGCTGGCGAGCTTGTCGAGGATGTCGCGGTTGTCGTTGATGACCTTCCACGCCTCGTCGTGCGCCTGCTCGATGATCTTGCGCACCTCGAGGTCGACCTTCTCGGAGATCTGCTCGGAGTAGTCGCGCTGGTGGCCCATGTCGCGACCGAGGAACATGTCGCCCTGCGAGGTCCCCAACTTCACGGCGCCGAGGTCGGCGCTCATCCCGTACTCGGTGACCATCTTGCGGGCGATGCTCGTCGCCTTCTCGATGTCGTTCGACGCGCCCGTGGTCGGATCGTGGAAGACGATCTCCTCCGCGACGCGACCGCCCATCGCATAGGTGAGCTGGTCGAGCAGCTCGTTGCGGGTGACCGAGTACTTGTCTTCCAGCGGAAGCACCATCGTGTAGCCGAGGGCGCGCCCGCGCGGGAGGATCGTGACCTTCGTGACCGGGTCGGTGTTGCGCATCGCGGCGGCGGCGAGGGCGTGACCGCCCTCGTGATACGCCGTGATGAGCTTCTCCTTGTCGTTCATCAGGCGGCTGCGGCGCTGCGGGCCGGCCATGACGCGGTCGACGGCCTCATCCAGGGCGCGGTTGTCGATGAGCTGCGCGTTGCTGCGCGCCGTCAGCAGGGCGGCCTCGTTGAGCACGTTCGCCAGGTCGGCACCGGTGAATCCCGGCGTCTTGCGGGCGAGCACGTCGAGGTCGACGCCCTTCGCCATCGGCTTGCCCTTGGCATGCACCGCGAGGATCTGGGCGCGGCCCTTCTGGTCGGGGGCGTCGACGCCGATCTGGCGGTCGAAGCGGCCCGGGCGCAGCAGGGCGGGGTCGAGGATGTCGGGGCGGTTCGTCGCCGCGATCAGGATGACGTTCGTCTTGACGTCGAAGCCGTCCATCTCGACCAGCAGCTGGTTGAGGGTCTGCTCGCGCTCGTCGTGACCGCCGCCCATGCCGGAGCCGCGGTGGCGGCCGACGGCGTCGATCTCGTCGACGAAGATGATCGCGGGCGAGTTCTGCTTCGCCTGCTCGAACAGGTCGCGCACACGGCTCGCGCCGACGCCGACGAACATCTCGACGAAGTCCGATCCGGAGATCGAGTAGAACGGCACCCCGGCCTCACCGGCGACGGCGCGGGCGAGGAGGGTCTTGCCGGTTCCGGGAGGGCCGTACAGCAGCACGCCCTTCGGAATGCGGGCACCGACGGCCTGGAAGCGCGACGGGTCCTTGAGGAAGTCCTTGATCTCGTGCAGCTCCTCGACGGCCTCCTGCGAGCCGGCGACATCCGCGAAGGTGACCTGCGGGGTCTCCTTGCTCACCAGCTTCGCCTTCGACTTGCCGAACTGCATGACGCGGTTGCCGCCGTTCTGCATGCTCGAGAACAGGAACCAGATGATGAGACCGATGAGCAGGAACGGCACGAGGATGCTGAGCAGGCTCACGAACCACGGGGACTGCGGCACCTCGTCGTCGAACTTCGCGTCGCTCGCGGTGATCGCCGCGATGACCTCGGTGCCGCGCGGCTGGATGTAGTAGAACTGCACCTGCGTGCCGTAGTCGACGTCGTCGGCCGAGAACGCGTCGCTGAGCGTCAGGTCGACGCGCTGCTCGCCGTCGACGACCTTCACCTCGTCGACCGTCGTGCCCTCGAGCAGTTCGAGACCCTGCTGCGTCGTCACCTCGCGGAATCCGCCGAGGTTGCCGATGAACTGGAATGCGACGATCAGCACGATGATCCCGACGAGGAACCAGATGATCGGGCCGCGGAAGATGCGCTTGACGACGTCCATGAGACAGCCAGGGTATCGCTCCGTTACTGGGCGCCGCCCCGGTGTTCGCCCCGAGCGCACTGCGCGTCTACCCCGACGGGTTGGTCCGCCATTTGCGAATCCTTCCGCGCGTTTTCTCGCGGCCCGATTCGCAAATGGCGGCCCAACCGGTTCTCACGAATACACGTGCGGGGCGAGGATGCCGATCGAGCGGAGGTTGCGGTAGCGCTCGGCGTAGTCGAGCCCGTAGCCCACGACGAAGGCGTTGGGGATCTCGAAGCCGACGTAGTGCGCCTCGATGTCGACCTTCGCCGCCTCGGGCTTGCGCAGCAGGGCGCAGATCTCCAGCGACGCCGGGTTGCGGCTCTCGAGGTTGGCCCGCAGCCAGGAGAGGGTGAGGCCCGAGTCGACGATGTCCTCGACGATGAGCACGTGGCGGCCGGCGATGTCGGTATCGAGGTCCTTCACGATGCGCACCACCCCGCTGGACTCGGTCGAGGTGCCGTACGACGAGGTCGCCATCCAGTCCATCTCGACGTCGCGCTTCAGCTCGCGGGCGAGGTCGGCCATCACCATGACGGCCCCTTTGAGAACGCCGACGATGAGCAGATCGCGGCCCGCGTAGTCCCGCTCGATCTCGCGGCACATCTCCGCGATCCGCGCGTGGATCTGCGCCTCGGAGTAGAGCACTTCGGTGAGGTCGCCCTCGATGTCAGCGGTGTCCATCGGAATCCTTCACTCGTGCCCGGAATTCGATTCTGCCATCGGCGCGCACGACCTCGACGCCGGGAACGTCGAGCGGACCCTGGCCGTGCCAGTCGGTGACCAGCCGGGCGATCTCGAGCGTGTGCGCGCGGCTGAGCGACACCCCGAACTCGCTCTGCACGACGAATCGGATGATGCGCTGCCGCAGCGCCGCCGGGTTGGCGGCGAGCGCCCCCACCGGCACCGCGATGCCGCCGTCGATGAACTCGGCGAGCTCCTCCGCGACCTCGTCGATCATCGTCGCGAAGGCCTCCTCGTCCTCCCGCAGCTGTTCGGCGGTGCGGGCGAGGGCTTCGGCGACGCCGGGCCCGAGCTCGGCTTCGAGCACGGGCAACACGGTGTTCCGCACCCGGACGCGCGTGTAGGCGGGGTCGTCGTTGTGCGGATCGTTCCAAGGAACCAGCCCGGCATCGACACAGGCCTGGATGGTGACCGCGCGACGGATGCCGAGCAACGGCCGCCGGTAGAGCCCCGCCTCGCGCGCCATTCCTTGCAGTGAGCTGCCCCCGGACCCG
>NZ_JBIIAW010000119.1:0-7858 GCF_044239695.1 Pseudolysinimonas sp. | reverse complement strand
AACGGGAGGGCACACCAATAGATCGCCCGGACTGGAGAGTTCGACGATCTTCTTCAGTTCTTCCACAACCTCTGGCGTCGTTGCGAGCCGAGCCCACACACTCGTGTCGACCAGGAACCGGGTCGGGCGTTTCGGAGCGCGAGCCACCCGGCGGGCTGCTCGCACCCGCGAGGGGCCCCGAACTGTGCGGGAGCTATTCGCCATAGGTGATAGTCGTGGCGTCGCTGTCGACCGGGATGGTGGCCAGCACGTCGATCGCCTCGATCTGGCGTCGGCGCATCACGACGTCCCGCAGAGCAAGGTTGATCGCTTCGCGGTTGGTGCGCACTCCGAGTGACGACTTCGCCAGTCGGAGGGTCTCGGTGTCGATGTCAACGCTCGTGATGGCCATCGTTCCTCCTATATAAGTTCGGCTCTAAGTATATATACACCGCGGCCGCTTGACCAGGAGTGTCTGCCGCGGGAGCGAGCTCCCTTGCCCTCGATTTCGTCGGCAAGGAAGCGAACGCTTCCAGGGCAGCCGCGCGGGTTGGGTACTCGCGGTGCGCGAGTAGGCAAACGAGTACTAGCGCCGACCTGTGGTTCGCCCGGTCGCTGGGCGCGACCAGGTAAACGACGGGATATGGCCGATGAGACCTGCAAATACCGCCCGTGCCGATCAGAGATCGCTTCCCAACCTCACGATTCCATCGTGACCAAGATGGTCCGAAAAACCCGTAAACAAAGGGAAGAAGACGGTGGGCCCGGTGGGGCTCGAACCCACGACCCGCGGATTAAAAGTCCGATGCTCTACCGACTGAGCTACAGGCCCGAAGACTCCAGCGTACCGGTGGCGCGGAGCGCGGACGCCAGAGCGCCCGACAGCCGTGCGGCCGACTCCCGCGAGAGCGAGAACCCCGTCCAGCCGTCGCCGAGGTAGACCCACACCGCGACCTCATCCCGACGACGCGACACCTCCACGAGGAGCTCCGCGGCGTGCGGGCCGCCGTGGCCGCGGCCCTCGAGCATCACGGGCACGGCGTAGGTCTCTCCGCGGTGCTCGACTCCTCCGGGCTCGCCTCGGGCGTCGTGGTCGGCGACGCACCACGGCGGGCACTGGGTCATGGTCCTCACCCTCTCGATGGATCTCGCACGCTAGACGCAGGCACGGACACCGAGCCCCGACGCCGCGTAGCGTGGAGGGGTGTCCGATGCCTTCCACAAGCCGACGCTGTTCAGCGGGTCGAAGTTCGACGCCCTCGAGGGCGGCGACGATCCCGCGCGCGTGATGCGGGTCGCGCACGAGACCGCCCGCGCGCTCCTCTCCCGGGCGCGCAATGCCGGCGACCCCGCTGTCGTCGATCGCCTCGTGCACTACACCGACGAGCACGGGCTGGACGCCGTCGCCGAGCTGTGGGCCCGTTCCGGACCGCACACCCTGCCCGGTGCCCTCTGGCGGCTGTACCTCGTGCGACTGCTCATCCACCAGGACCCCGCCGGCGTCAGCCTGCTCTTCCAGCGGGGCACCGAGGTGCTGCCGACGATCGACGCCCTCGTGGCCGGCGCGCCGATCCCCGCCGGACCGGACGAGGTCACCGACCTGGCCGACCGCATCCTGCGCGGGGTGTTCGAGGGCGACTTCGCGCTGGCGCTCGACCGCGCTGCGGCGTTCTGCCGGGTGGCGGCGGCCGGGGCCTCGAGCGTCGCCGACGACCAGGATGCCGCGAGCCCGGAACGCGCGAGCGAGCTCACGACCCGCGCGCTGCGGCTCACGACCACCGCCGAGGAGTTGACGACCTGCGCCCGTCTGGCGCGCGACGGCGCCCTCGAGTAACCCCGGGTAAACTGTCGGAGCCGGGCCGCAGTAACCCCGGGCTCCAATATTCGCCGCTTCGAGCGGCCTTGCGCCGAGAGGCGTTTCTGCGGCTCGGTTCCCTCCGCCCTCCTCGAGGCGTCGAGCTCCAATCCATCGGTCGCACCGCCCCGAATAGACAGGTACCGGGGTGCGGTGGGCTTCCGAGCCATCCCAGACACCGCGCCCCGGGTCGACATTCCCGTCCCCGGAACCCGGAAGGAAACCCGATGAGCATCGCCTCGCTGAGTGACCTGTCCGCGGTCCGGAGTCAAGACCGAGGTGCAGATCGGGCGAATCAGCCCGCGGGTGCGACACTGAAACTCGTGCATGCCGTCGATCCCGACTCCGCCCAGGATCTCTCGATCGAGAGCCTGCTGCGCGACGTCGCTCAGGGAAACCGGGCGGCCTTCGCGGAGATGTACGACCGCATCTCGTCACGGGTCATGGGTCTCGTCACCCGCCTTCTGCGCGACCGCGCGCAGTCCGAGGAGGTGACCCAGGAGGTCTTCCTCGAGATCTGGCAGCAGGCGTCGAAGTTCGACTCGAACCGAGGCAGCGGGATGGCCTGGGTACTGACGATGGCCCACCGCCGGGCGATCGACCGCATCCGCGCCTCGCAGAAGAGCCACGAGCGCGACCTCAGAATCGGCATCCGCGACATGGAGCGCGACTTCGACCAGGTGTCGGAGTCCGTCGAGATCCGCGTCGAGAACGAGCGCGTCAAGCACGCGATGAGCCGGTTGACCCAACTGCAGCGTGAAGCCGTCATCCTCGCCTACTACGGTGGCTACAGCCACAGCGAGATGGCCGAGATCCTCGGCATCCCGCTCGGTACCGTGAAGACCCGACTGCGCGACGGGATGATCCGGCTGCGCGACGAACTGGGGGTGACCTCGTGACCGACCCCGACGACCTCACCACCCGCGCGGCCTCGTACGCCGTGGGCGCGATGACCGCCGCCGAGCGTCGCGAACTCGAGCAGGAGCTGCGCCGTTCGCCGCGCCTCGCCGCCGAGGTGGACGAGTTCACCGAGACCGCCGCCCTGCTCGGTCTCGCGGCCGCACCCGTGGCCCCGTCGTCGTCGCTGCGCGCCAGCATCCTCGATGCCGTCGACGCGGCCCCGCAGACCTCGAACGTCGTGCGCGGCCCGTGGTTCCGCCGTCCCGTCGCCGCGGTGATCGGCGCCGCCGCCGCGATCGTCCTCATCGCCGGGGGAGCCACCGTCGCCGTGCAGCTGACCCGGGAGCCGTCGATGGTCGAGCAGATCACCGCGGCCGCCGACTACGAGCGCGTCGTCGGCGACGTCACGGGGGGCGGCAGCGTCACCGCCGTCTGGTCGGAGTCGCTCGGACGGGCTGTCATCCTCGTCGACGACATGGCCGTGCTCCCGGCGGATCGCGTCTACCAGGCCTGGTTCATCGACGAAGCCGGTCACGCCGAGCCGAACGCCACCTTCGGGACGAGCGGGTCGCAGACCCTCACCGTCGACCTCACCGGGCACCTGGATACCGGCGACGCGATCGGCATCACGATCGAACCCGCGGGGGGCTCGGACGCCCCGACCACGACGCCGATCGTCGTCATCCCGACCGCCTGACCCTTTCGGGAGACTTATCCGAACTTGCCGGAGACGTAGTCCTCGGTCGCCTGCACGCTCGGCTTGCTGAAGATCGTCGTGGTGTCGTCGTACTCGATGAGCTTGCCCGGCTTGCCGGTGCCGGCGATGTTGAAGAACGCCGTCTTGTCCGACACCCGGCTCGCCTGCTGCATGTTGTGGGTCACGATCACGATCGTGTACTCCTGCTTGAGCTCCTCGATGAGGTCCTCGATCGCGAGCGTCGAGATCGGGTCGAGGGCCGAGCACGGCTCGTCCATCAGGATGACGTCGGGCTTGACCGCGATCGCCCGGGCGATGCAGAGCCGCTGCTGCTGACCACCGGAGAGACCCGAACCGGGCTTGTCGAGGCGGTCCTTGACCTCGTTCCACAGGTTGGCGCCCTGCAGCGACGACTCGACGAGCACGTCGGCATCCGACTTCGAGATGCTGCGGTTGTTGAGCTTCACCCCGGCGAGCACGTTCTCGCGGATCGACATCGTCGGGAACGGGTTCGGCCGCTGGAAGACCATGCCCACCTGGCGCCGCACGAGCACCGGGTCGACGCCGGGGCCGTAGAGGTTGTCGCCGTCGATGAGCACCTCGCCCTCGACGTACGCGCCCGGGATGACCTCGTGCATGCGGTTGAGCGTGCGGATGAAAGTCGACTTGCCGCAGCCGGACGGGCCGATGAAGGCCGTCACCGTGCGGGGCTCGATCGTGAGCGACACTCCTTCGACGGCGCGGAACTTGCCGTAGTACACGTTCAGGTCGCGGACTTCGATGCGCTTGGACACGGGTCTCCTTGGGGTTTCTTCGGATCGAGGTCTTAGCGACCGAGCTTGGGCGAGAAGATCCTCGCGACGAGGCGGGCGATCAGGTTGAGCGCCATGACGATGAGGATGAGCACGAGGGCGCCGGTCCAGGCGCGGTCGAGGTAGACCTGCACGTCGGTGCCGGGGTTGGCGTACTGGTTGAAGACGAAGACCGGCAGCGTCATCATCCGCCCGTCGAGGAGGTCGTAGTTCATGCTCGTCGTGAACCCGGCGATGATCAGCAGGGGGGCGGTCTCGCCGATCACGCGGGAGATCGACAGGGTCACGCCGGTCGCGATGCCGGCGATCGCGGTGGGAATGACGACCTTGATGATCGTCAGCCACTTCGGAACCCCGAGGGCGTACGACGCCTCGCGCAGCTCGTTCGGCACGATCTTCAGCATCTCCTCGCTCGAGCGCACGACGACCGGGATCATCAGCAGCGAGAGGGCGACCGATCCGCCGAGCCCGAACCGGATGCCCGGGTCGTCGGTCAGGAGCGAGAACAGCGCGTAGGCGAACAGCCCCGCGACGATCGACGGGATGCCGGTCATCACGTCGACGAAGAAGGTGATCGCGGCGGCGAGTCGGCCCCGCCCGTATTCGACGAGGTAGATCGCCGTGAGCAGACCGACGGGGATCGAGATGAGCGCCGCCGCACCGGTGATCAGCAGAGTGCCCATGATCGCGTGCAGCGCACCACCACCCTCGCCGACGACGTTGCGCATCGAGGAGCTGAAGAACAGGAGGTCGAAGCGCGGCAGCCCGTTCACCACGACGGTGAAGAGCAGCGAGATGAGCGGCAGCAGCGCGATGACGAAGGCCGTGACGACGAGAGACGTCACGAGCCGGTCTCGCGCCTGACGCGCGCCCTCGACCAGCCAGGCGATCACGAAGATGACGATGTCGAAGAGGATCGTCCCCAGGAACACCGCGCCGGCGATGTTGAAGTCACCGGCGTCCGCGGAGGCCGCCTGGGTGAGCGCGACGATGATGCCCGCGACGACCCAGCTGGCCGCGAGAAGGGCCCACGGCATCCATTTCGGGAGGCGGCCGGTGGTGAGGGAGTTCGACATCGGCCGCGCGGTCGTGGTGGTCATCAGTTCGCTCCCGAGAAGGCCTTGCGGCGATTGACGACGACCCGTGCGATCGAGTTGATGACGAGCGTGATGATGAACAGCACGAGACCGCTCGCGATCAGACCGTTGACCTCGATTCCGCTGGAGTCGGGGAAGTTGAGGGCGATGTTGCCGGCGATGGTGAGCGGGTTGCTGGAGCCGGTCAGCACGAAGCTGATGAGCACGGCGGGCGACAGCACCATGGCGACGACCATGGTCTCGCCGAGCGCTCGTCCGAGGCCGAGCATCGCGGCGGAGATGATGCCGGGCCGGGCGAACGGGAGCACCGCCATGCTGATCATCTCCCAGCGGGTCGCGCCGAGGGCGAGGGCCGCCTCCTCGTGGAGCACCGGGGTCTGCAGGAAGATCTCCCGCGAGATCGCGGTGATGATCGGGATGATCATCACCGCGAGCACGATGCCGACGGTGAGGATCGTGCGACCGGTTCCCGACGCGGGAGGGGCGAACAGCGGGATCCAGCCGAGGTTCGCGGTGAGCCACTGGTAGAACGGCGTCACGAGCGGCGCGAGCACCTTGATGCCCCACAGGCCG
Source organism: Pseudolysinimonas sp. (assembly GCF_044239695.1). Classification (GTDB taxonomy): domain Bacteria; phylum Actinomycetota; class Actinomycetes; order Actinomycetales; family Microbacteriaceae; genus Pseudolysinimonas_A. The sequence continues at coordinate 1,945 of NZ_JBIIAW010000119.1, read as the reverse complement.
AACACGACGGAGGGGACGGCCGCGAGCAGATCGATGATGTAGCCGAGGCCCTGGGCGATGCGCCGCGGGGCGTAGTGCGAGATGAAGAGGGCGATGCCGATCGAGATGGGGAACGCGATTGCCAGTGCAATGGCGGCGGCCCAGATCGTGCCGAAGGCGAGGGGGGCGACGTAGGCCCAGAAGCTCTCGGCCCCGGGGCGCAGCTCGTCGGGTCCCGAGACGACCGCAGGCACGCTCTCGGCGAGGAGGAAGACCGCGACGGCGGCGAGGGCGACGAGGATCAGGATGCCGGCGACGCTCGTGCTCGTGGAGAAGATCCGGTCGCCGGGACGCTGCTTGGCTCGGGTCGGGCGGACTGTCGTCATGGGCTCTCGAGGACCGTTCTGGGACGAGGCGGCTGGAGGGTGCGGGGCACGCTGGCCCCAGTCTGACGGGCTGCGTCGCAGAGTGCCACTGGCACCGCGGCGCAGCCCGTCAGGGGGTGGAGCTGGTTAGCTGATGACGTCGATCGCGGCGGTGACCCGCTCGAACAGCGTCTCCGAGATCGGGGCCGAACCGGCACCCTCAGCGGCAGCGGCCTGGCCCTCGGGGCTGGCCATGTAGGTGAAGTACGCCTTCACCAGTTCGCCCTGCGCCTCGTCGGCGTAGGTCTCGCAGCCGACCAGGTACGCGACCAGGACGACCGGGTAGGCCTCGCTGTCGGGCGTGCGGTCGAGCTCGAGCGACAGGTCGAAGTCCTCGCGGCCCTCGACGAACGGCGAGGCGTCGACGATCGCGGCGGCGGCCTCGGCCGAGTACGGGACGTAGTCCTCACCGATCAGCACGGCGACGGTGCCCAGCTCGCCTGCGCGCGAGGCGTCCGCGTAGCCGATGGTGCCGGTGCCGTTGGTGACGGCGTCGACGACACCGGACGTGCCCTGAGCGGCTTCACCGCTCGCGATCGGCCAGATGCCGTCAGCCTCGTACGACCACACGCTGGGTGCGGCCTGGGCGAGGTAGTCGGTGAAGTTCTCGGTGGTGCCCGAGTCGTCCGAGCGGTGGACGGCGGTGATCGCCAGGTCGGGCAGTTCGACGCCCTCGTTCTGGTCGGCGATGGCCGCGTCGTTCCAGTTGGTGATCGTGCCCGCGAAGATGCCGGCGATCGTGTCGGCGTCCATGTTGAGCGTCTCGACGCCCTCGAGGTTGAAGATCACGGCGATCGGGGAGATGTACAGCGGGAGCTGCACGATGCCCGAGTCGGGCGCGCACGAGGCGAAGCCGCCGGCGGCGACCTCTTCGTCGTTGAACGCACGGTCGGTGCCGGCGAAGTCGCTGCCGCCGGCGAGGAAGGTCTCGCGGCCGGCGCCGGAGCCATCCGGGGAATAGGTGATGGTCACGCCGGAGTTGGCGGTCTGGAACTCGGCGATCCAGGTCTCCTGGGCCGCGCCGACAGCCGACGAGCCGGCGCCGACGAGGGTGCCCTCGAGGGTGCTCTCGGCCGGCGTGTCGGTGCCGCCTTCGTTCGTGGCGCACGAGGCCAGGGCGAGGGCCCCGACCAGAGCGATGGCGGCGATGCCGCTAGAGCGCTTGATGTTCACTGTGTTCCCTTCGGGAATGAAATGTCATTACAGGACGAGCCCGAGCGGGCCCGAGTGTCGACGGTAGGAAAGCCGTGTGACCAGCCTTCGGGCGGTCAGTGAACGGGAGGTTAACGCGGGACTAACGGTCAGACCGCGGGGCCGTGGATCTCGACCGCGACGAGTCCGCTCTCGGGACGGTCGACCGGCACGTGCAGCACCGCGTATTCGCCCGTCGCCAGCGCTGCGGCGCGCTGCAGGCGCGCCGAGTCCGCGGTGCCGGTCGCCCGGGTCACGGCGTCGATGATCTGCGGCAGGACCGGCCCGTGGCTGCACAGCACCGCGGTGACGCGCTCATCGAGGAGGGACGCGACGACTCCCTGAACGGG
>NZ_JBIIAW010000033.1:0-28182 GCF_044239695.1 Pseudolysinimonas sp. | reverse complement strand
TCGTTTCTAAGCGCGGCCCGCTCAAGCACGAGTTCATCTTCGGGACGAAGCGTTGAAACAAGACCGTCCCTGCTCGCGGCCGTGATGGTCTTGAGCTGATCTAAGCCCTTCTTTATCGCAGCCAGATGGCGAACGACTTCCCAATCCAACCCCAGCAGAAAGGAGACATGCTGACGACTGCTCACGGCGCCTTGTTGGGTGATGACCTTGAACGGGCTCTTCGGGGTGTCGGTCCGAATGACGTAGGAGAGGAGGGTCCGAACTGACAGACTGCCCGACCTCGGCTCGCCATCCGGCTCAAGCCGAAAGAGAGCTAATCCGAGTAGTTCCTTCCAGTCTTCAAGCGACGTTGTGCCTTCAGAAACATAAGGTGCGACGACCTCGCCCGCGGTCTGGTCGTAGCTCAGAGCGATTCGGGTGCCGCTGTTCAGCGCACGTGTCGCAGTGACGACTCCCCCGAACATCTCCAGCGTCAACGAGATTTCCCAACCGTCGTCAGCGAGCGGCAACAGGCTCTTTGGCCTGTTGCCGGCGAGTACCCAGTTCAGAAACATCAGCAGCGTCGATTTGCCTCGCGCGTTCCGAGTGTTCTGATTGGTCGATTCAGCAGCTCGTTCGGCGACGATGGCGTTGAACCCAGGCTTGAAATCGATCGGGTCGAACTCGTCCTTGTTGGCGAAGAGTCGGATAAGCATCTACTGCAACCTCACGATTCCGTCGCGGTAATCAAGCGCTCCCGCTCCATAGAGGAAGGTGAGAGCAGTTACGAAGCTGTCGAACGTCGCTCCCGAGTCCGCCTGTTTGAACTCGGAGAACAACTGCGCGATGGTCATGTTCTTGTTCTGAAGCTGCGATGCGATGAAGGATGCCTGACCCACAACTGTCTGCCTGGCCGGAGTGAACTTGTCGGGAAGGATCTCATTCACGTTCGAATATCTCGCAGATCTCAAACAAGTAGGCGATCACCGCGAGGGCGGCGGCTCGAACGCGCGGAGAATCGGTCGGCCCAGCGTTATCGAACGCGACTGTGACCAGGTAGTCGAACACTTCGTCCGGCCCCAGTCCCTCGGCGATCGCAGTGAAGTAGTCGGCTTTCATCCTGCTCGCCAAGGATCTACCGAACCCAGCCTCGATTCCGTTTTGAAAGGCCACGAACTCCGCGACGCGACTCGCTTGCGAGAGCCCATCGGCGATCCGAGCCACCGATCCGTCGCCGAGCGCATTCAACTGGATCTTCTCCTGGAGCGGCAACGCGAGGTCGACATGATCAGGTTGTCCCTTATCAGCGGCACGGCCGACGACCGAGCACACCAAGCTCAGTTCCTCATACGTCACATCGCCCAGCGCGTAACGCACGGCGCGCGCGACGGCGGCCTCGTGTGCCTTCTTCGCATCGCGCAGGAACTGAAGCGTGTGCAGGTTCAGCTGCGAATCAATCGCGTCGTGGTGGGGTCCACAGAGATAGATCAGGTTCGCGGCTGACCCTCTCTCAGCAGTTGTCATGCTCTCGACGTACCGAGGACCCCCGACACTAGCCGCTGCAATATGCGCGACCTTGCCTACGGCTTTTGGCCGATCCTGATCGTGACCTGGATCAAGCGTAAGCGGGATGGCGCATCCAGGATAAGCGCACGCGTTCCCACTGCGGGAAATGACCACCCGCTCTTGTGCCGGAGGCACGGGATCGCGTCGCTGCGTCGCCTGGGCCATAATCCGAATGCTAGTGATACTCCGCAGTTGTGCGCCGATTTGAAACCGCTTCGCCGCATGCTCCGTCCGTCCTTGTAAGGGGCTCCCGCGACTTCGCTCTGCAGAAAAAGCCAACGGTGAGCATGAACGGTTCGGAGGCGACTTCTGCCGACACCGGCGCGGCGTGTGCGACCGAAAGAATCAGGACCGAGTTGAGGCCCGCACGACGAGCTCGGGCCGGAACACCGTCTGGCGCGGGATGAGGGTGTCGTCGCCCGATTCCTCGAGCAGGATGCGCAGCGCCGTCTGCCCGATCGCCCGGCTCGGCTGACGCACCGACGAGATCGGCACGGCCGCGGCGGCGGCGAAGGCGATGTCGTCGAATCCGATGAGCGCCATCTGGTCGGGTACGAGCACCGATCCGTCGACGACGAGCGCCTGGAGAAGGCCGAGGGCGACGAGGTCGTTGGCGGCGAAGAGGGCGTCGGGGCGCTGCCCGGGCGGGCGTTCGAGGATGCGGCGGCCGGCATCCGCTCCCTCCTCGACGGTGAGCGCACGGGTCGCCACGACCTCGATCTCGGCGCCGACGTCACTCGCCTCGACGGCCCAGCGCGCCCCGTCGAGACGGTCGCGCACCTGGCGCATGTCGAAGGGCCCGCCGACGAAGGCGATGCGGCGGCGACCGGTGTCGATCAGGTGCTCGGCCGCCATCCGACCCCCCACGACGCTGTCGGTGGCGACCGACGAGAAGGTGCCCTCGACGTTCATCCGGTCGACGAGTACCGCCGGGATGCCGCGCTCGCGCAGCCGAGTCAAGCGACGGGTGATATCGCCGTAGGGGGCGATGAGCACGCCGCGCACGCTCTGCTCCTCGAAGAGATCGAGGTACATGCCCTCGCGGGCGGGGTCCTCGTCGGTGTTGCCGACCAGGACGGCGATGCCGTGCCGGGAGGCCTCGTCCTCGGCTCCGCGCACGACCTGGTTGAAGAACGGGTTCTGGCCGTCGAGCACGACGAACCCGACGGTCGAGGACACGCCCGCACGCAGGCGGCGGGCGGCGTCGTTGCGCACGTAGCCGAGGGCGTCGACGGCTTCGAGCACCCGCGTGAGCGATTCGGCCGAGACCTCGTCGGGCTTGTTCAGTGCATTCGAGACGGTGCCCACGGAGACGCCCGCGTGACGCGCGACGTCCTTGATGCTCACGGCCATGGGTCACCTCCTCGGGTCGACGGCAGAACGGGGGGAGGCCCGACCGGCTCACGCCGGCCGGGCCCGATGAAGGATGCCGACTTAGAAGTCGAAGTCCCCGATGTTGTCGGCGTTGAAGGTGAACGGGTCGCCCAGGAGGACGGTGCCGTTCGCGCCGACGGTGTAGCTGCCGAGGCGACCGGCGTCGAACTCGTCGCCTTCGGCCCCGGTGATGTCGCCGTCGATGAGCGCCTTCGCCGCGTAGGCGGCGAGGTAGCCGAGGTCACCCGGGTTCCACAGCGCGAACGCGGTGACGGTGCCGTCGAGCACGTAGTCGCGCATCTGGTTCGGGGTGCCGAGACCGGTCAGCGCGACCTGGCCCTTGAACTCCGAGGTGGAGAGGTAGCGCGCTGCCGCCGAGATGCCGACCGTGGTGGGCGAGATGATGCCCTTCAGCTCCGGGTACGTCGAGAGCAGGCCCGCGGTCTTGTCGAACGAGGTCTGGTCGTCGTCGTCACCGTAGACGACCTCGACGAGCTCGATGTCGGGGTAGTCCGACGCGATGTACTCGGTCATGATGTCGATCCAGGCGTTCTGGTTCGTCGCGGTGGCCGCGGCCGAGAGGATCGCGACCTGACCGGCGCCGCCGATCTGCTCGGCGATGAGGTCGACCTCGACCTTGGCGATGCCTTCGGCGTCGGCCTGGTTGATGAAGATGTCGCGGCAGTCGGCGTTGACGTCGGAGTCGAAGGTGACGACCTTCGTGCCGTTGTCCCGCGCCTCGTTGAGCGCATCGCACAACGCGTCGGGGTCGTTCGCCGAGACGACGAGGCCGCCGACACCCTGCTGGGCGGCGGTGTTGATGAAGCTGACCTGCGAGTCGGGCGTGGCGGTGGCCGGGCCGACCTCTTCGTAGGTGCCGCCGAACTCCTCGATCGCCTCGGCGCCACCGGCGTCGGAGGTGTCGAAGTAGGCGTTGCCCAGGTTCTTCGGGAGGAAGGTGATGGAGTAGTCGGCGTCGCCGCCGGCGCCGCCTTCGTCTCCGCCGCCGGCCGCGCAGCCCGTGGCGACGAGCGCCACGGTGAGGGCGATGCCGGCGACCGCGGTCGCACGGATCTTTCGGTTGAACATCGTTGTTTCTCCTAGTGTGAGGTTGCCGGTGCTTGCCAGCCCGGCGCTGCGGGGGGTCCCTGTTACTGCACAGGTCCCGGGGACCCCTTCTTCCCTCCCGGCACGACCCGCGTGACGCGGAGCCAGGCCAAGAAGCTGGTGGCCACGACGGAGGCCACGAGCAGCACTCCGGTGACGATGCTGATGACGTCGCTCGTCAGTCCGGCGAGGCGCAGCGCGCTCCCGACGAGACCGATGAGGAGCACGCCGGCGATGACGCCGTGCAGGGCTCCGCGACCGCCGAAGATGGAGACGCCGCCGAGCAGCACCGCGGCGATGACGTTGAGCTCGAGCCCCGCCGTGTTGTCGGCGAGCGAGATGTTCGTCTTGAGCGCGTAGTAGATGCCGGCGAGGGCCGACACGAGACCGCTGACCACGAAGAGCAGGAACTTGGTGCGCTCGATGCGCACGCCCGAGAAGCGCGCGGCCTCGCTCGAGAGGCCGATCGCGAAGATGCCGCGGCCGACCGGCGTGAAGTGCAGCACGACGGCGAAGACGACCGCGAGCACGACGAACACCACGATCATGTTCGGGATCGGGGTGCCCGGGATGCGGTCGAGGGCGAGATCACGGAGGGCCTCGGGGAAGCCGCCGACCCGGTCGGTGCCGATGAGTCCGACGGCGAGCCCGCGGAAGAGCGCGAGCGTGCCGATCGTGACCGCGAGCGACGGCAGCCCGACGACGGTGATGAAGAACCCGTTGATCGCCCCCGCGGCGACGCCGACGATCAGCGCGACGACGATCGCGAGGCCGATCGGGATGCCCGCCGCGTGCGCGATGCCGAACGCGACTCCGGCGAGGCCGGCGGTGCTGGCGACCGAGAGGTCGATCTCGCCGGTGATGATGATGAGGGTCATCGGCAGCGCGATGAGCAGCACCGGCACGAGGTCGGGCAGCAGGTACTGGATCGTCAGCGTGCCGGCGAAGCCGCGCACCGTGGCGCTCGCGACGACGTAGACGAGCACGAGCAGCGCGATGATCGCCATCTCATGGGTCATCAGGATGCGGCGCCACAGCGGTCGGCCGTAGTCGCGGTAGGTGCGCACCGGCTTGTCGGCGAGCGCGGCGAGTGACGTGTCGCTCATCAGCTCACAACCTCTTCCTTCTGTCGCGCGTGGACGTCGGTCAGTCGTCTCGCGGTGCGGAGGGCGAGCAGCCGATCGAGCACGATCGCGCCCAGGATGAGCCCGCCGACGACGGCGCCCTGCCAGAAGTCGGGCACCCCGACGACCGGCAACGCGCGGCTGATGGTGAGCAGCAGGTAGGCGCCGATCGCGGCTCCCCAGACCGTGCCGCTGCCGCCGAAGATCGCGACGCCGCCGATGACCGCGGCGCCCACGGCATCCAGTTCCCAGCCGTAGCCGGCCTGCGAGTTCACCGTGCCGTAGCGGGCGGCGTAGAGCACCCCGGCGAGTCCGGCGAGCGCGCCGCAGACCACGAACGCGGCGAGGGTGCGCTGCGTGACCTTGAGTCCGTAGAGGTGCGCGGCGCCGGGGTCGGACCCGATCGCGTACAGCTCACGACCGGCGCGCTGCGTGCGCAGGAACCACCCGGCGATCACGAGCACGACGATCGCGAGGATCGTCAGGTACGGGATGCCGGCGATCGCCGAGGTGCCGAGCGCGAGGAAGTCCTTCGGCATGTCGGACGGGTTGATGCGGTCGCTGCCGGTCCAGAGCACGTTGATGCCGCGGAACGCGTAGAGCGTGCCGAGCGTGATGACGAGCGAGGGCACCTTCGCGAACGCGACGAGCGCGCCGTTGAGCAGTCCGAGCAGACCGCCGAAGAGGATGCCGATGAGGAACACCGCCGGCCAGGGCAGCCACGGCAGGTCGATGAAGATCCGGCCCGTGAGGTAGGCCGACAGCCCGAGCGTCGAGCCGACGGAGAGGTCGACGTTGCGGGTGATGATGACGATCGCCTGACCGACGGCGACGAGCAACAGGATCGACGGGGTGAGCAGCAGATCGCGGAAGCCGTCGCCCGAGAACAGGAAGCGCGGGTTGGCGATCGTCGTGATCGCGACGACGATCACGAGGGCGAGCAGGATGCCGGTTTCGCGCGCGGTGACGAAGCGGGTGAGTCGCTGGAGCACGGGATTCATCAGGCGGCCGCCTCGGTGTGGGTCGCGGCGAACATGACCGACTCGGCCGTGGCCTCCGCGCGCGGCACGTCGGCAGTGATGCGTCCCTCGTGGACGACGAGCACGCGATCGGCCATGCCGAGCACCTCCGGGAGTTCGGACGAGATCATCAGGATCGCGAGACCCTGCTGCGCGAGTTCGGAGAGCAGGCGGTGCACCTCGGCCTTCGTGCCGACGTCGATGCCGCGGGTCGGTTCGTCGATGATCAGCACCTTCGGGTCGGTGGCGAGCCACTTCGCGAGCACGACCTTCTGCTGGTTTCCGCCCGAGAGCGTGCCGGCCTGCGTGTCGAGGGCACTCGTCTTGACCTCGAGGCGGCTCGCCCAGATGCGGGCGCTCGCGTTCTCGAGCCCGTCGGTGATGAGCCCGAACTTGGCGAGCGTGCGGCGGATGGCGAGGGTCGCGTTGCGGGCGACGCTCGACTCGAGCACGAGCCCCTGCTGGCGGCGGTCCTCGGGCACGAGCGCGAGCCCGGCGCGCATCGCCGAGGCGGGGTCGTTGCGGCGCAGGAGCGCGCCGTTCAGCCGGACCGAACCGGCGCTGTAGGAGTCGATGCCGAAGATCGCGCGGGCGATCTCGCTGCGGCCCGCCCCGACGAGTCCGGCGAGCGCGACGATCTCGCCCGACCGCACGGTGAAGCTCACGTCCGAGAAGACGCCGGGCCGGGTGAGTCCCTCGACGACGAGCACGTCGTCGCCGATCTCGGCCTCGAGCTTCGGGAAGAGCGTCGTCACATCGCGGCCGACCATCTGCCGCACGATCTCCTCGACCGTCGTCGACTCGATCGGGCTGGTGGCGATGTAGGCCCCGTCGCGCATCACGGTGACGGTGTCGCACAGGTCGAACACCTCGTCGAAGCGGTGCGAGATGAAGAGGATGGCGCGGCCTTCATCCCGCAGCGACCGGGCGACGGCGAAGAGGCGCTCGACCTCGACGCCGGAGAGGGCGGCGGTCGGCTCGTCCATGATCAGCACGCGCGCGTCGAGCGAGATGGCCTTGGCGATCTCGATGATCTGCTGATCGGCGATCGACAGGCCGAGCGTCGGGCGATCGGGGTCGATGCGCACGCCGAGCCGCTCGAACAGGGCGAGAGCCTCGGTGCGCATGGCCCGGCGGTCGATGACGCCGAGCGCTCCGCGCGGCTGGCGTCCCATGAAGATGTTCTCGGTGACCGAGAGGTCGGGGAAGAGCGTCGGCTCCTGGTAGATGACGGCGATGCCCGCAGCTTTCGCCTCGGCGGTCGAGCGGAAGTCGACGAGTTCGCCGTCGAGCAGCAGGTCGCCGGCATCCCGCTGGTAGAGCCCGGCGATGATCTTCACGAGCGTCGACTTGCCGGCACCGTTCTCGCCGACGAGGGCGTGGATCGAGCCTCGCTCGAGCCGCAGCGTTCCGTTGGTGAGCGCGATGACCGCACCGAACGCCTTCGCGATGTGGGACAGCTCGAGCGCCGGCGGGGCGCTGTGCTGAACAGGGTCGGACATCGTCGTCTGCTTCCGGAAAGGCGGGTACGGGGATCTCCACCTGAACCAGGAGTGAATCGATTCAGGCGATGTTCAGTCACGATAGGCCGCGAGGCCCGCCGCGTCAAGCGCGGCGGCGGACGCGCGTTCGAATGAACTCGGCGCGACGACGACGCTGCGCTCTAGAGTGGTTCATTGAACGAGTCGCCGCCGGCGACCGGACCAGGGAGATCGATGGCGACCATCAAGGACGTCGCACGACTCGCGCAGGTGTCCGCGGGCACCGTGAGCAACGTGCTGAACCGCCCCTCCTACGTCAACGTCGCCACTCGCGAGCGCGTGCTCGCGGCCATCCGCGAACTGGACTTCGTGCCTCATCAGGGCTCGCGCCAGTTCCGTCCGGGGCGGGTGCGCACCCTGGGCCTCGCGGTCGCCAACCTCGACAACCCGTTCTTCGTCGATGTCGCCCTCGGCGCCGAGGAGCGCTGCGCCGAGCTCGGCGTCGGCGTCGTGATCACCAACAGCGGCTACGACCCCGTGCGCGAGACCCACAACCTCGACCTGCTCGTGCAGTCTCGCGTGCAGGGCATCATCATCGCGCCGGTCGACGAGAACAGCTCCCGGCTCGAGATGCTGAAAGACCGCGGCGTCCCGATGGTGTTCGTCGACCGGGTGGGCGACGACCGCGACTGCTGGTCGGTCGTCGTCGACGACTTCCGCGGCGGCCAGATCGGGATGCGCCACCTGATCGGCACCGGTCACCGGCGGATCGCCTTCCTCGGTCACCCCGAAACCTCCCCCAAGGTGCGCACGCGACTCGCGGGCGCGCGCTCGGTGGTCGCCGAGCATCCCGAGGTGACCCTCGAGCTGATCGATGCCGACTCGTGGTCGATCGAAGCGGGCCGCAGCGCCGGCACACGCCTTGTCGATCGCGCCGCCGACCGCCGCCCGACCGCGGTGTTCTGCGCGAACGACATGCTCGCCCTCGGGCTGGCTCAGCAGTTGCTGCGCGACGGCATCCGCATCCCCGAGGAGGTCGCGATCGTCGGGTACGACGACCTCGAGTGGGCGTCGGTCTCGAGTGTGCCGCTGACGACCGTGCGGCAGCCGCGGCAGGGCCTGGGCCGCACCGCCGTCGACATGATCCTCGAACTGCTCGGTCGGCCGAGTGCCCGCATCCCGCGCAGCAACCACGTCGTGCTGCAGCCCGAGCTGGTCGTGCGCGACAGCGCGTGAGCACGGCAGCGGCCCGCCCCTCCGGAGAGGGACGGGCCGTCGATTCGCGGTCAGGGAACCGCGGGCCGGATCAGAACGCCGGGTCGACCGACTCGACGTTCTCGCTCGTCACGACCGTCAGCGGGATCGGCAGACGCTTGTCGACCGACTCGCCCTTGATGAGCTTGATGATCGTCTCGGCGGCGAGCTTGCCGTCCTCCGCCGGCGACTGCACGATCGTCGCGTAGTACTGCCCGAGCTTGATCAGGTCGAACGCCTGAACCTGCCCGTTGATGCCGACGATCGGCGGGAGGGCGTCGAGGCTGCGGCCCGACTCCTTCCAGGCGTCGATGAAGCCGAGGGCCATCGTGTCGTCGTTCGCGTAGACGCCGTCGATGTCGTCACCGAATCGGGTCAGCAGGTCGCGGCTCGCTTCGAGCGCCTTCTGCTGGTCGAAGTCGGCGTTGACCACCTGCAGCACCTCGATGTCGGAGCCGAGCTCGGCGAGCTGCTCGGTGAAGCCGTCGGTGCGACCGATCGTCGTCCCGTTGCCCGCCTGGCCGGCGATGATCACGACGTTGCCGGCGCCGCCGAGCACCTCGTTGAGCGCGTCCGCGGAGAGCACGCCCTCCTCGTAGACGTCAGGACCGGTGAACGAGTCGTAGTACTCCTCGGCTTCGGCATCCATCGGCGAGTTGATGATGATGAGCGGGATGCCGGCGTCCTGGGCGGCGATCATGCCCGGGATGTAGGCCTGCGGGTCCAGCGGCCACAGCACGATGCCGTCGGCGCCCTGGCTGACGCAGGTCGTGAGCTGGTCGGTGCCGGTCTGCACGTCGAACTCCTGCGACAGGCGGTTGACGGTCGCGCCGGCCGCATCGGCGGCCTCGTCGAACGCCTCGTTCGCCGGCGTCACGTAGGCGTGCGACTCCGCAGCCGTGACGTAGCAGATGTCCATCGATTCGGCGTCGCCGCCTCCGGTGCCGCCAGCGGCACAACCGGCCAGCGCGAGCGCGGCCACAGCGGCAACGGCGCCGCCGATGAGGGGGGTGGTTCTCATGGTGCGTGAGTCCTCTCGTTTTCGGGGTTTCGCCGGGCCTGACGCACCGACCGCACGAATGCGGTCAACGACAGGTTCCGGCCCTTCTTGCCCGACACGAAGCGGTCGAGCAAAATCAGCAGCAGGAGGATGACTCCCGTGACGATGTTCTGGATGTAGGCGGGGACGTTCGAGAACTCCATCGCCGTGGTGAGGATCGCCATCACGAGCAAGCCCCCGAGGGTGCCCAGGGCCGACGCCCGGCCGCCTTCGAGGCGGGTACCGCCGATCACGACGGCGGCGATCGCGAGCAGCGACGTCGACTCGCCGAACACGGGGGATCCGGTGTTGACGCTGAGGCTCTGGATGACGCCGGCGGCGCCGGCGGTGGCCCCGGCGAAGACGAACGTGCCGAACACGTACGCGTTGGCGCGGATGCCACTCGCCTCGGCGGCGACCGGGTTGCTGCCGACGGCGAACAGGTTGCGGCCGGCGACCGCCCGGGTGAGCCACAGGTGCAGCGCGACGAGGAGCACGACGAAGATGATCGTGCGCAGTGTCACCGTGCCCTCGATCGGGCGCGAGACCACGAGGCCGAACAGCGGGTCGAGCCCACTGAACGGACGCGACTCGGTGATGAAGTGGCACAGCGCGCGGAAGAACAGCATCGAGGCGAGCGTCGCGACGAGGGAGTTGATCCTCAGGACCACCACGAGGAAGCCGTTCACGATCCCCGCGAGCAGCCCGACGCCGATGCCGACGACCGCAGCCGGCACCTGCCCGAGCTCCTCCTGGAGCCCGATCGCGGTGATGCCCGACAGGGCGAGGATGGCTCCGCCCGACAGGTCGAGCTTCCCGGCGAGCAGCACCACCGTCAGACCGACGGCGACCAGGGCGGTCGTGCTGATCCGGTCGAGGCTGAGGCTGAGCGCGCGGAACTCGAGGATGCCGGGCACCATCGAGGCCGAGACGACGATCGTCGCCACGAGGATGATCGCGACGCGATAGCGCACGACCCCGAGGAAGACGTCGCTGTCGAAGGCACGACGGATGGCGTTCATTCGCGGCCTCCTCGGCGTCGCAGGTACACATCGAGCGCGACGGCGCCCGCGATGAGGGCGCCCTTGACCATGCCCTGGGGCTCGGACGGCACGCCCTGAAGGATCAGGATGTTGTTGAGGAGCGTCACGAACAGCAGCCCGCCGATCGCCCGCGGGACGCTGCCCGAACCGCCGAGCAGGCTCACCCCGCCGACGACGACGGCGGTGATCGCGTCGAACTCGTAGCCGGTGCCGATCTCCGGTCGCGCCGCCTGGAGGGAGATCCCGAGCAGCACGCCGCTGAACCCGGCGAGGGTGGCGGTCAGCACGAAGGCGCCCGCCTTGACCAGGCGAATCGGCACGGCGCTCGCCTCGGTGGCGTGCGGGTTGCTCCCGACCGCGTAGGTCCAGCGTCCGAAGACCGACCGGGAGAGGGCGAGGTGCCCGAGCAGCGCCACGAGCAGGAACACCAGCACGATGATGGGCACCACCCCGAACAGCCGCCCGGTGAGGACGTCCTTCGCCGCCGCGTCCTGGCCGTAGACGATGACGCCGCCGACGAACGCCTGGGCGATGCCGAGCACGATGATGCCGCTGGCCAGGGTCGTGATCACGGGGTTGAGCCCCGCATAGCCGATGAGGAGCCCGTTCACGACGCCCGCGAGACTCGCGACGAGCACCCCCACGAGGGCGGCCGGCCAGGTGCCGATCACGTCGTCGAGCATCAGCACGAGGATGCCGCCGACCGCGACCGTCGCGGGAACGGAGAGGTCGGCCATCCCTCGGCTGACGAAGACGAAGGTCATGCCGACGACGATGATGCCGACGATCGACATGTTGATGAGCACGTTCGTCAGGTTGCCGACCGAGAGGAAGCGGTCGCTGAGCACGGTGCCCAGGATGAGCAGCACGACGATGCCGGCGGGCATCGCGAGCGTCGCACCGTAGCGCGAGGCCCAGCTCTGCCGCACGATGCGGCCGCCCGGGACGGTCTCGGTGGAGACGTTCACGCCGCCACCTCCCCGGTCGCCGCGTGCATGACATCCTGCTCGCCGGCGCCGCGCGGGAGCTCCGCCGAGACGCGCCCCTCGTGCAGCACGTAGATCCGATCGCTCACCGCGAGCACCTCCGGGAGTTCCGACGAGATCATGAGGATCGCGGTGCCCTGCGCCGCGAGTTCGCCGATGATCGTGTGGATGTCGGCCTTGGCGCCGACGTCGACACCGCGGGTCGGCTCGTCGAGGATGAGCACGGCGGGCCGAGTGGCCAGCCACTTCGCGAAGACGACCTTCTGCTGGTTGCCGCCGCTGTAGGTGTCGACCCGGCGGTCGATCACGGGCGGGGAGACTCCGAGCTCGGTGGCCTTGTCGGTCGCGAGTCGGCGCTCGGCCCCGCCGCGGATCCAGCCGGCGGTCGCCACCTCGCCCAGCACGGGCAGCGAGATGTTGTCCTTGACCGACAGCTGCGGCACGAGACCGTCGCGCTTGCGGTCTTCGGGAACGTAGGCGATGCCCGCGTCGACAGCCGCCCGCGGGGTGCGCACGGTGACGGGGACGCCGCCGATGCTGATCGTGCCGCGATCGGCGCGGTCGAGTCCGAAGATCGCCCGCGCGACCTCGGTGCGGCCGGCCCCGACGAAGCCGGCCAGGCCGACGATCTCCCCGGCGCGCACCTCGAGGTCGACGTCGTCGAACACCCCGGCTCGGCTCAGCCCGTCGACGCGCAGCACGACGTCACCGATCGGCACCTCGCGCTTCGGGAAGACGTCGGTGAGATCGCGCCCCACCATCAGGCGGATCATGTCGGCGGCGGTGATCCCCGCGGCACGTCGCGTCTCGACGAGGCGACCATCCCGCAGCACGGTCACCTGGTCGGCGAGCTGGATGACCTCGCGCAGCCGGTGCGAGATGTAGATGATGGCGATGCCGGCATCCTTCATGCGCTGCACGACCCGGAACAGCGCCTGCGCCTCGTTCTCGGAGAGCGAGGAGGTCGGCTCGTCGAGCACGACGATGCGCGGCGATGACGCGTAGGCCTTCGCGATCTCGACGAGCTGCTGCTGGCTCACCGGAAGCGACCCGACGAGGTCGTCAGCGCCGACCTTCGCGCCGAGTTCGGCGAGCACCTCGTCGGCTCGCGCGCGCAGCGCCTTGCGGTCGACGAGACCGAATCGCGACGGCGGCGCGCCGAGCGTGATGTTCTCGGCGACCGTCAGGTCGGGCACGAGGTTGAGCTCCTGGTACACCATGCCGATGCCACGCTTGCGCGCGTCGATCGGCCCGGCGATGCGCACGGCCTCGCCCTGCAACTCGATCGTGCCCCCGTCGGGCTGGTACACGCCGGCGAGGATCTTCATGAGCGTCGACTTGCCCGCGCCGTTCTCGCCGACGATCGCGTGCACCTCACCGGCCGCGACCTCGAGGGCGACGTCGGTCAGTGCTCGGATGCCGGGGAAGTTCTTGGTGATCCCGCTCATGCGCAGCACGGAGACGGTGGCGCTCATCGCCGGCCCTTCTTCTCGGTCGACGGCGAGAAGGCGAAGTCGATCGTGTACGCGACCGAGCGGCCGGGCTTCAGGATGGGCAGGTTGCCGGCGGCGCGGGCTCCGGCGCGGCCGGTGAAGGAGTTGACGTTGACCGGCTCCAGGCCCATCACGTAGTGACCCTCGCCGCTCATCTTCCACTGGTGCAGCGCGGGCAGCGTGCCGGTGTCGAAGCGCAGTTCGAGCCGGGTGTCGATGCCGGGATTGTCGACGGCGACGACCGCGGTGCCGCTGTCGCGGAAGTCGTGACCGAACACCTGCTCCCGGTAGCCGGCCTGCGGCTCCTCGATCTGGTGCCAGCGCCCGGCGCCCGAACGGGCGTCGGCATCCCGCGGGTTCACCTCGCGCGAGGGCAACTCGAGCGTCGCGGTCTCGTCCAGCAGCGGCCAGCCGACGTTCACGTGGTAGAGCACCATGTGACCGGCATCCGCGAAGCCCTCGTTGCGCACCACGTCGCGCAGCCGCAGCGTGGTGCCGCCGAGGTCGGCCGACCAGGTGCGCTCGAGCACGAGGTTCTCGCCGAACACCCCCGCCTGCCGCACGCTGCCGCTCACGACGAGCTCGGTGCCGCGCACCTCGGCGCGCGTGACCGTCGCGGGGACGACCCCGACGCGACCGTGCTGCGGGTAGTCGACGCCCTCATCGGTCGTCGGCGGGCCGAAGGAGTCGAGCCCGCAGGTCGCGAGCAGACCGCCCCCGAACGACCTCAGCCACTGCGACCCGGTGCTCTCGGCGAGTCCGGGGGCGAGCATCCCGGTCGGCGACATCCAGGCGACCGGGATGCCGCGGAAGGTGACCTGTCCCAGGTCGAGCGCGCGGTCGGGATGGATCTCGACCTCGAGTCCGCCGCCGGTGACCAGCCGGATGCGGCGCGCGCCGCGCGCGGAACCCTCCTCGTCGACGAGTCGGTCGACCCGCGCGATCTGGGCGAGCGTCCCGACGCGTCGCGCGAGTTCGTCGCGCGAGCGTCCGTGGAAGGCACCGGGCGGCGTCACGCGCGCTCCTTCGCGACGGCGCCGGTGTCGGCGGCGAGCTCGACGTTGCCCGGGCCGAAGTGCTTCAGCAGCACGAGGTCGGAGCTGTCGGAGGTGTTGCGGATGGTGACCCCGTTCGCGATCGCCTCGCCGGTGACGAAGTACTCGTCGTGCGAGAGCTGGCCGTAGCGGATCGAGGAGAGCGCCTCGACGGCCTGACCGTTGATCTCCCCGCGGCCGTCGACGGCGATGAAGCCGTAGGCGTCCTGGTCGGCGACGCTGACGGTCTCGCCGGGCTTGACCGTGAGCTCCTTCGCGCTGAACGCGTGCGAACGGTAGGTGATCCACTTCTCGACGTACTGCGCGCCACCGGCCTCGCGCGAGGCCGAGGTCTCGAGCGCGGGGCTGAAGCGGTGGCTCCAGAACTCGGGATCGACGTTGAGGTTCCAGTCGAGGATCTCGAGGATGAAGTCGAGGTCACCCACCTTGTCGGCCGGGATGTCCTTCCACAGCAGCTCGTCGGGCACCTCGCGGTTGTTCGACCACGACTCGGCCATCGCGAACACGTCACTCGCGGCCTGCGGCTCGTAGGTGCACATGCTCGCCGGAGCGTGGAGCACGCCCGGGGGCACGTCCCATCCGGTGCCGGGCGTGATGCGGTAGGCGACGGAGAGTTCGGTGATGCGGTTGTCGCCGCCCTTGAGGAAGAGCTCGAGCTTCTCGAGCACCTGCTCGCGCGTGGTCTCGGGGTGGAAGCCGAAGAACGTGTACGGGAACATCCCGCCGTGGTTGTTGAGCTGCGGCGGGAAGTAGTAGGCCTCGGGCTTGCCCATCTTGCCGACGAGCGCCGCGTGCTGGTCCTGCTGGTGCACGTGGAACGGCAACGGGTACTGGTTGTCGAAGAACTTCGAGTACATCGGCCACTTGCCGTAGGCATCCCAGAGGCGGTCGCCGATCGCGGCGCCCTTCGACCCGTCGATGAACTCGTCGAACGGGATGATCTCGTCATCGGGTCCGACGACGAGGCTGAGTCCCTCGTAGGGGTCGGTGAGCGGCCCGTTCTCGGCACGGATGGCACTCGCGAACCAGCGCTCGTCGATGCCGCCGCGCTCTTTGCCGAGCGGGAAGTAGTCGGCGGGGTGCAGGCGCAGACGCTGGGCCGGGGTGCAGAACGAGCGCGGAACCCACGCCGGGGCGAGCCGCAGCACGCCGCCGCTCGACTCCATGGCCCGCTCGATGCTCGCCTGGGTCGAGGTCACGCCCTCGTAGGGTCCCGCCTTGGTCATCGCCATCCTCTATCACTGGGGCGCTTCACCGTCGGGCGGGCGCCGTTGCCATCGTGCAGTTCGTTCGAACCCGGTTCAATGAACCATGTCCGGTTTCAGTGAAACTAGTTCGAGCGTACGGAGATGTCAAGCGCGGGTCTCGACCGTCGCGTCGATCCGCCTCCCGCGCGGCTACGCTGACGCCCATGGCGACCCTCCTCGGCGAAGAACGGCGGGCCCGCCTGCTCGAGATCCTCGCCCGCGACGGCGCACTCCGACTCGACCCCGTCGCCGAGCAGCTCGGCGTCTCGGCGATGACCGTGCGGCGGGATCTCGACGACCTCGAGGCGGAAGGGCTCGCCCGGCGAGTGCGAGGCGGCGCGGTCGCGCCGGTGCTCCCGCGACCGTTCGGGGAGCGGATGTCGACCCGGTCCGCGTCGAAGTCGCTGATCGCCCGCAAAGCCCTCGACCTCGTCCCGGCGACCGGCGCGGTGGCATTCGACGCCTCGTCGACGAGCGGGGTGCTGCTCGGCGAGATCACCGCCCGCGACCTGGTCGTGGCGAGCAACTCGGTGCAGAACGCCGCGACCGCGCGCCGGCGGCCGGGCGTACGGTCGATCCTGATCGGCGGCGAACTCGAGGAGCGCACCGATAGCTTCGTCGGCGCCGTCGCCTGCCGAGCCGCCGCATCCCTCGGGTACGAGCGCTTCTTCGCTTCGGCATCAGCGCTCTCGTCGAGCGGAACGAGCGAGGTGTCGCTCGAGGAGGCGCAGGTGAAGGACGTCTTCGCGGAACGCTCGGAGCAGACCATCCTGCTGCTCGACGCGTCGAAGCTCGGCCGCACCTCGGTCGCCCAGGGGCTGGACTGGGCACGGATCGACGTCCTGGTGACCGATCTCGACCCGGCTGACGAGCGGCTCGACCCCTACCGGGATCTGACCGAGCTGCGCTAGAGTCACGTTCTGTTCGATCTCACAGAATCTAACAGGAGCCGTTCCGTGGCCAACACGCCCGCACAAGACCTCATCGCCCGCAGCAACAAGCTCGGCAGCGACCCCCGCGTCACCAACTACGCCGGCGGCAACACGTCCGCCAAGGGCACCGCGACCGACCCCGTGACGGGTGAGGACGTCGAGCTGCTCTGGGTGAAGGGCTCCGGCGGCGACCTCGGCACGCTGACCGAAGCCGGGCTCGCCACCCTCCGGCTCGATCGCGTCGAAGCGCTCAAGGGCGTCTACGCGGGCCTCGAGCACGAGGACGACATGGTCGGCGCCCTGGACTTCTGCCGCCACGGTCTCGGCGGCGCGGCCCCGAGCATCGACACCTTCATGCACGCGTTCGTCGACGCGAACCACGTCGACCACCTGCATCCCGACTCCGGCATCGCGTTCGCGACCGCGAAGGACGGCGAGAAGCTCACCAAGAAGGCGTTCGGCGACAAGGTCGTCTGGGTGCCCTGGCGTCGCCCCGGCTTCCAGCTCGGGCTCGACATCTCCGACATCAAGGCGAAGAACCCGGCGGCGATCGGCGTGATCCTCGGCGGTCACGGCATCACCGCGTGGGGGAAGACCAGCGCCGAGGCGCAGAAGAACTCGCTGTGGATCATCGCGACCGCCGAGGACTACCTGGCGGCGAAGGGCAAGAAGAACCCGTTCGGCCGCGAGGTCGCCAAGAACAAGGCGCTGCCGACGGCCGAGCGCCGCGCCAAGGCCGCCGCCCTCGCCGCGACGATCCGCGGCATCGCGTCGCACGACAAGCCGATGGTGGGGCACTTCACCGATTCCGACGTCGTGCTCGACTTCCTCGCCTCGGCGAACGCTCCGAAGCTGGCGGCCCTCGGCACCTCGTGCCCCGACCACTTCCTGCGCACCAAGGTCAAGCCGCTGCTCGTCGACCTCCCGGCCGACGCCCCGGTCGAGAAGATCAAGGAACGCCTCGCGAAGCTGCACGAGGCGTACCGCACGGACTACACGGCGTACTACGACAAGCACGCGACGGCCGACAGCCCGGCGATCCGCGGCGCCGACCCGCTGATCGTGCTCGTGCCCGGCGTGGGGATGTTCTCCTACGGCGCCAACAAGCAGACCGCTCGCGTCGCCGGCGAGTTCTACGTCAACGCGATCAACGTCATGCGCGGCGCCGAGTCGATCTCGACCTACACGCCGATCAGCGACGCCGAGAAGTTCGCGATCGAGTACTGGGCGCTCGAGGAGGCGAAGCTGCAGCGCATGCCGAAGCCGAAGTCGCACGCGACCCGCATCGCGCTCGTCACCGGCGCCGCCTCCGGCATCGGCAAGGCGATCGCCACCCGCCTCGCGGCCGACGGAGCGTGCGTCGTCATCGCCGACCTCGACCTGGCGAAGGCTCAGGCGGCCGCCGCCGAGATCGGCACCACGGACGTCGCGGTCGGCCTCCAGGTGAACGTCACCGACGCCGGCGCGATCGAGCAGATGGTGCAGGATGCCGTGCTCGCGTTCGGCGGGCTCGACATCGTCGTCAACAACGCGGGCGTCTCGCTCAGCAAGCCGCTGCTGGAGACCACCGAGCAGGACTGGGACTTCCAGCACGACATCATGGCGAAGGGCTCGTTCCTCGTCTCCAAGGCGACCGCGCCGATCCTGATCGAGCAGAAGATGGGCGGCGACGTCATCTACATCTCCTCGAAGAACTCGGTCTTCGCGGGCCCGAACAACATCGCCTACTCGGCCACGAAGGCCGACCAGGCCCACCAGGTGCGACTGCTCGCGGTCGAACTCGGCGAGCACGGCATCAAGGTCAACGGCATCAACCCCGACGGCGTCGTGCGCGGCTCCGGCATCTTCGCCGCCGGCTGGGGCGCCAACCGCGCCAAGACCTACGGCATCGAGGAGTCGAAGCTGGGCGAGTTCTACGCGCAGCGCACGATCCTCAAGCGCGAGGTGCTGCCCGAGAACGTCGCGAACGCCGTCTCGGTGCTCACCGGGCCGGACCTGTCCCACACGACCGGACTCCACATCCCGGTCGACGCGGGCGTCGCAGCTGCGTTCCTTCGATGACGCAGCCCTGCGCTCGTTCGGGGCCGATGATGGAGGCATGGCGTTGAGTATTCGAAGTGGCGGAGCGGTCGCCGCCGTCGACCTCGGTGCGACGAGCGGCCGGGTGCTGCTCGGCTACGTCGGGCACGACGAACTGCGGCTCACGGATGTCGCCCGCTTCAAGAACTCGCCGGTGCGCACCCTCGACGGGCTGCACTGGAGTTCCTTCGAGCTCTACCGCGACCTCGTCGAGGGTCTCGCGGCCGCCGTGCGGCAGGAGCCGCAACTGAGCTCGATCGGCATCGACTCCTGGGCCGTCGACTACGGCCTGCTGCGTAACGGGCGTCTCGTCAACGCGCCGTACTCGTACCGCGACGAGCGCAACGCCGCCGGCGTCGCGGAGGTGCACGGGCGGGTTCCGGCCGACGAGCTGTACCGCCGCAACGGTCTCCAGCACCTGCCGTTCAATACGCTCTTCCAGCTCACCGCCGACCGGCTCTCCGGCACGCTCGAGGTCGCGGATTCGTTCCTGCTGATCCCTGACCTGTTCGCCTACTGGCTCACCGGGGTCGCGGTCGCGGAGCGCACCAACGCGTCGACGACCGGTCTCGTCGGCGTCTCGAACGGGGAGTGGGACCTCGACCTCGCGGCGCACCTGTCGCTGCCGGGGAGCATCTTCCCGAGGCTGGTGGATGCCGGCACCGAGCTCGGCGGCCTCGCACCGTCGGCCCTGCGCGGCATCGGCGACACCCGCGCCGTCGTCACCGCGGTCGGCACGCACGACACCGCATCGGCGATCGTCGCCATTCCCGCGACCGGCTCGAACTACGCCTACATCTCGTGCGGCACCTGGTCGCTCGTCGGGGTGGAGCTCGAACGCCCCGTGCTCACTGAGGCGAGCCGTGCCGCGAACTTCACCAACGAGGGCGGCGTCGACGGCCGGGTGCGCTACCTGCACAACGTCATGGGTCTCTGGCTGCTCAGCGAGAGCATCCGCGACTGGGAGCGCGACGGCACGACGATCTCGCTGTCCTCCCTGCTCGCTCAGGCGTCGGCGGTCACGACCCAGGTGCCGATCTTCGACGCCGACGACGAGACCTTCCTCGCCCCCGGCGACATGCCCGCGCGCATCGCCGCCTGGCTCGGCACGCACGACCTGCCGGTGCCGTCATCCCGTCCGGAACTCGTGCGCAGCATCCTCGAATCGCTCGCCGCCGCCTATGCCCGATCGATCCGGGATGCCGCCGACCTGAGCGGCACGTCGGTCGAGGTCGTGCACCTCGTCGGCGGCGGGTCGCAGAACGAACTGCTCTGCCAGCTCACCGCCGACGCGACCGGACTGCCCGTGCTCGCCGGACCGGTGGAGGCCACGGCGATCGGCAACGTGCTCGTGCAGGCTCGCGCGCAGGGGTTCGTCGCCGGCGACCTCGAGGCGCTGCGTGCGATCGTGCTGCAGTCGTTCCCTCCGCGGCGCTACGAGCCAACCCTCTAGCCCGCGGGTTGAGTGCCCGGCGCAGCCGGGTGTATCGAGACCCGCCCCGAGTTACCCGACGGTGGGTTTCGATACACCGTGCTCCGCGCGGCACTCAACCCGCGGCGAGATCGCTACGGGGCGTAGACGGCGCGGGCGAGGGCATCCAGAACGGACGCGGAACGCGGGCCGAACGACAGGATGTCGCCGTCGGCCATGTCGACGAAGCGCTGGTTCTGCCCCGCCGCGGTGAGCGCGATCGCCGGCTTCGCCGCGAGCAACCCGTCGATGCCGCCGGCCGATTCGATGCCGTCGGTCATCACCAGGATGAGGTCGGGGTTGGCGGCGATGATCGCCTCGTCGGTCATCGGCTGCATGCCCGTCCAGCCGATCTCGCCGGCGACATCCACCCCCGAAAGTCCGCGGATCAGGTCGTCGGCGCCGGACTCCTCGCCGAACAGGTAGTAGATGCCCGAGCCGCCGCGCAGGTAGAGGAAGATCATCCGCACCCGGTCGCCGTCGGCGGGGGCGATGGCGGCGATCTCGGCGATCTTCGCGTCGACGTCGGCCCGGATGCGCTCGGCGAGCAGCTCGCCGGTGGCGGGCACCCCCATCGCGCCCGCGACGTCGCGGGACAGTCGTACGGCCCCGTCGAACGAGGCCTCGTTGTCGAGGAAGACGACGGTGACGCCCGAATCGCGCAACTGGGTGAGCACGTCGCGCGGGCCGATCGTGCCGTCGGTGATGACGAGGGTGGGGCGCAGGGCGAGCACGCTCTCGGCGTCGATCGCGTGTCCGCCGGATGTGACGACGGGGAGGTCGACGGCGCCGTCGAAGGTCGTGGAGATGTCACGCCCCACGAGGGTCTCGCCGAGCCCGAGGCCGGCGACGGTGGCAGCGATCGACCCCGACATGTCGAGCGCGATGACCCGGGAGGTGTCGTCGACGGTCACCTCGACGTCGCCGCCGTTGTCGCGCGAGACGACGGTGACGGGCAACTGCTGCGCGGGATCGTCCTCGACCGGGGTGACCGCCTCCGTGGCGAGCAGGGCGGTGCTGGCTCCGACGTGGGCACGCGGGTCGGCGACGAGGTCGAGTTCGGCGAGCGGCCGGTCGTCGGCCACGGTCGGCGACGGCGTCGTGGCGGCCCCGTCAGGCACGGCGCACCCGGTGAGGGCGGTAAGCGTGACGACGAGCACGGCCCCGGCGAGGGCGACGGCACGACGAGAGGTCACGAGAAGCCAGCCTACTCAGGTAAGGCTGCCCTCACAATGTCGCCATCGGGCGCGCGACCGCGCTGCCCTACCATCCAGGAATGAGCACCGAGTCGCTGCTGACGATCATCGCGCTGCTGCTGAGCGTCGCGAGCGTCGTCGTGACCGGCCTCTTCTCCGTGCGCACCCAGCGCCTGAGCCACGAACTCGAGGCCGAACGCGAGCAGCGCGCGGAGGAACAGTCCGCGATCAAAGCCGCCGAGCGCGTCTACGAGCCGCTCGCCCAGGCCGCCGCCGAACTTCAGTCGCGCATCTTCAACCTCGTGGAAACCGGCTGGATCGGCACGCAGAAGCGCTACGCGAGCCACGGCGACTACGCGGTGGCGTCGACGGCGTTCCTCTTCGCGCACTACTTCGGCTGGATCGAGGCCCGACGCCAGGCGGTGCTCTCGTCGAGCGGGGAGGGCGGCCGCGACCTCTCGGTGCAGCGGCTCATCGACGACGTGCTGAAGACCCTGCGTCGCAGCGAGGACTCGGAGGGGTTCCTGTTCTTCACCACCGAGCAGCGCGCGATCGGCGAACTCATGCTCACCTGGGACTCGATCCCCGAGACCCAGGTGCGCCTCCCCCGGGTCGCCGGCTACGCCGCGTTCGTGCGGCGCTACCGTCACGAGGAGGAGTTCCGGGCCTGGTTCACCTCGATCGACACCGGGCTCGACCTGGTCTCGAAGGGCGATGTGCAGCGGCTGGCCGACATCCAGCGGGCCCTGGTCGCCCTCATCGACGAACTCGACCCGAAGCGCAAATACACCGCCGGGTACGCACTCGAGCCGATCGACCTGACCGACGGCGCGGGCCGCTCCGCCTAGTCCGACTCGACGTCGCCCGATCCGGAGATGTCGGCGTCGACCTCGGCTCCGCCGCGGTGGCGGACCGTTCCGCTGCCCGAGATCTCGACCGCGA
Source organism: Pseudolysinimonas sp. (assembly GCF_044239695.1). Lineage (GTDB taxonomy): Bacteria > Actinomycetota > Actinomycetes > Actinomycetales > Microbacteriaceae > Pseudolysinimonas_A. Next base: position 5,795 of record NZ_JBIIAW010000033.1, on the reverse strand, counting down.
GCGTCCCGGTCACGTGCAGCGTCGCGTCGCCCGACCCGCCGATCACGACGGAGGCGTCGACGACTTCGAGGTCGTCGGCATCCACCTCACCCGATCCGTCGATCTCGAGGGTCAGCGCGTCGGCGTCACCCGCGAGCTCGACGTCGCCGGACCCGTCGATCGTCGCGGCGATCTGGTCGGCGTCGAGACCCGTGATGGCGACATCGCCCGACCCGGAGATCTCGATCGTCATGCGCTCGGCGGACACGGTCGAGGTCACGTCGCCGGACCCGTCGATCTCGATCGAGTCGAGGCTGGCCACGGACAGCTCGTAGCGGATCGCACCCGACCCGAACATCGGTCCCCCGCCGCGACGACCGAGTTCGAGCACCCCGCCGCTCACGTCGGAGGTGAGCGCGTCGAGGAGGTTCTCGGGCGCGTGGATCGTGAGGGAGGGCTCGCCCTCGGTGATCTCGAGGTGGCCGCTGGTCTCGAGCACGACGGCCGTCACGTCGTCGATATCCCGCGACTCCGAGGTCATCGGGCCGCCGACGCGGACGCATCCGGTGAGGGCGACGGCGACGAGCACGGCGGCGGCCGCCAGGGAGAGGGCACGAGTGATCATGTGACCACCGTGGCAGGACGGGACGGTGCGCACGGTGGGGTGAACCCCCGGATCCGCCCTCGGGTCGACCGAGGAGCGTCTCGCTGATTGTCTAACAATCCGCTATATTGTTCGACAATGTCACTTCAGCCCGCGACGATGCCGGATGCGATCTTCGAGACGCTGCGCGCCCGCATCCTCGACCAGTCCCAGGCCCCCGGGTCCACGGTGACCGAGTCGGCCGTCGCGCTGCGGTTCGGGGTGGCCCGCCCGACCGCGAAGATCGCCATCGAACGGCTCGTGAGCGACGGGCTGCTGCGCCGCGAGGCGCACCACGCGGCCCGCGTTCCCGAGCTGACGCGCGCCGACATCGTCGACCTGTTCGCGACGCGGCGGCTCATCGAGTCGGCGGCGTCCGGCGCCCTCGCGGAGGGCGGCACCCTGCCGGCCGACGCCCTCGCCGCCCACCGGGAGCTGCTCGAACTCGCCCGCACCGGCGGCGCCTTCGCCGCGCAAGACGCCGCTTTCCACCGGGCGCTCGTGTCGGGGTCGCCGAGCCCGCGGCTCGCCCGCATGCACGCCGCCCTGATGGGCGAGATCGAGCTCTGCATCGGCCAGGTGCAGGCCCACCACCTGATGACCGGAACGGATGTCGCGGCGCAGCACCAACGCATCCTCGACGCCGTCACGGCGGGCGACGGGGCCGCGGCCGCCGACCTCGCCCGCGCCCACATCGACGCCGCCGGCGCCGCCCTGCTCGCCCACTACGACGCAACTCACGGAGACATCCATGGCTAGAGACCCGCAGAAGCAGAGCCGCCAGGTTCCGAGCCCGAAGCAGATCTTCGAGCTGCTGACGTTCAAGAAGCCGAACTTCGACGCCACCGACCGGCGCCTCCAGGCGGCGCTGACGATCGCCGACCTCCGGCTGATCGCGAAGCGCCGCACGCCGAAGGCCGCGTTCGACTACACCGACGGCGCCGCGGAGCAGGAGCTGTCGCTCGCGCGCGCCCGCCAGGCCTTCGAAGACGTGGAGTTCAGCCCCTCGATCCTGCGTCCCGCGGCCGACGTCGACACCTCCTCGACGATCCTCGGCGGGCCGTCGTCGATGCCGTTCGCGATCGCGCCGACCGGATTCACGCGGCTCATGCAGACCCAGGGCGAACTCGCGGGCGCGAGTGCGGCGGGGGCGGCCGGCATCCCGTTCACCCTGTCCACCCTCGGCACGACGTCGATCGAGAACGTGAAGGCCGCGAACCCCGACGGTCGCAACTGGTTCCAGCTCTACGTCATGCGCGACCGCGACATCTCGTACGGGCTCGTCGAGCGCGCGGCGGCGGCCGGCTTCGACACTCTCCAGTTCACCGTCGACACCCCGGTCGCGGGGGCGCGGCTGCGCGACAAGCGCAACGGGTTCTCGATCCCGCCGGCGCTGACGGCCGGCACGATCCTCAACGCGATCCCCCGCCCCTGGTGGTGGTGGGACTTCCTGACCACCCCGAAGCTCGAGTTCGCGTCGCTGTCGACCACCGGTGGCACCGTCGGCGAACTGCTCAACGCGGCGATGGACCCGACGATCTCCTACGACGACCTCGACGTCATCCGCGGGATGTGGCCCGGCAAGATCGTCATCAAGGGCGTGCAGAACGTCGAGGACTCCCGCACCCTCGCCGATCTCGGGGTCGACGGCATCATCCTGTCCAACCACGGCGGCCGCCAGCTGGACCGGGCGCCGATCCCCTTCCACCTGCTGCCCGACGTGGTCCGAGAGGTTGGAAAGGACGTCGAGATCGGCGTCGACACCGGCATCATGTCGGGCGCCGACATCGTCGCGTCGGTGGCGCTCGGGGCGAAGTTCACCATGATCGGCCGCGCCTACCTGTACGGGCTGATGGCCGGCGGACGCCGCGGTGTCGACCGCACGATCGAGATCCTCGGTACCGAGCTGGTGCGCACGATGAAGCTGCTCGGCGTCTCGTCGCTCGCCGAGTTGGGCCCGCAGCACGTGACCCAGCTCGAGCGGCTGACGCCCCGCGCCCGCTCCTGACAGACGTCCCGCGGCGGCCCTGTGGCGGTGGCCGCCGCGGGATCCCTCCTCGGGCACATAGCGAAAGATGGATGCATGAGCGACCACGTGATCGTGTTGCCCGGCGGCGGCTACGGCCGCCTCTCCGACAACGAGTCGACGACGATCGTCGCCTGGCTCGAGTCGCTCGGGCTGTCGGCGAGCGTCTTCGCGTACCCGGTCGGGGCGAGCGCTCGGCACCCCGCGGTGCTCGACGCCGTCCGTGGCGAGATCCGGGCGCGACGGGATGCCGGCGCCGACCGGGTCGCGCTCGTCGGCTTCTCCGCGGGTGGGCACGCCGCCGGGCACGCCGCCCTCGCTCCGGGGGCGTCGGAGCGGGAACGCGTCGACCTCGTGCTGCTGAGCTACCCGGTCGTGTCGATGCTGCTGCCGACCCACCAGGGATCGCGCGAGAACCTCATCGGTCTCGACGCCTCCCCCGAGTTGCGAGCCGCGACCTCCCTCGACCTGCTCGTCACCCCGGCCGCTCCCCCGTTCTTCGTCTGGCACACCGCCGCGGACGACGCGGTGCCGGTGCAGCACAGCTACCTGCTCGGGATGGCGCTGGCCGCCGCCGGCGTGCGGCACGCGCTGCACGTGTTCCCGCGCGGACGCCACGGGCTCAACCTCGCGCGCCGCGACGGCGACGGCGACGCGGCCCTCTGGACGTCGCTCGCGGAGTCCTGGCTGCGCGAAGAGGGCTGGCTGCCGCGCTGAGGTACCCCCAGTTGGGCCGGATCGGGTCGGATCCGGCCGGGGGGCCGCACACTGAGGGGTGATCCCCCCTCGCCTGTCCACTCTTCCCGCTCTCCTGATCGCGGGGCTCGTCGCCGGGACCGCCCTCCTGGCTCCTGCGACACCCGCCGTCGCCGCGGAACCCGACACCGTCTACACGCTGCTCAACGACGCCCGCTGGGCCGACGGCCAGGCGGGTCTCGTGCGCAACACCGCCCTCGACCAGGTCGCCGCCGACTGGGCGGCGAAGCTCGCGGCATCGGGAACGCTGTCGCACAACCCCGACTACGCGAGCCAGATTCCCGCCGGCTGGTCGAACGCGGGCGAGAACGTGGCCGAGGGGCAGCCGGATGCCGGCACGATGCACGCCGCGTGGATGGCGTCGCCCGGCCACCGCGCCAACATCCTCGGTTCCTACACCGACGTCGGGATCGCCTTCCTGTCCGCCGGTGGCACGACCTGGGGCGTGCAGGTCTTCGCCACGTATCCCGGCCACACGGGACCCGCCTCCCCCGCCGCGGGTGCGGTCTCGGGGTCGCAGGTCGCCGAGTCTCCGGCCGCGGGAGAACCCGCGGCCGCGGAGATCAGCGATGGACCCAGCCCGGCACCCTGGTGGATCCTCGCCGCGGCCGGCGCGGTCGGCGCCGCCGGCGCCGGATTCTGGATGCTCCGCCGCCGCGCTACTTCGTAGAGCGATAGTTCTCCCGCGCCTCCGCCGAGAAGGGCGCCGGGGCGACCGTCGCGCGGATCTCCACCTGACGGTGCGGCTCCACGGCGGGCTTGCGCGAGTTGGGGTTCTCGCCCCACAGCACGGTCACCTTCGTGCCGGGCGTCGCGTGCGCGAGATCGATGGATGCCAGCGACGCGAACGTCTGCTCGTTGACGATGTAGCCGCAGTCGTGCGAGATGCCCACCTGAACGCCGTCGATGAGAACCTGGTCGACCTGGAAGAAGCCGTACCGGGCCTTCGGCAGGGCGATGTACTTCGCCGGCAGGCCGTCCTGGAAGAGCGACCCGATCGCGGCGGCGACATCCTCTTCGTCCCAGACCAGGGTGACCTTCGCGCGGGTCGCCGACATCTGCTTGAGCGCGGCCTTGCCGATGAACTCGTGGTCGAAGTTGACGCTGCGCTCGTAGCCGAGGTCCCACGGGGTGACGTAGTAGTCCTCGATGTTGGGCGAGTCGACCGAGCCCGCGATCGAACCGGCTCGTGCGGCGGGGAGCCAGGCGCGGTAGGCCTCCATCCCTTCGCCACTGAAGATCGCGGGCACCGGCGACGGCACCCACGCCGACTCGAGGTTGGCCGACGAGTAGGCCATCGAGCCGACCTCGGTGATGCCCAGGTCCGCCCCCGCCGACAGGATCGCCGCGCGGATCGTGTCGCCCTCGGCCCACGGCCCGAACAGCTCGAACCCGGGCTGCCCGGCCATCCCGTGGCGCAGCGCGCGCACCGTCGTGCCGGCGATCGTGAAGGTCGCCATGCCGAAGAACTTCGTGGCCGGCACCTCGCCGCCGATCAGCTTCTCGACGATCTTCAGCGCGTTCGGCCCCTGGAGTTCGTAGCGGTACAGCTTCGGCGGACCCTGCCGCACGATCGAGTTGCCGGCGAGCTCGAGCTCGACGTCGTAGTCGCCGGTCTCGGCGTGGAAGCGCACCCAGTCGATCGCCATCGGGTGGCCGACGAGGTCGAACGAGTTCTCGGCGAGGTGGAACAGGATGGCGTCGCCGATGACGTAGCCCTCGTGGTTGACGGCGATGAACTGCTTCGCGCTGTCGACCGAGAACGTCGCGAACGAGTTGACGGCGAGGTCCTGCAGCAGCTTCATGGCGTCGGGGCCCGTGATGAACAGGTCGGTCATGTGGTGCGACTGGTCGAGCAGTGCGCACGAGGTGCGCCAGGACTGCTGCTCGCTGCGCCAGTTGCTGAACTCGGGGGCGACCGGGAAGACGGTGGGGCGGGACTGCGCGTTGCGCAGGTACTCGACGGGACTGCCGGCTGCGGCGATGGCGTCGGCGAGGCTCTGCGGGCCAGGTGAAGGGGACGTCGATGTCATGGCGTCACCCTACGAAGTCCCCCTCCCGTCGCGCAGCGAACTTCCACGTCATGGAAGTTTGCTGCGCGGTCAGGGGTGGCGCTGCTCGCTCGGAACGACGGTGTGCAGGGGGGTCGTCGCCCAGCGCACGGTCGCGAGGCCCGTGGTCGCCGAGCACCGCACGCGCAGGGTGTGCGGGGACTCGAGGAACATCACCTCGACGTCCAGCACGCCGTCGGGCGACCAGCCACCGCTCGCGGCGAGCGGCACGCCCCGCGGCTCGCCGAGCACCCAGGTGGGCGCGAAGTCCACCTCGAGGGAGCCGGTCGCGTCGAGCAGGTCGAGCCGCCAGCCGTCTCCGGTCGCCACGACGCGCACC
>NZ_JBIIAW010000118.1:0-7912 GCF_044239695.1 Pseudolysinimonas sp. | reverse complement strand
ACCGGCTGCGGCCAGGGCGCGAACGCCAGGGCCGCGAGGGCGACGGCGCCGACGATGGGCACGAGCGCGAGCAACCAGACGGGATCGTCGAGCTCGAGCGCGAACGGCAGGATGCCCGCCGCCGCCGTCGCGAACACCCCGAGGGTCGCCGCCCAGGCTCCCGGTGCCAGTGTGCGGGTCGCGACGCCGCAGAGCGCGGCGAGCCCGGCGAGGGTGACGGACGTGCCGACGACGAGCGTCGTCAGCTCGACCCGGCCGGCGACGAAGCTGAGCCCGACGATGGTGACGAAGGCGAAGAGCGCGGCGGCGATCGTCATCGTGACGCGATCGGCCAGCAGCGGGCTCCCGACGCGCGCCGCGAACCGACGGGCGATCTCGAACCCGAGCAGGGCGACGGCGACGGCGCCCCAGTGCCCGACGGTGGCCGACCACGGCCCGTCGACCGCGTAGCCGAAGAACGCCGGCACGACGACCAGCCCGACGAGGCCCAACCACAGCCAGGTGCGCAGCCGCACGAGCACGGCGATGAGCAGGGTCAGCGCAGACGCCACGAGGGTCGCGATCCCCGCGACAGCCCACGGGCTGACCCGTTCGGGCACGAGTTCGGCGATCGCCCAGATGTCGAGCGCCACGAACACCATCGCGAGCGCGCCGACCGCCTCGGCGGAGAAGGTCAGCCGCACCCGGGCGAGCAGCCAGGCGAACCCGAGGAACAGTACCGTGACCACCGCGATGACGACCCGTCGCACCGAGATGTCGACGTCGACGTTGAGGAACCGGAAGACGACGATCGCGACCGCGACGAGCACGGCCCCCGCGACGGCGAGCACCGACTGCAGGCTCACCTGCGAGCTGGATGCCGACCGCGCGGCGGCGGGCGCGACGACCGCCGGTGCGGCCGCGTGGACGGGGATGCCGACCGGAGGGGGCGCGAGCGACGCCTTCGTCGGGAGCCGCCCGATGATCTGCTGGCGCCGGGTCAGCAGCTCCGCCGCCTCCGCCGACACCGTGCGGAGCTCGTCGGCCACTGGACCGACCAGGATCGCGCCGCAGAACGGGCAGTGGTCCGCCCGGACCGGTCCGCGTTCGCACCGCGGGCACGTCGTCGAGCCCTGCAAGTAGCCTGCCGCCTGTTCGCTCCATGCCATGCCCGGAGTCTAGGGATCCTCGGGTGTACCCGCGCCGGACGCCCCCCGGCTGGGGAATTCGCCCGTGTCCTCCGGGTTGTACGTCAGAGACTTGAGTGAGGATGGATCCCATGACGTTGACGGCAGAGCAGCTCGCCCAGCAGACCCCCGAGCAGCAGCTCGCGTACTTCCACGAGCGCCGGGAACTGGCGGTCACCCAGCCGCTGGGCAGCCTCGCCCTCACCAACACCCAGCTCGTCGACGTCGAGCAGCCGATCTGGGGGGTCCCGGGTCGTTGGGCGCCTCGTCCGGACGGCGCGTCGGGGCTGACGGTCATCGCCGCGGCCGAGGAGGGCGTCCACGTCGACGGCGTGCTCGTCGACGGCGAGACGGTCGTCCGCGGACAGGACGACGCGAACCCGAGCGAGGTCGTCTTCAGCGACACCGTCCGCGGCAAGGTCATCACCCAGAACGGCGGCGGGTACGCGCTGCGGGTCTGGGACGCGAAGTCGGAGGCGATCGAGAACTTCGGCGGCATCGATGCGTTCCCGTATGACCCCGACTGGGTGGTCACGGCCGCCTGGGCCGAGAACCCCGAAGGCACGACGATGGGCTTCCAGCACATCAAGGACGACGAGGATGCCGCGCACAGTCCGCGCGAGGAGGTCATCCCCGGCAGCATCCGCTTCACCCGCGACGGCGTCGACTACGACCTCGCCGCCTTCAAGGCAGGCCGGGCCCTCCAGTTGGTCTTCGCCGACGCGACGAGCGGCGACACGACCTACAGCGTCGGCCGGTTCCTGTTCGTCGCCCCGAACGCCGACGGCACGATCACCCTCGACTTCAATCGCGCCATCCTCCCGCCGTGCGCGTTCAGCTACGCCTTCAACTGCCCGATGCCGCCGAAGCAGAACCGGTTCGGCATCCCGATCGAGGCGGGCGAGAAGAACGTGCTGGCGAAGGACGGCACGCTGCTGCACGGCTAGAGTCGGCGCCATGACCCGAGCACTCGATCCGGGAATCGTGATCCGCCGGGTGCGCGCCGACGAGGGGCCGCGCGTTCGACGTCTCCGGCTGGAAGCCCTCGCCGATCCGGTCGCGGCGATCGCGTTCCTCGAGACGACGGAGCAGGCGCTGGCCCGCCCGGACGCCGAGTGGAGCGAACGCGCCGCACGCAATGCGACCGCAGCCGACCAGGCGGGGTTCGTGGCGGTGCTCGACGACGAGCACGTCGGCTCGGTCGTCGTCTTCCCGCGACGGGCGGGGGAGCCGGACTACTTCCAGCGGATCCCGACGGTCGACACCGCCACGTTGGTCGGCGTCTACGTGTCTCCCCGCGTGCGGGGTCGCGGGGTGATCGACGCGCTCATCCGCGCGGCGCAGGACTGGGCTCGCGACGCCGGGTATCCCGAACTCACCCTCGACGTGCACGAGCGCAACGTCGTGGCGATCGCCGCCTACAGGCGTGGGGGATTCGAGGTGGTCGGGGAGTTCGCGGGCGACGACGGTCGCGAGATCGCGATGGCCGCGAAACTCTGAGTCGGCGGCGGGCGGCAGACTGGGGGACGTGCTCCTGGCCCTGCGTGCGACCGCCCGCGGCGTCGTCGCCACGGAACTCTCCGACGAGGGCGAACGGCGCGCCGAGACGCTGATCGCGGCGTCCGACCTGCCGACCTGGGTCGCCGGGCGCGAGACCGAGCGTCCCCGGTGGGTGTGGAGCGATACTGCCCGCTGGTACCCGCCGCTCCTCGCCGAGGGCGTGCGGGTCGAACGGTGCGTCGACCTGCGGCTGTGCCGCGCGATCCTGCGCAACGCCGTCGGGTCGGCGGCATCCGCGCTCGCGACCGGCGACCGGGATGGCTGGGACGCGCCCGCTCCCGTGCGTGCCGCCACGGCATCCGACGCGCTCTTCGATCTCGACCCTCCACCCGACGACGACGACCCCGTTGCGGAGTGGCGCCGGCAGCGGGATGCCGTGGCCGGGGCGGGCGACGACGGGCGGCTGGGACTGCTGCTCGCGGCGGAGAGCGTCGGAGCGCTCGTCGCGGCGGAGATGCAGTTCGCAGGGCTGCCGTTCGACACTGCCGAGCACGATCGCGTTCTCACTGAACTGCTCGGCGCCCGGATCCCGGGAGCTCGTCCGTCGCGGCTCGCAGCTCTCGTCGGGCGGCTGCGCGATCTGCTCGACGCGCCGACGCTCAACCCCGACTCGCAGCCCGACCTGCTGAGGGCGCTGCAGAACGCCGGCTTCCGGGTGGAGTCGACGAGCAAGTGGGAGGTCCGCCAGATCGAGCATCCGGCCGTCGCGCCGCTGCTGGAATACAAGGCCTTGTCGCGGCTGCACTCGGCCAACGGCTGGCACTGGGCCGAGGAGTGGGTGAGCGGCGGCCGTTTCCGCCCGGTCTACCTGCCGGGAGGCGTCGTGACCGGGCGATGGGCGGCCGACGGCGGGGGAGCGCTGCAACTGCCGAAACAGGTGCGCGCGGCCGTCATCCCGGATGCCGGCTGGACGCTCGTGGTCGCCGACGCGTCGCAGTTGGAACCGCGAGTTCTCGCCGCGATGTCCCGCGACCGCGCGATGGCCCGCGCCGGCCAGGCGAGCGACATGTACCAGGGGATGGTCGAGACCGGCGCGGTCGAGACCCGCTCCCAGGCGAAGTACGGCATGCTCGGCGCGATCTACGGCGGCACGACGGGGGAGAGCGGTCGGATGAGGCCGCGCATCGAGAAGGCGTTCCCCGCGGCGATGGCCTTCGTCGAGGCTGCGGCGCGCGCGGGGGAGCACGGTGACGTCGTCAGCACATGGCTCGGCCGTTCCTCGCCGCCGGGGCAGGGGCTGGGTTTCGACGAGACCGCCTCGCCTACCCAGCAGCGCAGCCGGCAGCAGCGCGCAGCGGCCTGGGGACGGTTCACCCGCAACTTCGTCGTGCAGGGCACCGCCGCCGAGTGGGCGCTGTGTTGGATGGGGTCGCTCCGCCGTCGACTGTGGTCGCTCGACGGCGACGGGTTGCTCGCCAAGCCGCACCTGGTGTTCTTCCTGCACGACGAACTGGTCGTACATGCCCCCGTCGCGCTGGCCGATCAGGTGGTCGAACTCATGCGCGAGTCGGCCGCGGAGGCCGGGCGGCTGCTGTTCGGCGGGGTACCGGTGGAGTTCGCGGTGTCGGTCTCGGTCGTGGATCGCTACTCCGATGCCAAATGACACCCTTGTGATTCGCAGGTCAGACGGGCATAATCAGCCCTGAGTCATATATCTCGCCGTTTCGACAGGTCGATGGGGAAGTCGCATCCTGACGAATGGAGAGAGAAGTGGCTGCAGTGCAATCGAAGATCGCACGCGGAGTCGTCTACATCCACTCCGCGCCTAGCGCGTTGCGCCCCCACGTCGAGTGGGCGGCGGGTCGCGCCCTCGGACGCGCCGTCAATTTCGACTGGCGCGAGCAGCCCGTTCTCAAGGGCGCCTTCCGCACCGAGTTCTCGTGGCAGGGCGAGCGGGGCACCGGCGCCGCTCTCGCGTCCGGCCTGCGCGGCTGGGAGCACCTCCGCTACGAGGTCACCGAGGACGCCGGACTCGGCACCGACGGCGGCCGCTGGATGCACACGCCCGACCTGGGCATCTTCTACGCGCAGACCGACACGGCCGGCAACATGGTCGTTCCCGAGGATCGCGTGCGCGCGGCCATGGAGTCGGCGGGGTCGGACGCCTTCGAACTGCACCGGGAACTGCGCCTCGCCCTCGGGCAGTCCTGGGACGACGAGCTGGAGACTTTCCGTCGCGCCAACGAGGAATCGCGCGTCATCTGGCTCCACAAGGTCGGCTGAGCGAAAGGTCGACTGAGCAGATGCGCACTCCGGTCATCACCCAGATCCTGCACGACGAGGTCGCCGAGATCCTCACGGCCGACGTCATCCTCGACACCTCCGCCCTCGCGCCGCTCGGTGCCGAGGGGGAAGGGGAGTGCGCCGTCCACGACGGCTGCCGCCCCATCGACTGACCCCCCGACCCCCCGGGGCTGTTCGCCCGATTCCGAAGCCCCACCCAGGCGCAAACCACGGAATCGGGCGAGCAGCCCTCCTTCTCGGAACGCGGTCAGGCGTACAGACCCTTCGAGTAGTTCGCGACCTCGTAATACGCGTCGATCTCCTCGATCGGTTCCTCCGGACGCTCGCAGAGCTGCGCGATCACCGCGCGGCGCGGCACGAGCCCTTCGGGATCCCAGGTCTCCGCATCCCACAGCTGCGACCGCAGGAACGCCTTCGAGCAGTGGTGGAAGATCTCGTCGATCTCGACGACGATCGCCAGCAGCGGGCGGTGCCCCTTGACGACCATCTCGTCGAAGAACGGGGCGTCGCGCACGAGTCGGGCCCGGCCGTTGATGCGCAGGGTGTCTCCGCGGCCCGGGATGAGGAAGATCAGCCCGACCTGCGGGTTGCCGAGGATGTTGCGCTAACCGTCGGCGCGGCGGTTGCCCGGGCGTTCCGCGATCGCGATCGTGCGGTCGTCGAGCACGTGCACCAGGTCCCCGGCCGGGTCGCCCTTCGGCGACGCGTCGCAGCTGCCGTCGGCGCCGGTGGTCGCGAGGACGCAGAACGGGGATGCCGCGAGCCAGTCGCGATCGACCGGAAGCAGCGCCGGGCGCGCCTTGTCCCGCGTGCGCGGCAGCGGCATCCCGATCACCGCCGTCAACTGCTCGAGGTCGTCGATCGTGTTCCAGTCGGCTGACGTCACACGTCGAACCTACGCCTCAGCCGGGTTGGGTTTCGATACACCGCGCTGCGCGCGGCACTCAACCCGCGGAGCGCCCTCAGTCGTCGTAGGAGCGGATCGCGACGACGGCGTTGTGGCCGCCGAACCCGAAGGAGTTGCTGATCGCGAGCTGCGGCGCGTCGCCCAGGGCGTGCGGCGCGGTCGGCACGAACAGCGGGATCTCGGGGTCCTGGTTGTCGAGGTTGATCGTCGGCGGGGCCGTGCGGCTCTGCACCGCGAGCACCGTGATGAGCGCCTCGAGAGCCCCGGTACCGCCGAGGAGGTGCCCGTGAGCGCCCTTCGTGGCCGAGACCGGGATGTCGCGCACGCGGTCGCCGAACACGGCCTGCAGCGCCTTGTACTCGGCGATGTCGCCGACCGGGGTGCTCGTGGCGTGCGCATTGATGTGCGTGACCTCGTCGACGGTCGCGCCGGCCTGGGCGAGAGCGGCATGCACGGCGCGGGCGGCACCGCGGCCCTCGGGGTCGGGAGCGGTGATGTGGTACGAGTCGCTCGTCACGCCACCGCCGGCGATCTCGGCGTAGATCTTCGCGCCGCGTGCCAGGGCGTGGTCGAGGGTCTCGAGCACGAGGGTCGCGGCGCCCTCGCCCATGACGAATCCGTCGCGGTCGACGTCGTACGGCCGCGAAGCCCGGGTGGGCTCGTCATTACGGCGGGAGAGGGCCTGCATCGACGAGAACGAGGCGAGGGTGATCGGGTGCACGCACGACTCGGTGCCACCGGCCAGGATGATGTCGGCGTAGCCCATCTGGAGGTGGTCGTAGGCGTTCGCGATGGCTTCCGTGCTGGACGCGCAGGCCGACACGTCGGTGCGGGCGAAGGCGCGGGCATCCAGATCCATCGAGACCGCCGCGGATGCCGCGTTCGGCATGAGCATCGGCACGGTCATCGGCAGGACGCGGCGCGAACCCTTCTCGCGGAGGGTGTCCCAGGCGTCGAGGAGGGTCCACAGGCCGCCGATGCCGGTCGAGTACTCGACGCCGATGCGGGTCTTGTCGATGTCGGGCGCTCCGGCGTCCGCCCAGGCCTCACGGGCCGAGATGAGGGCGAACTGGGCGCTCGGGTCGAGACGCTTGGTCTCGACGCGCTCGAGCACCTCCGAAGGGCGCACCTTCGCCTCCATGGCGAAAGTCACCGGAAGGTCGTACTTGGTCGCCCACTCGTGGGTGAGCGAGTTGGCCCCGGACTCACCGGCGAGCAGTGCCGTCCAGGTGTCCTGGGCGGTCCCGCCGAGCGGGGTGGATGCACCGATGCCGGTGACGACGATTCGCGTGGTCATTCGAATTCCCGTTGTCTTGTGAAGCAGTGTCTGGGGAGCGGGGCGGGGGCTCGCGCCCCCACCCCGGTCTCTTAGCCCTGGGCCTTGACGATGAAGGTGACGGCGTCGCCGACGGTGACGAGGTTCTTGACCTCTTCGTCGGGGATCTTCACGTCGAACTTCTCCTCGGCGTTGACGACGATCGTCATCATCGAGATGGAGTCGATGTCGAGGTCGTCGGTGAACGACTTGTCGAGCTCCACGCTGTCGGTCGCGATGCCGGTCTCGTCGTTGATGAGCTCGGCGAGGCCCGCGAGGACCTCTTCGGTGGACAGTGCCATGTGTTTCTCCTTGCTGGGATGTGGAACTTCGTGACGTTCGAATGACCGACGTCGAGTCTATTAGGGGAGCCGGACGACCTGAGCGCCGTAGACGAGCCCGGCGCCGAAGCCGATCTGCAGGGCGAGTCCGCCGCTCAGTTCGGGGTGCTCCTGGAGCAGGCGGTGGGTGGCGAGCGGGATGGACGCGGCCGAGGTGTTGCCGGTGGTCTCGATGTCCCGCCCGATCGCGACCTTCTCGGGAAGCCCGAGCTGCTTGGCGAGTTCGTCGATGATCCGCATGTTGGCCTGGTGCGGGATGAACGCGGCGAGCTCGTCGACCGTGACGCCGGCCTTCTCCAGCGCCTGCTTCGCGACCTTCGCCATCTCCCAGACGGCCCAGCGGAACACGGTCTGCCCGTCCTGCCGCATCGTCGGCCAC
>NZ_JBIIAW010000032.1:0-28383 GCF_044239695.1 Pseudolysinimonas sp. | reverse complement strand
AGCGCGCGGCGCTCGTTCGCCGAGTAGCCGGTGAACATCGAGACGCCGACGTTGGTGCCGTCGGCGTCCACGATCGCGTCGAAGTTGCTCGAGCCGTAGTTCGCGTTCGGCAGGTCGAAGAACTGCGCGCCGTCCTTCTCCTCGGGCGTGAAGTACGAGCCCCAGATCTTGGTCGTGACGTCTTCGCTGTTCCAGGCGAGCGTGACCTTCTTGCGCTGCGTCGTCGGGTCGATCTTCTCGAGCGCGTCGCGACCGATGAAGTCGTGGTCGAACTTGACGAACGAGCCGTAGCCGAGCTCCCACGGGGTCGTGTAGTAGTCCTCGATGTTGGCCGAGAGGAACGAGCCGGCGAGGGCGTTGGTCGCCTCGTACGACGCGGCATCCGACCACTCCCGGAAGCCGCGCTCCTCCTCGCTGGAGTACACGGCGGGCAGCGGCGACGGAATCCAGCCCGACTCGAGCGTGTTCGACGAGTAGGCGCGCGAGCCGACCGGCTCGAGGCCGAACTCGGCACCGGCTTCGAGGATCGTCGTGCGGATCTTCTCGGCGTCGGCGTACGGGCCGTAGATCTCCAGGCCCGGGGCGCCGGCCATGCCGTGGCGCAGGGTGCGGATCTGGATGCCTCCGACGTTCATGTGGCCGAGGTGGAAGAACTTCACCTTGTCGACCGGGGCGCCGTTGAGCTTCTCGATGATGCTCCAGGCGGCCGGGCCCTGGATCTGCAGACGCCACAGTTTGCGGCTCACCGCGTTGCCGTAGGGACGCGAGTTGGAACGGCGGTCGACCTCGATCTCGAGGTCGTAGCCGCCCTTCTCGGCGTGGTACAGCAGCCAGTTCGACACCGGCGCGCGGCCGACGTAGGTGTACTCGTCTTCGGCCTCGCGGAACAGGATGCCGTCGCCGATGACGCCGCCGTTGGAGGCGACGGGCACGAGCTGCTTGGCGGTGTTCACCGGGAAGTTCTCCGGCGAGTTGATCATGGTGTCGCTGAGCAGCTTGATCGCGCCGGGACCCTTGAGGAACAGGTTGTCCATGTGGTGCGACTGGTCGAACAGCACGGCGGTCTCGCGCCAGGCCCGCTGTTCGCGACGCCAGTTGGTGAATTCGGCCGGCACCACGGGGTAGATGTAGGCGCCGAGCTTGTTGTTGCGGAGGACGTCGACCGCGCTGCCGCCGGCAGCGTCGATCTTCTCCTGAAGGTTCGTGGGGGCGGTCATGTGCTTCTCCAGACGTCGTCGTCGCGTGAGTCCGTAGCGGACTGGAAGGCACACTACCTTCCGGCATAGGTAGTTGTACAGCCTCACTCACCCAGTGGAAGGCCGTTCCGCAGATTGCAGCCGAAATTGTTTACAATCGACCAGGCTCCCGAGGGAGGGTGCCGCGACTGGAGCGTCATGAGAAACGTCATCGTCACCGATCCGCCCCGGACGGCGCTCGCCGACCTCGACGCGCTCGCCGAGCACGGCGTCGCGACGGTGCACGAGGCCTACGGCCGCACGGGACTCGTCGGTGCCTCCCTCCGCCCGCTCCAGGAGGGGGCGCGCATCGCCGGATCCGCCGTGACCGTGCTGTCCTGGCCGGGCGACAACCTGATGATCCACGCCGCGATCGAACAGTGCCGAGAGGGCGACATCCTCGTCGTCACCACCAACTCGCCGTCGCTCGACGGGTCGTTCGGCGAACTCTTCGCCACCCAACTGCAGCGCCGCGGCGTGCGCGGTCTCGTCACCACCGGCGGGGTCCGGGATGCCGTCGACCTGCGGGCGATGGGATTCCACGTCTGGTCGGCCGCCGTCAACGCGCAGGGCACCGTGAAGGCGACCCCGGGAGCCGTCAACGTGCCGATCCTCGTCGGCGGCGTGCTCGTGCACCCCGGCGACGCTGTCATCGCCGACGACGACGGGGTCATGGTCGTGCCCCGCGCCGACGTCGCCTCGGCGATCGCCGCCTCGCAGTCGCGCACCGAGAAGGAGGCCGCGGCCCGCGCCGCCTACCTCGAGGGCGCGGTGAGCATGGACCAGAACAAGCTGCGCGGGGTGCTCGCCGATCTCGGCGTGACCTACGAACCCTACGAAGGCTGACATGGCCACCGGCATCCGGAGCACGCTCATGCGGGGCGGCACGTCGAAGGGGGCGTTCTTCCTCGCCGCCGACCTGCCGTCCGACATCGCCGTGCGCGACCGCGTGCTGCTGGAGATCATGGGCAGCCCCGACCCGACCCAGATCGACGGCGTCGGCGGAGCCCATCCGCTGCGCAGCAAGGTCGCGATCGTCTCGCCGTCGACCGAGCCGGGCGTCGACCTCGACTACCTGTTCCTGCAGGTCTCCGTCGATGAAGCGGTCGTCGCCGACCTTCAGACCTGCGGCAACATGCTCGCCGCGGTCGGGCCGTTCGCCGTCGAACGCGGGCTGATCCCCGCGACCGGCGATCGCACGATCGCGCGCATCCGTCTGATCAACACCGGCGACCTCGCGATCGAGAGCTTCCCCACCCGCGACGGGATGCCGGTCTACGACGGCGACACCGCGATCGACGGGGTGCCGGGTACCGCGGCCGCGATCGAGATCGAGATGGGCGACGAGTCCACGGCGAAGGAACTCTTCCCGACCGGGACCGTCGTCGACGACGTCGCAGGCCACCGCGTCACCCTGATCGACAACGGGATGCCGGTCGTGCTGCTCGACGCCGCCGAGTTCGGCGTCGCCGGCGACGAGTCGCCGGTCGAACTCGAGGAGCGCGGCGACCTCACCGCCGTCGTCGAAGCCGTGCGGCTCGAGGCCGGTCGGCTCATGGGCCTCGGGGATGTCGCCGACCAGACGGTCCCCAAGATGTTCCTGCTCTCCGCGCCCCGGCACGGCGGGACGATCGGCACGCGCGGGTTCATCCCGCACCAGGTGCACACCTCGATCGGCGTGCTCATGGCGGCCTCGATCGCGGCCGCCGCGAAGATCCCGGGCACCGTGGCCGCCGGCCTCGCCACGTCGGCCGACGCGGAGATCACCCGCGTCGAGCATCCGAGCGGCACGTTCGACGCGAAAGTGCGCGTCTTCGACGCCGACGGCACCTGGCGCGGCACCTCGACATCCATCCGCACCGCGCGGAAGTTGTTCGACGGCATCGCCTTCCCTCGCAGCTACTGACCCATCCCATCGCCACTAGGAGACATTCAATGACGAAGCCCGGCCCTCGCGACATCGCCCACCTCGGCGGTCTCGAGCTCTTCACCAACAAGTTCGACGAGTCGTACTGGTTCTTCACCGAGCTGCTCGCGATGCGGGAGGTCGGACGCGCCGGCGACTCGGTGTTCCTGCGCACGTGGGACACCTACGAGCGCTGGACGCTCAAGCTCACCCCGAGCGATCAGTCGGGCGTCGGCAACGTCTCGATGCGCGCCGCCTCGCCGGAAGCCCTCGAGCGCGTCGTCGCGTCGGTCGAGGCCTCCGGGCGCGGCACCGGCTGGGTCGACGGCGAGCAGGGCGTGGGTCAGAGCTTCACCTTCACCGATCCCGACGGCCACCCGATGAGCGTCTACTGGGACACCGAGTGGTACCAGGCGACCGACGACAAGCCGGCGCTGAAGAACCAGGCGTCCCGGTTCCCCGGCCGCGGCGTCAACGCCCGTCGCCTCGACCACGTGAACTACCTCGGCGCGAGCGTCGAGGAGAACGGCGCGTTCATGGCGGATGTCCTCGGGCTCGAATGCACCGAACTGATCCGCCTCGACTCAGGGCGCATCGGCGCCCAGTGGTTCCACTTCGGCAACAAGTCGTACGACGTCGTCTACTCGTCCGACCACACCGGCTCGAACGGACGGTTGCACCACATCGCCTTCGCGCCCGACACGCGAGAGGACATCCTCAAGGCGGCCGACATCTTCCTCGAGAACGGCATCCACATCGAGTCCGGCCCGCACAAGCACGCCATCCAGCAGACGTTCTTCCTCTACGTGTGGGAGCCGGGCGGCAACCGCCTCGAGTTCGCCAACGCCGGCGCCCGCCTCATGCTCGCCCCCGATTGGAAGACGATCGAGTGGACCGAAGAGGAGCGCAAGAAGGGCCAGGCCTGGGGGATGAAGACGATCGAGACGTTCCACACCCACGGCACGCCGCGCCTGCCCGGGCAGGACTGACGTCGCGCGGGCGCCTCGGCTCAGGCCGGGGCGCGGTCGCCGTGCGAGATGACCGCGAGCGCGTCGCGCACCGTGCGGAGGGCACGCACCAGCTCGGCGCGCTCGTCGTCGCCGAGGCCGTCCATCATCCGCGACTCGAGGCGCGAGATCTCGGCGGCGATGTCCGCCACGCACGCCACGCCGGCCTCGGTGTTGAAGAGCAGGATCTGCCGGCCGTGGTCGGGATCCTTCTCGCGACGCACGAGCCCCGCGGCGCCGAGCGCCGAGATCGTCTCCGCCATCGTCTGCGCCCGCACGAAGGACCGGCGGGCGAGTTCCGAGGAGGTGATGCCGGGGCGGAACTGCAGCACGTTGAGGGCGGTGTACCCGGGGGTCGAGATGCCGTGCCGGGCGATGAGCTCCTCGAACGGTCGACGCATCCCCATTTCGACCTGCTTCACGAGGTAGATGAAGTAGCCGTCGGGGTATCCGGTCCTCGGATTCGTCACTGAGTCTCCGCTCGCTCGGGGCCCGCGCGCGGATCCCTCTCGACCACCGCTATTGTTTCAGGTAACCTGAATCATCATCGCACGGCAACGGCGCTAGAGGAGTTGACGCATGACCTCGAATCCCGAGGGTATCCTGACCACCCCCATCGAGGATCTCCCCGGGATCGTGGGCCGCACGTTCGGCCCCTCCTCCTGGCGCGAGATCACTCAGGCGGAGGTGACCGCGTTCGCCGATCTCTCGGGCGACCACAACCCGGTCCACCTCGACCCCGCGTTCGCCGCGGGTACGCCGTTCGGCACGACGATCGTGCACGGCTACTTCACGCTGAGCCTCGTCGTGCCGCTCATGGCCGAGGTCTTCGACGTCACCGGCATCGGCGTGGGCATCAACTACGGCCTCGACCGGCTGCGCTTCCCGGCACCCGTCCCCGTCGGGTCGCGCATCCGCGTGCACGGCGAAGTGCTTTCCGTCGAGGAGGTCGCCGGCGGTTTCCAGGTGGCGCCGCGCGTCACCTTCGAGATCGAGGGCGGCAGCAAGCCGGCGTGCGTCGCCGACATGGTGCTGCGGTACTACCGATGAGCGCGATCGACCTGACCGGGCGCGTCGTCGTCGTCACCGGCAGCGGACGCGGTCTCGGCCGCTCCTACGCGCAGGCACTCGCCGCGGCCGGCGCCGCGGTCGTCGTCAACGACGTGGATGCCGAGGCGGCGGCCGAGACCGCGCGCCTCGTGACGGAGTCGGGAGGCCGGGCCGCTGTGGTGGTCGCTCCGGTCGGTCCGGCGGAGACGGCCGAGCAGCTCGTCGCCACGGCGGTCAGCGAGTTCGGCCGTCTCGACGCCATGGTCGCCAACGCCGGCGTGCTGCGCGACCGCGTGTCGTGGAAGATGACGGACGAGGACTTCGACCTCGTCGTCGAGACCCATCTGCGCGGGTCGTTCACCTGCGCCCGGGCGGCGGCCGTGCACTTCCGCGAGGCGGCGCACCCGGGACGCATCATCCTCATCGGATCTCCCGCGGGTCAGTTCGGCAGCTTCGGCCAGACCGCGTACGCCGCCTCGAAGGCGGGGATCGTCGCCATGGCGCGCACCCTGTCGCTCGAGCTCGCCCGGGCCGAGGTGACGGTCAACGCGGTCATCCCGACCGCGATGACCGCGATGACCGGCACGATGCCGATCTACGCCGACGCCTGGGAGAAGTTCCAGGCCGGCGAGGCGCTGCCGCGCGTCATCCGGCAGGAGCACGCGCTCGGCTCGCCCGACGACGTCGCCCCGCTCATCGTCTGGCTCGCCTCCGACCGCTCGGCGGGCGTGACGGGTCAGGCGATCGGTCTCGGCGGCGACCGCCTCACGCTCTACGCGCACCCGTCGGCGCTGACCACCCGGGATGCCGAGGGCGGCTGGACCGCGGACGGCATCGCGGATGTCTGGGATGCGGAGCTGGCCGCGTCGGCCCAGCCCTCCGGCCCGACCTTCGCGCCGCTGGACTAGTCATGCAGGGGCACTACTCCGACCTCTGGCACCGCATCGCGCTCGAGGCCCCCGACCGTCCGGCGATCGTGACGGTGGGGGAGGGCACGCTCAGCAACGCCGAGTTCGACGACGCCGCGGGTCGCTTCGCCGCGCTGTTGGCGGAACACGGGGTGCATCGCGACGACAAGGTGTCGATCCTGCTGCACAACCGCCCGGAGTGGCTCATCGCGTTCGCCGGCTGCATCCGGGTCGGCGTCGTGCCGGTGCCGCTCAATTTCCGCTACCGCGCGCGCGAGGTCGCCGCCCTGCTCGAGGACTCGGACTCCGTCGTGCTCGTCTACGGGGCGAGCTACGCCGACCTCGCCGCCGAGGCGGTCGCGCTGCTCGGCCGACCGATCACGCTGCTCCAGGTGCAGGACGTCGACGCCTCGCTCCTGCCCGGGGCGCTCGACTTCGCGGTGCACCGCGACATCGAGCCGCTTCCGCACGAGGACGCCGTCGAGGGCGAGTTCTTCATCTACACCGGCGGCACGACCGGGCAGCCGAAGGCGGCGATGTGGGGCGTCGGCCAGATGCTGTCGATGCAGCTCTACAACGCCTACCTCACGGCGGGACTGCCGCTGCCGGAGTCGTCCGACGACGTCGTGCGGATGGCCACCGGCCCGGAGTCCCCGGGGATCGTCGCGCTCGCCCTGTCGCCCTACATGCACGGCACGGCGCTCACGACCGTGATCAACGCGCTCCTCCTCGGCGGGTCGGTCGTCGTGCTGCCGACGCCGCGCTTCGACCCGAAGGCGGCGGTGCGCACGATCCGCGACCACCACGTCACCCGGGTCGCGGTGGCCGGCGACGCTATCGCCATCCCGCTCGTCGAGGCCGCCGAGGAACTCGGGATCACCGAGCTGACCTCGCTGACGTCGATGCTCTCCGCCGGGATGCGGTTCAGCGACTCGACGAAGGAACGGCTGCATGCTCTCGCGCCGAGCCTGGCGATCACCGACATCCTCGCCTCCACCGAAGGAGGAGCCGTCGGACTCGGGATCACCCGGTCGGCGGCCGACCTGCCCTCGCGATTCCGGATGACGCCGGGCACCGTCGTGCTCGACGACGCGCTCGAGGAGGTGCAGGAGGTCGTCGGCGCCGTCGGCAAGATCGCCTTCACCGGCGGGATGCCGCGCGGCTACTACAAGGACGAGGCGAAGACCGCCGAGAACTTCGTCGAGATCCGCGGCAAGCGCCACATCATCCCGGGCGATCTCGTGCGCGTCGAGGAGGACGGCTTCGTCGAACTGCTCGGCCGCGGCGCGACGGTCGTCAACTCGGGCGGCGAGAAGATCTATCCCGCCGAGGTCGAGGAGTCGCTGCTGCGCTTCCCGGGCGTCGACGACGCCGTCGTGTTCGGCCTCCCCGACCCGCGGTGGGGCGAGGTGGTCGCGGCGGTCGTCGCGGCCGCGAACCCCGGGAGCCTGGATGTCTCCGCCCTCGTCGAGCACGTCGGCGTCGAGCTGGCCGGCTACAAGAAGCCGCGCCGCGTGCTCGTCGTGACGGACCTCGAGCGCAGCCCGACGGGCAAGGTCGACCTCGCGGTCGTGCGTGCCCGCACCCTCGAGGAAGGCGTCACCGCATGACCCGGTACGAACCGGCGATCGACGTCGCCGCGATCCGCGCGATCGACACCCACGTGCACGTGCAGTCCGACTCGACGGGCCGTCGCTCGCTGCCCGACGAGCTCCTGGCCGCGATGGACGCCTACTTCGGCCATGCGTCGCGCGACCTCACGATCGACGAGCTCGCCGACTACTACCGCGGTCTGAAGATGGCGGCCGTCGTCTTCACGGTCGACGCCCGCACGATGTTCGACCACGTGCCCAACAGCAGTGCCGACATCGCGGCGGGGGCGGCCCGCCATCCCGACGTGCTCATCCCGTTCGGCAGCGTCGACCCGCGCACCGGCGCCGACGCGATCGCCCTCGCGCGGTCGCTCGTCGCCGACAGCGGTGTGCGCGGCTTCAAGTTCCACCCGACGGTGCAGGGCTTCGACCCGTCCGCCGACGAGTTCCGGCCGCTCTGGGCGGCGATCGAGGAACTCGGGGTGCCGATCGTCGTGCACACCGGGCAGACCGGGGTCGGGGCGGGGCTGCCCGGCGGGTACGGCCTGAAGCTGCGCTACTCGAACCCGATGCTGCTCGACGACGTCGCCGCCGACTTCCCGGGGCTGACGATCATCCTGGCCCACCCGTCCGTGCCCTGGCAGGACGAGGCGCTGTCGATGGCCGCGCACAAGGCGAACGTCTACATCGACCTCTCCGGCTGGTCGCCGAAGTACTTCTCGCCTGCGCTCGTGCGGCAGGCCGGCAGCATCCTGCAGCACAAGATGCTGTTCGGCTCCGACTTCCCCGCGCTCACTCCGGAGCGCTGGCTCGACGACTTCGCGCAGCTGGAGCTCCGGGATGCCGCCCGCCCGAAGATCCTCAAGGACAACGCGGTGCGACTGCTCGGGCTATGAGCGCCCTCTACCCGGTCTCGGACCTCTACGGGTTCGAGGAGCTGCTGACCGGCCCCGAGCTGGCGAAGCTGCGGTCGCTGCGGGAGCTGCTCGACACCGAGCTGCGGCCCGTGCTCGCCGACCACTGGGAGCGCGCGGCGTCGCCGATCCACCTGCGAGAGCCGCTGCGCGACCTGCGGCTCGCCGACGACCCCGCGCTGCTCGACGGCGAGGGCAACGTGCGTGAGCTGTACCGGGGGTTCCGCAACTTCGAGTTCTCGCGCACCGACATCGGCACCGGGATGCTCTACCACGGGCAGGTCGCGATGTTCCGCGAACTCGTGCGGCAGGGCGGCAGCGACGCGCAGGTCGCCGCCTGGGACGACGACATCGTCTCCTTCCGGATGACGGGCGCGTTCGCGTTGACCGAGCCCGATCACGGGTCCGACATCGCGCGCGGCCTGGAGACGACCGCCCGGCGGGATGGCGACCGATGGATCCTCGACGGCCGGAAGCGCTGGATCGGCAACGTCGCGCATTCGGAGTTCGTCGCGGTGTTCGCCCGCGACGTCGCCGACGGGGAGGTCAAGGTCTTCCTCACGCGCACGGATGCGCGGGGACTCACCCTCACGACGATCGAGCGCAAGGCCGCTCTGCGACTCGTCACGAACTCCGACATCGACCTCGTCGGCGTCGAGGTGCCCGAGAGCCACCGGCTTCAGCGCATCGCCTCGTTCGCCGACGTCTCGGCGCTCTTCCGCACGCTCCGACCCGACGTCGCCTGGATCGCCGCGGGTGCCCAGGCGGGGGCGTACGAGGCGGCGCTCGCCTACGCGCTGAACCGCGAGCAGTTCGGGCGCCCGATCGCGGGGTTCCAGCTCGTGCAGGACAAGCTGGTGCGGATGCTGGGCAACGTGACGGCATCCCTCGCCATGGCGGTGCGCCTGTCGGAGCGCCGGCAACAGGGCGTGCAGCGCGACGAGGACTCGGCGCTCGCCAAGCTCTGGGTCGCCGATCGGCTGCGCGAGACCGTCGCCTGGGCGCGCGAAGTGGTCGGGGGCAACGGCATCGTCATCGACAACGAGGTCGCCCGGTTCTTCACGGACGCGGAGGCGGTCTACACCTACGAGGGCACGCGGGAGATGAACACCCTCATCGTCGGGCGCGCGGTGACCGGGTTGAGCGCCTTCGTCCGCTGAATGGAAGGGTTGCTTGCCCGAGGCACATGTTTCAGGTAACCTGAGATCATCGGGAGGCGGCGATCGCCGTCGCCCGCCTTGCACCAATCTCAAAGAAGAGACAGAGGAGAGCAATGTCGTTCCCCCGGAAGCGCATCGCGGCCGTCGCCGCAGCCATCGCCCTGACCGCCCTCGTGGCGGGTTGCACCGCTCCGGCCGAGGAGCCCGTCGTCGAGGAGACCCTCGACCCGGCCAACCCGGTCTCGATCACCGTCGGCTCGCTGCCGGCCGGTGACTACGCACCGCTCTGGCTCGCCGTGCAGGAGGGCTACTTCGAAGAGGAGGGCCTCGACGTCACGATCGAGATCATCGCGGGCGGCGCCGTCGGCGTCACCCAGCTGGTCTCGGGCGAACTCGACTTCACCTCGGCCACCTGGGGCAACACGCTCCTGGCCGTCTCCCAGGGACTCGAGATCGAGGTCGTCCGCGAGGGCACCGACTCCAACAAGGAGGGCATCAACGGCCTCATCGTCCAGGCGGACGGCCCCATCCAGTCGGTCGAGGACCTCCGCGGTCAGACCCTCTCGGTGAACACGCTCGCCTCGGCCACCGAGGTGCAGATCCGCGACTGCCTCGCGTCCGAAGGCCTCGAGCCCGGCGACTACGAGCTCGTCGAGGTCGCGTTCCCGGATGCCGCCGCGGCTGTCAGCCAGGGTCGCATCGCGGCCGGCTTCGTGCCCGAGCCGTTCATCACCATCGGCGCGGCCCAGGGCCTCGAGCCGCTGTTCTACCCGTCGACCTGCAACGAGCGTCAGAGCGAGCTCCCGCTGATCAACTGGAACGTCGCGTCGTCGTACGCCGACGAGAACCCGGCCGTCGTCGCCGCCTTCGTGCGCGCGATGACCAAGGCGACCGAGCTCGCGATCAGCGACGAGCAGACGGTGCGCGACATCCTCCCGACGTTCACGACGCTGACGCCGGAGCTCGCCGCCGAGATCACGCTCCCGAGCTTCGTCGCGAGCGCTGAGCCCGACATCGAGGGCGCCGAGAAGATGATGGAGCTGCTCGTCGAGTACGGGCTGCTCGACGCCCCGCTCGAGGACCTCGAGCAGTACACCTGGCAGGGCTGACCCGCTGAACCCGGGGCGCGGGTGACAGCATCCGCGCCCCGGGCTTAGCCTGACCCTCACCGCCTCTCACACCACCACTTCCGAGAGCAGGAACACGATTTGTCCGCCTCCACGACCGCGTCGGCGCCCCCCGTCACGCCGCCGCCCGCGACCCCGCGCCGCGTGCGCTGGTCCGCCGCCCGGCGGATGACCCTCCTTCGCGGAGCCATCGGACTGCTCGCCCTGTTCGTCATCGCCGAGGTCATCTCGCGAGCGGGCATCATCAACTCGTTCTACTTCCCGCCGACGTCGACCGTTCTGGTGCGGGTCGCCGAACTGCTCGTCACCCCCTCGTTCCTCCTCGAGATCCTGTCGACGCTCTCGGCCTGGGCGCTCGGCCTGTCGATCTGCATCGTCGTGGCCGTCACCCTCGGCGTCATCCTCGGGTCGTCGCGCGCGGCCTATTCCGCGAGCCGGGCGATCATCGAATTCCTCCGACCGATCCCTTCGGTCGCGCTCATCCCGGTCGCGATGCTGCTGTTCGGCAAGGACATCGAGATGAAGGTCGCGCTCGTGATCTTCTCGGCGGCGTGGCCGATCCTGTTCAACACGATCTACGGCATGCACGACGTCGACCCGATCGCGAAGCTCACCGCCCGCAGCTTCGGACGCGGTCGCTTCTCGACGATGCTCAACGTCTCGCTGCCCAGCGCCGCCCCGTTCATCTTCACCGGCATCCGCATCTCGGCGTCGGTCGCCCTCATCGTCACGGTCGGCGCCGAGTTCTTCGGCGGTTCGACGTCGGGCCTCGGCTACTGGCTCCTCCAGGTCAACTCGACCGGCAACCGATCCGACCTGGTCTTCGCCGGCACGATCATCGCGGGCATCCTGGGCATCGCCGTCAACGGGCTGCTGGTGCTCATCGAGCGGAAGTTCTTCTCCTGGCAGCCCGCACTCCGCGAGACCGGGAAGGCCGGAGAATGAGCGCCGAGACCGCCGTGCAGACCTCGTGGTTCGGGGTGCCGCGCAAGCCGCGCCGTCGTTCGGGCGAGCGTCTGAAGTGGCTGCGCGAGTTCGCGATCCGCTGGGGAGCCCTCGTGGCCCTCGGCGTCGTGTGGGAGGTCGTCGCGATCCTCGCCGGGTCGCCGTTCTTCCCGCCGATCACCAAGGTGCTCGCACGCTTCGTGCAGCTGTGGTTCTCCGGACCGCCCTCCTCCCTCTTCCTCACCGAGAAGTTCGGCACCGACCTCGCCCCGAGCCTCATGCGCCTCTTCGGCGGCTGGGGTCTGGGGATCGTCCTCGGCATCATCCTCGGCGTCGCGATCGGACGCAGCCGGGTGTTCGGCGACTTCGTCGAGCCGATCATCCACTTCGCCCGCGCCATTCCGCCGCCCGCCCTGCTGCCGGTGTTCTTCATCCTCATCGGCATCGGCGACGACATGAAGATCTCGCTCATCGCGTTCGCGGTGCTCTGGCCGGTGCTGCTCAACACGATCGACGGCGTGCGGTCGGTCGAGCCGCTCCAGCTCGACACGGCGCGCGTGTTCGAGTTCAGCCGGCCGAAGGTGTTCTTCGGGATCGTGCTGCCCAGCGCCGCACCGAAGATCTTCGCCGGGTTGCGGGTGAGTCTCGCAGTCGCGCTGATCGTGATGGTCATCTCCGAGATGACCTCGTCGTCGGGCATCGGCTACAACGTCGTCATCGCCCAGCGCAGCTTCCGCATGCTCGACATGTGGGCCGGCATCGTCGTGCTCGGCATCATCGGATACGTCCTCAACGCGCTCCTCGCCCTGGTGGAGTCGCGGGTCACGAGATGGCATCGGGGCTCACGAGAAGGAGTGTCATGACCACCGCTGCGACGTCGAAGCCCGTGAAGTCGAAAGACCTGCTGGTCATCGAGGGGCTCGGCCACGTCTACGAAGGCAAGAACCGCCACGAGGCCATCGGCAAGCTCGACTTCACCGTCCCCGAGGGCGCGTTCGTGTCGATCGTCGGACCCTCCGGCTGCGGCAAGACCACGATGCTGCGCTGCCTGTCGGGCCTCATGAAGCCCACCCGCGGCACGGTGCTGCTCGAGGGCGAGCCGGTCGACGGCGTCCCCCGCGACCTCGCCCTCGTCTTCCAGGACTACAGCCGTTCGCTGTTCCCGTGGCGCACGGTCGGCGGCAACATCGCGTTCGTGCTGCCGCGCTCGATGGACAAGACCGAGCGGCAGGCCCGCATCCAGGAGGTTCTGGATGCCGTCGGCCTGACCGGCTCGGCCGACAAGTACCCGTGGCAGCTCTCCGGCGGAATGCAGCAGCGCGTCGCGATCGCCCGCGCCCTGGCCTACCGGCCGAAGATCCTCCTGATGGACGAGCCGTTCGCCTCCGTCGACGCGCAGACCCGCGCCGAACTCGAAGACCTCATGCTGCAGGTGCGCGACCAGTTCGGCATGACGATCCTGTTCGTCACGCACGACATCGACGAGAGCGTCTACCTCGCCGACCAGGTGCTGGTGCTCTCGAAGTCGCCGTCGACGATCGTGGCGAAGCTGGATGTCGACCTCCCGCGTCCGCGCGACCAGGTCGCCACCCGTGAGGACCCCGACTTCGTGCACCTCCGCAGCGACATCGCCCGCATGATCCGGGAGCAGTCTCAGATCCGGAAATGACCAGCTAGGTGGTCGCCGTCGCCGGTGCAGCACCGCACTGTGACGACACGCCGTGCGGCGCGCGGGGTGTCGCCCCAGGTCGGTGCTGGGCGGGCGGTCACATGCTGTCGGCGTGAGCTTGCTCGGTGTGATCCTCGAGGGCATCCTCCACGGCGGTCTCGCCGGGTCCGAACGGCGTAGGGATCAGCTGCTAGGTTCGCCGAATGGGGTGAGCAGCGGATCCGGCCCGCCCGTGCAGCACCCGATCGCGACGACACGCCGTGCCACACGCCTCCGGGTGCGCCGGAGCGGTGCCGGGTGGGCGTGCCTCAGGCGTGCAGGGTCTCGTTGAGGGTGACGCCGTGGCCGGTGCGGGGGAGGGCCTCGACGGCACCGGTGGCGGAGTTGCGGCGGTAGAGGATGCCGGACGCCCCGCTGAGGTCGCCCGCCTTCACGGAGCGCGGCTCGTCGCCGGGAACGAGGAGGGCGAGCTTCGTGCCGGCGGTGACGTAGAGCCCCGCCTCGACGACGCAGTCGTCGCCGAGCGAGATGCCGATGCCGGAGTTGGCGCCGAGCAGCGAGCGTTCGCCGATCGACACCCGGTGCGTGCCGCCGCCGGAGAGGGTGCCCATGATCGATGCCCCGCCGCCGATGTCGGACCCGTCGCCGACGACGACGCCCTGCGAGATGCGACCCTCGACCATCGAGGCGCCGAGGGTGCCGGCGTTGAAGTTCACGAAGCCCTCGTGCATGACCGTGGTGCCGGGGGAGAGGTAGGCCCCGAGTCGCACCCGGGCCGGGTCGGCGATGCGCACGCGCGCGGGAGTCAGGTAGTCGACGAGGCGCGGGAACCGGTCGACGCCGAGCGACGAGATCCCGGCCCGCTGAAGCCCGGGTCGCAGACGGTCGAACGCCTCCGGCAGCATCGGGCCCGCGGTCGTCCAGGCGACGACGGCCAAGTGGGAGAAGATCCCGTCGAGGTTGAGGTCGTTCGGCCGCACGAGCAGATGGGAGAGCGCGTGCAGGCGCAGGTAGGCGTCCGTCGTGGAGTCGGGTGCGGCATCCAGGTCGATCCCGAGCACGACGTGTTCGACGCGCACCTCGCGGCGTTCGTCGGGTCCGAGGTGCGGGGCGAGGGTCGCGGGGAGCCCGTGGTCGGCGGGCTCGGTGTTCGAGGGGGCCGGGTACCAGGTGTCGAGCACCGTCCCGTCGTCGGCGATCGTGGCGAGCCCGTGGCCCCAGATCTGGCGGGCGTCGGCGGAAGTCATGCCCTCAGGGTATCCGTGGCTATCGTGGGGAGGTGCCTCTCGACCTGACCGCGTCCGTCGTCGACCTCACCCGGCAGCTCGTCGACATCGAGTCCGTCTCGGCGAACGAGAGAGCCATCGCCGACGCCGTCGAGCACGCGCTCAGTGCCTACCCGCACCTGACCGTGACCCGGGATGCCGACGCCGTCATCGCCCGCACGAACCTGGGCCGCGAGCGCCGGGTCGTGATCGCCGGCCACCTCGACACGGTGCCGGTGAACGACAACCTCCCGTCGCGGCTCGAAGACGGCATCCACGGTGTCAGCGAGCTCTGGGGCCGCGGCACCGTCGACATGAAGGGCGGCTGCGCCGTCATGCTCGCGCTCGCCGCGACGGTGCCGGATCCGATCGTCGACGTGACGTGGGTGTTCTACGACCACGAGGAGGTCGCGAGCGAGCTCAACGGCCTCGGCCGGATCGCCCGCAACACCCCCGAGATCCTCGAGGCCGACTTCGCGGTGCTCTGCGAGCCGACCGGCGGCGAGGTCGAGGGCGGCTGCAACGGCACCCTCCGCGCCGACGTGCGGGTGACCGGCACGCGGGCCCACTCGGCGCGGGCCTGGATGGGGTCCAACGCGATCCACGCGATCACCCCCGTGCTGTCCCACCTCGTCGCCTACGAGCCCCGTCAGGTCGAGGTCGACGGCCTCGTCTACCGCGAAGGGCTCAACGCCGTCGGCATCCGCGGGGGCGTCGCCGGCAACGTCATCCCCGACGAATGCGTCGTCGAGGTCAACTACCGCTTCGCCCCCGACCGCGACGCCGCCGGGGCGGAGCGCCACGTGCGGGATGTCTTCACCGGCTTCGAGGTCGAAATCACGGACGTCGCCGAAGGGGCCCGTCCCGGTCTCACCGATCCGCTCGCCCTCGACTTCCTGACGGCCGTCGGCGGGGAGGCCCGGCCCAAGTACGGATGGACGGATGTCGCCCGCTTCGCGGCCCTCGGCATCCCCGCGGTCAACTACGGGCCGGGCGACCCGTCGCTCGCGCACGCCGACGACGAGCGCGTCCCGGTCGACCAGATCGAGCGCTGCGAGCGGGGCCTGCGGGCGTGGTTGACCTCCTGAGCCGCATGCCCTGGTGGGCGCGGGTCCTGGCGGTCTTCGCGGCGAGCCGGATCGTCACGACGACGATCTTCCTCATCGTCGCGAGCCTGCAGCAGACCAGCGACCGCACGGGGGAGGCGCCCGGCTTCGTCGAGTTCGCGAACATCTGGGACGGCCAGTGGTACTGGTACATCAACGGCGCCGGGTACCCGGGCGAGATCCCGAGGGATGCCGACGGCACCGCGGCCGAGAACGCCTGGGCGTTCATGCCCGCGTACCCGTTCCTGCTGCGGCTCCTCACCTGGGCGGTCCCGTTCCCGGCGATCGCGCCGTTCGTGTCGATGCTCTTCGCCGGGGCCGCGGCTCTCGTGTTCTTCCGGCTCATGGCCCGGTTCCTGCCGCCGGGGTCGGCGTTGTTCGCCACCGCCCTGTTCTGCGTCGCCCCGCTGTCGACGATCCTCCAGGTGTCGTACGCGGAGTCGATGCACCTCTTCCTGCTGTTCCTCGCGCTGCTGCTGCTCGTCGACCGCCGCTACGTGCTGCTCGTGCCGGTCGTGCTGGTGATGTCGCTCACCCGTCCGAGCGGGCTCGCCTTCGCCCTCGCTCTGCTGCTGCATCTCGTGCACCGGTTCGTCACCCGCGCGCGCGATCCGTTCCCGTGGCGGGAGCGCATCGCCGTCGTGCTCGTCGGTCTGTTCACGGCTCTGTGCGGGTTCGCCTGGCTGCTCATCGCCTGGGCGGTCACCGGGGATCCCGCCGCGTACACCGACACCGAGCTCGCCTGGCGCGAAGGATTCCTGGGCCCGGGCGAGCTCGTCCCGTTCACGCCGTGGGTGCAGGGGGCCCAGTTCTGGTTCGGCCAGTGGTGGGCGCTGCCCGAGCCGTGGGGACTCGTCGCCGCGGTCGCGGCCGTCGTGGCGCTCGCCGGGGGTTTCGCCGGGTTCCTGCTCAGCCCGAGGGCGAGACGCCTCGGCCCCGACATCCGGTTCTGGTTGATCTCCTACGCCGTCTACCTGCTCGCGGTGTTCTTCCCGCAGTCGAGCGTGTTCCGGCTGCTCGTGCCGCTCGCGCCGGCGCTCGGCGCCCTCGCGGTGCCGCGCTCGCCGATCTGGCGCGGGGCGCTGCTCGTCGTCGGAGTCGCCGGGCAGGTGCTGTGGACCGCCGGCGTCTGGCGCGCGGACGTCTACGACTGGACCCCGCCGTGAGCCCGCGCCGGCCGGGTGAACGGCCTACCACGGCAGCCTGAACGGCGGCACCGGATCGGCCCCTCGGTTTTCGGGACTCCGCAACATGCGGGATAATGGAAACTTCAGGGCATCCGAAAGGGGAATCTCATGGCTGCGATGAAGCCGCGGACTGTTGACGGGCCGATGGAGGCCGTCAAGGAAGGACGTCTCATCATCGTGCGGGTTCCGCTCGAAGGTGGTGGCCGTCTCGTGGTGTCGGTGAACGACGCCGAGGCGAAGGAACTCTACGAGGCTCTCGGCGGAGTGGTCAACGTCTGACGTCAGGTCAGTCGGAGAGCTTCACCAACTGCAGGAGTCCGTCTCCGGCCGTGCTGAGCGCCGCCGCGACGGCGGAACTGTCGGCGATCGTGGCGAGCAGCGCGCGGAAATCGGCGACGGTGTCATCGCGCGCCGCGGGGTCGGCGACCCGACCCCGCCACAGCGCGTGGGCGACGGCGACGATCCCGCCGCGACGGGCGATTCTCAGCCCGTGTTCGACGTAGTCCAGCAGCGACTCCGGATCCGCGTCGATGAAGACGAGGTCGTACGCTCCGTCGTTCATCCGCGGCAGCACCTCTGACGCGGTGCCGGTGATGAGGCGGATGCGGTTGGCCGGCACGTCGGCGTCGGCGAACGCCGTGCGCGCCACCTGCTGGTGATCGAACTCGATGTCGATCGACGACAGGACCGCGTTCGGGGCTCCCCGGAGGAGCCAGAGGCCGCTGACGCCCGCGCCGGTGCCGATCTCGAGGATCGAGTGACTCGTGCTCGCCGCGGCCAGCAGGGCGAGCTGCGCCCCCATGGCCGGAGAGACGGCGTCGATCCCCAGCTCCATCGAATGCTGCCGGGCGAGGGCGATCGCCTCGGGTTCGGCGACGAACTCTTCGGCGAACCGCCAGCTCGTCTCCTTGTCCGCCATGCGTCGAGCGTATCCGCCGACCCCGCCGCGTCCGGGGAGCGCGGGTATCGTGGGGGGCGTGTCCTTCGGACTGACCTTCGACAAGCTGCTGATCATCGGTGTGATCGCGCTCTTCCTCATCGGTCCCGACCGCCTGCCCGGATACGCCGCCCAGCTCGCGCGCTTCGTGAAGACCGTCCGCGGATTCGCGGACGGGGCCAAGGACCGCATGCGCGAGGAGATGGGCCCGGAGTTCGACGAGGTCGACTGGCGCAAACTCGACCCCCGCCAGTACGACCCGCGCCGCATCATCCGCGAGGCCCTCATCGACGAAGTCGTGCCGCCCACGGCGGCCGCGTCGAAACCGCAGTCGCCGAACGGACCCGCTCCCGCCAACCGCTACCGCGAGTCGGCGTACGAGCAGCGGCAGCGCAAACTCGGCAAGGGCCGCCCGGCCCCCTTCGACCCCGAAGCCACCTGAGCCGCCCCACCGCGGGTTGAGTGCCGGGCGCAGCCCGGTGTATCGAAACCCACGTTCGAGGTACCTGGTCTCGATACACCGCCTCCGGCGGCACTCGACCCGCGTCAGCGGCGGCGTACGGCCTTGAGGGTGCGCAGCAGCAGGAGCATGGGGCCGATCAGTCGCTTCCACTCCGCGCCCGTGCGGGGGAGTTGCAGCACACCGGTGGCGTTCGCGATCGTGCGGGATTCGACGAAGCGCAGCAGCCCCTCCGGCCCGTTGCGCCGCCCGAGACCCGACATCTTCAGCCCGCCCATCGGAGCGTCGACCGATCCGAAGGTGGCGCGGTAGCCCTCGTTGATGTTCACCGAGCCGGCTTCGATCCCCGCCGCGACGGCGAGGGCGCGCCGGGTCGACCCGCTCAGCACGGAGGCGTTGAGCCCGTACTCGGAGTCGTTCGCGAGAGCGACCGCCTCGTCGGCGGAATCGACGACGTGCACGGCGACGAGGGCGCCGAAGGTCTCCTCGCGATCGCACTTCATCGAACTCGTGACGTTCGCGAGCAGCGTCGGCTCGAGGAAGTAGGGGCCGAGGTCGGGGCGGGGCCTGCCGCCGGCGAGCACCGTGGCGCCCTTGGCCACGGCATCCTCGATGTGGGCGCTGACGCGCTCGAACTGCGCCTTCGTGGCGAGCGAGCCGACGTCGGTCGTGTAGTCGAAGTCGCTGCCGAGTCTCAACGCCGAGGTGCGTGCGGCGAACGCGGCGGTGAACGCCTCGGCCACGCCCTTCTCGACGTAGACCCGCTCCATCGAGACGCAGAGCTGCCCGGAGGCGGCGAAACAGCCGTAGGCGGCGTCGGCGGCGGCCTTCACCGGATCGACGTCGTCGAGCACGATCATCGGGTTCTTGCCGCCGAGCTCGAGCGACACGGCGTGCAGCTTCTGCGCGGCCCGGGCGGCGACCACCTTGCCGGTCGCCGTCGAACCGGTGAAGCAGGCGT
Source organism: Pseudolysinimonas sp. (assembly GCF_044239695.1). GTDB lineage: Bacteria > Actinomycetota > Actinomycetes > Actinomycetales > Microbacteriaceae > Pseudolysinimonas_A. The sequence goes on along the minus strand of NZ_JBIIAW010000032.1, from coordinate 8,954 downwards.
AGTCGGCCGCGTCGACGACGGCGTTGCCGATGTCGGCCCCGGGCCCGGCGACGACGCCCCAGAGCGCGGCGGGCACGCCGGCATCCACGAAGGCGGCCCTCGCCATGAGGATGCTGACCACTGCCTGGTCGTCGGCCTTCTGCACGACCCCGTTGCCGGAGGCGAGCGCGGGCGCGATGTCCATGATCGCGAGCGACAGCGGGTAGTTCCACGGGGTGATCACCCCGATGAGACCCTTCGGTTCGAAGCGCACCCGCGTGCGCACGACGATCGGGATGCCGCCCCGGCGTCGCTGCGGAGCGAGCACCCGGCGGGCGGACAGCGCCGCATACCGGGTGGCGCTCACCGACTGGAAGACCTCCTCGAAGGCCTGGCCGCGGGTCTTGCCGGTTTCGGTCTGCACGGCGTCGAGCAGCGCTTCGCGGCGCTCGAGCAGCAGATCGTGCGCGCGGAGCAGCACCTTCCGCCGGTGCGCGAAGCCCGCCGCCCACCAGTCGCGCTGCGCCGCGCGGGCGGACTCGGCGGCCACCTCGACGTCGGCGACGCTCGACTGCGGGAGGTCGTAGAACGGCTTCCCGGTGAACGGGGCGATGACGGCCACCGTCTTGTTCGACGTTGCTGTGAGGTCACGGGCCAGCTGTTGCGCTGTGGCCCGATCGACCGGCGATCCCGACATGAGTGAAGCCTACGTTCCCCCGGGTTGAGCAGCGGCGGGCCGTCGGGCCGACGCGTGTCGAAACCGCCTACGATTCACAGCATGGGGGCTACCGCGCTGCGCCGGAACACGATCGTCCGATACGCGGTCGGATCCGTCGGTACAGGGGGATTCGGAACCCTCCCCGGTCTGGTGCTGCTCATCTACATGACCAACACCCTCGGCGTGAGCCCGGCCTTCGCCGGTGCTGCGTTCACCGTGTCGAAGATCTGGGACGTCATCATCGACCCCTGGATCGGCGCACGCAGTGACCGCAGCCTCGCCCGCACCGGTGCGCGTCGCCGCTTCATGGTGATCGGCGCCGTCACCCTGCCGATCTTCTTCGTGTTCACCTTCGCCGTACCGCCGGGCCTGCCCGAGGCCGTGTCGGCGGCGTGGGTGCTGCTGGGCTTCCTGCTCGCCGCGACCGCGTTCAGCCTCTTCCAGGTGCCGTACATCGCGCTGCCGGCCGAGCTCGTGGACAGCTACGACGACCGCACCCGACTGTTGTCGGCCCGCGTCATCGTGCTCACGCTCGCCATCCTCGCCTTCGGCGGCGGAGCGCCCGAACTGGTCGCGCTGGGCGCGAACGAGTACCAGGGCTACCTGATCATGGCGGCCGCGGCCGGCGCGATCTTCCTCGTCGCATTCCTCATCACCTCGACCGTCGAGCGGAGCGCACGAGGGACCCACGTGCCCCGCGCTCCGGGGTCGGACAGGATCGAGGGGCTCGCCGACCCGAAGGCGGGCGTGCTCATGCACTTCCGCCGGGGGTGGTCGGCCGTGCGGGACAGTCAGCCCTACCGCGCGCTGCTGTTCACGTTCGTCGTGCAGGCCCTCGCGATCGGGCTCATGCTCGCCGGGGTCGCCTACGTCGCCTTCGACGTGCTGCAGCTCGAGGGCACCATCCTGCTGTTCCTGTCGCTCATCGCGCCGGCGATCCTGGTGACGCCGCTGTGGTCGGTGATCTCGCGGCGCATCGGCAAGGAGCGCGCGTTCCGGCTCGCGACCGTCGTGTTCGCCCTCGCGGCGTTGTCGATGACGCTGCTCATCTGGTTCCCCGGGCCGTGGATCTTCGCCCCGGTCGCGCTCGCCGGGGCGGCGTATGCGGGGCTGCAGTCGCTGCCGCTCGCGATGCTGCCCGACACGGTCGCCTACGACGCCCAGACCAACGGACCCGGTCGGGCCGGCACCTTCAGCGGGGTCTGGACGGCGGGGGAGACGGCGGGCCTCGCGTTCGGCGGCACGATCCTGTCGATCGTGCTCGCCGTGACCGGGTTCATCCCGACCGTCGCGGAGCAGACCGTGACCCAGCCCGAGAGCGCGATCGTCGGCATCATCCTGGCGTTCAGCGTCATCCCGGCCGTGCTCATGCTGCTGAGCCTCATCTCGCTCGCGCGCTACCCGCTGCGCAAGTCCGACATCGACGCGCTCGTGCGCGACACCCCGCCCCCGCCCGGAGCCCCCGCATGACCGCGTTCGCCGAGCAGCCCGCCGACATCCTCCGCCGGCTGAAGGACCTCCGCGCCACCGACGCCCCGACGCACGGCGGCCGGGTGCTGTCGTACGTCTACGACCCCGGCCTCGCGGAGCTCGACGAGCTCGCCGCCGACGCCGCGAAGCTCATGCAGCCCGTCAACGGTCTCGACCCGACGACGTTCGGGTCGGTCGCGGCGCTCGAGCGCGACCTGCTCGGCTTCGTGCGCGACCTGCTGCACGGCGACGCCGACGTGGTCGGCACCGTGACGACGGGCGGCACCGAGTCGTGCCTGCTCGCGGTGAAGACCGCTCGGGATGCCTGGGCGCTCACGCACACCGGAACGCCCCGCCTGGTCATGCCCGTCACGGCGCACGCGGCGTTCCAGAAGGCGGCCCACTACTTCGGGCTGACGCTCGACGTCGTGCCGGTGTCCGACACCGGGGTCGTCGCGGTCGCCGACCTCGAGGAGCGTCTCGGCGACGATGTCGCGCTCGTCGTCGTCTCGGCCCCGTCCTACCCGGTCGCGGCCCTCGATCCCGTGGCGGCGGTGGCGGCCCTCGCCGCGGCTCGCGGCATTCCGGTACACGTCGACGCCTGCATCGGCGGTCTCGTGCTGCCGTTCTGGCCCGGCCTGCCGGCGTGGGACTTCGCGGTGCCCGGGGTGACGAGCATCAGCGCCGATCTGCACAAATACGGCTACGCGCCGAAGGGGGTCTCGGTGCTGCTGCAGCGCGGCCGCGACCGCCAGCGCCTCCAGTACTTCGCGACGACCCGCTGGCCGGGCTACCCGGTCGTCAATCCGACGATCCTCGGGTCGAAGTCGGCGGGTCCGCTCGCGGCCGCCTGGGCGATCACGCACGCCCTCGGGCTGCCCGGATTCCAGCGCCTCGCCGACTCGACGCAGCGCTCGACGTCCGCGATCATCCAGAAGATCGACGCCATCCGCGGCCTGCGGGTGCTCGGCGACCCCGTCGGTCCGCTGCTCGCCGTCGCCGCCGACCCCGGCGTCGCCCGGGACGAGCAGGTCGACCCCCACCACTGGGCCGACGCCGCCCGCGGCCTCGGCTTCATCCTGCAGCTGCAGCCCGCGGCCGCCGGCATCCCGCCCACCACGCACCTCACGATCACCCCGGTCACCGAGAAGGTGCTTCCCGAGCTGCTCGGAGTGCTGGCGAAGGCGGCGGATGCCGTGCGCGGCGTCCCGCACGTCGATGTCACCCCGTTGCTGGGGCAGCTCCCGCCGCTCGACGGCGCGCTCGACTCCGACACCGCGGCCGCCATCCTGGGCGGCTTCGGAATCAGCGCCGGCGGGGCGCTCCCCGACTCCCTCGCACCGCTGCTCGCTATCATCGAAGCGACCCCGCCACCGCTGGCGGAGCGGTTGCTCACCGAACTCCTCGCCCGTCTCGTCGAACCGCCCGCCCCCGCGGGCTGAGCCCCGGTCGGCTACCGGGACCTTCGACCCTTTCTGCTCGCCGACGCGTGAGTAGCCTGGCCGAGGCACTCACGAGCAGCGACTTCATCGGGAAATGGGATTCACACGAATGGTCAAGCAGATCCGCTTGAATATGATCTTCCACACCTCCGGCCGGCACGACGCCGGTTGGAAATCCTTCGACGACCCCACCACCCTGGTCGACGACATCGACCATCAGGTCATGCTCGCCCAGATCGCCGAAGAGGCGAAGTTCGACGCGATCTTCCTTCCCGACACCTACGCGGTGCTCGGCTCGAGCTTCCTCCGCAAGCCCCGCCGTGGCCTCGAGCCGGCCGTGCTGCTCGCGGCGATCGCGCGGGAGACGAAGCATCTCGGTCTGATCGCCACGGCATCCTCGCTCACCGGACACCCCTACAACGTGGCGCGGATGATCGCGACGTTGCAGCAGGTCAGCAAGGGCCGCGCCGGATGGAACATCGTCACCAGCCAGGAGAACGAGGCGCTGCAGGCCCTCGGTGTCCCCCTCGCAGAGAAGCTCGATCGCGCGACGCGCTACGAACGCGCCGCCGAATTCGTCGAGATCGTCGTGGCGTACTGGAACTCGCTGCCGAAGGAGGCGATCGTCGCCGACAAGGAGAACGACGTCTACATCGACCAGTCGCTCGCCCACCACGTCGACTTCGACGGCAAGCACTTCTCGAGCTCCGGGATCATGCAGCTGCAGGGCCGCTACAACGGGGAGCTCCCGGTGCGCTTCCAGGCCGGGGTCTCGGCGCAGAGTTGCGAGTTCGGCGCCCGCTACGCCGACGTGATGTTCACCTCGCAGCCGACCGTCGACCACGACCGCACCTTCTACAAGAAGGCGAAGGGGTTCGCCGCGGGCTTCGGCCGCAACCCCGACCACCTCGTCGTGCTGCCGGGGCTGTACGCCGTCGTCGGCGACAGCGAGGCGGACGCCCTCGCGCGCAAAGCCCAGTTCGACGAGCAGATGTCGCTCGACTTCCTGGTGTCGAACCTCTCGAAGCAGCTCGGTCTCCCGGTCGAGGAGCTGCACCCGGACAAGCCCCTCCCGTTCGACCTGTTCGAGAAGATCCCGACCGATGACGACGTCATCAACTACCGCCGCGGCGACATCGGCGGCGTCGCGAAGGAGAACGGCTTCACGGTCAAGCAGCTGGTGCACCACAACCTGACCCGCGGTCAGCGCTCCGTCTTCGGCACGGCCGAGCAGATCGCCGACCGGATCATCGAGTGGGTCGACACCGATGTCGCCGACGGCTTCAACATCAACGTCGACGTCCAGCCCGACGGGGTGGCGCGCTTCAAGGACGTCATCGCCGAGCTGCGGAACCGGGGTCGATTCCGCACGGACTACGAGTACGACAGCTTCCGGCAGAACTACGGTCTGCCCCCGGGATGACATCTGCGGTCGAGGAGCGGCGCAGCGGGCGTGTCGAGACCCCGCACGGGGGGCGCGGAAGGAGCGCATCCAGCGCATAGGATCGGCCCGTGACTGACGCGGCACCTCGACCCGCGCGCGCGCGTGAACTGCGCGCCGGCATCCTCGCGCGCTACGCGACCGGAGAGTTCGTCACGAGCGGTTTCGCGGCGCTGCCGGGGCTCGTGCTCGTCTTCTACCTGACCGACACGCTCGCCGTCCCGGCGCTCCTCGCGGGCGCTGTCGTCACGGTCGCGAAGATCTGGGACATCATCATCGACCCGATCGTCGGCGCCTACAGCGACCGGGAGTTCGCCGCCCGCGGCAGCCGTCGTCGACTGATGCGACTCGCCGCGTTCGTGCTGCCGGTGTTCTTCGTGATCACCTTCGCGGTGCCGACCGGCACCGAGCCGCTGCTCGCCGCCGCCTGGGTGTTCGTCGCCTTCCTGCTCGCGGCGACGGGGTTCTCGTTCTTCCAGGTTCCCTACAACGTGCTGCCCGCCGAACTGGTCTCGGGCTACGACGCGCGTACCCGCCTGCTGTCGGCGCGCGTCGTCGTGCTGACCGCCGCGATCCTGCTCTACGGCGGCGGCGGGCCGGCCCTGCGCGAACTCGGGGTCGAACTCTTCGGGACCGACTTCGGCGGTTACCTCTTCATGGCCATCGGCGCCGCGGTGATCTTCATCGTCGCGATCCTCGTCACCTCGACGGTGGAGCGTGCGGCCCGGGGCAAGGTCGACGCTCCGGCGGCGCCGGCATCCCTTGCCTTCACCGAGATCGCCCCGCCGCGCGACTCGATCGCCACCCAGGCCCGACGCGGTCTCGTGCTGCTGCGGTCGTCGACCCCGTTCCGCACGCTGCTGGCGACCTTCTTCATCCAGGCGCTCGCCGCGGGCGGGATGCTGGCGGGCACGCAGTACATCGCGACCTGGGTGCTCGGCGACACCGACGCCGTCACGATCCTGTTCGTCGCGCTCATCCTGCCGGCGATCGTCGCCGCGCCGCTCTGGGGCGTCGTCGCCCGCCGCATCGGCAAGGAGCGCGCCTACGTCATCGCGACGACCCTGTTCTTCCTCGGGGCTCTCGCCAACGTGGGTCTGCTCGTCGTGCCCGGCTCCTGGATCGTCGTGCCGATCGGCCTCGTCGGCATCGCCTACGCCGGCATCCAGGCGCTGCCGCTGTCGATGCTGCCCGACGTCATCGCCCACGACGCGCGCACCAACGGCCCCGGCCGCGGCGGGTCGTTCAGCGGCATGTGGACGGCCGGCGAGACGACCGGCCTCGCGTTCGGCACCACGATCCTCGCGGTCATCCTCGCCGTCTCCGGCTACCTGGAGTCGACGGCCGCGACGGCCGTCGAGGCGCAGCCCACCTCGGCGGTCTTCGGCATCGTGATGTCGTTCAGCCTCGTGCCGGCGACGCTGATGGCCCTGTCGTACATCCCGCTGTTCCGCTATCCGCTGCGCAAGAAGGACATCGACGCGCCCGCGGACTCCGCTGTAGGCGGGGGCGCTTTCGCGCCGCCGCGCGGTCCCAGCGCCGCGGGCCGTCCCGGCCCGCGGGTCACGTCCGGAGAATCGCCGCCCGAGTAACCCGGGGGCGGCTTCGATACACCGCGCTCCGCGCGGCACTCACCCCGCGGTGAACGGCAGCGGGCGGCGGGGCAGGTCGCGACCTCGGGCGGCGAGGGTGTCGGCGAGGGACAGGATGGCGGCGGCGGCCGGGTCGGCCGGATCGGCGAGTACGACGGGGGCGCCGGCATCCCCGCCTTCGCGCAGCGGGCGGGACAGCGGGATGCGCGCGAGCACCGGCACGTCGAGCCGGGACGCGACGGCGTCGCCGCCGCCCGAGCCGAAGAGGTCGCCGGTCATGTTCTCGATGACGCCGATGACGGCCTGACCGGTCTGGCGGGCGACCAGGCCGGAGCGCTCGGCGACCTCGGCGGCGGCGGGCTGCGGGGTCGTGACGACGAGCACCTCCGCGTGCGGCAGCAATTGGCCGATCGAGATCGCGACGTCGCCGGTGCCGGGCGGCAGGTCGAGCAGCAGCACGTCGAGGTCGCCGAACCAGACGTCGGTGAGGAACTGCTGGATCGTGCGGTGCAGCAGCGGGCCGCGCCACGAGACCGCCGTCGAGCCGTCGACGAACATGCCGATCGAGATCACCTGCACGCCGTGGCCGGTCGGCGGCATCATCAGGTCGCCGACCTTCGTCGGGCGGTCGTCGGGTCCGAGGCCGAGGATGCCGGGGATCGAGAAGCCGAAGACATCCGCATCCACGAGGCCCACCTTCAACCCGCGCGCGGCGAGGGCGACGGCGAGGTTGGCGGTGAGCGTCGACTTGCCCACCCCGCCCTTGCCGCTCGTGACGGCGTAGATCTTGGTCAGGGTGTCGGGGCCGAACTGCGACGTGCGCGTCCCGCGCAGCCGGGCCACCAGCGCCTCGCGTTCGGGCACCGTCATGACGCCGACGGTGAGGTCGAGCGACGACACCCCGGGCACGCCGAGCACGGCGGCGCGCACATCCCGCTCGATCGTGTCGGCCGCCGGGCAGCCGATGATCGTCAGCGCGATGCCGACCGTCGCGGCGCCACCGTCGACGACGACCTCGCGCACCATGTCGAGCTCGGTGATCGGACGGCGGATCTCGGGGTCGACGACCCTTCCGAGGGCCGCCCGCACGGCTGCTTCGGTCACTTCTTCGGCGCGGACTTCTTCGGCGCGGCGGTCTCGTCCTTGTCGGCGTCGAGCTCCTCGAGCAGCGAGCGCAGCTCGGCGCGGATGAAGTCCTTCGTCGCGACGTCCTTCATCGCGAGGCGCAGGGCGACCACTTCGCGGGCGAGGTACTCGGTGTCGGCGAGGTTGCGTTCGGCGCGCTGACGGTCCTGCTCGATCTGCACGCGGTCGCGGTCGTCCTGGCGGTTCTGCGCCAACAGGATGAGGGGCGCCGCGTAGGACGCCTGCAACGACAGGATGAGCGTCAGCAGCGTGAAGTTGGTCAGCCGCGGGTCGAACTGGATCTCCTCCGGCGCGAGCGTGTTGAAGGCGAGCCACGCCGCCACGAACACCGACATGCCGATGAGGAACCACGAGGTGCCCATCGCGCGGGCGAACGACTCCGAGAACCGGCCCATGCGGTCGCGGCCCGAGGGACGGAACGGTGACGAGAACGGTCCGCGGGAACCCTTCGGCAGGTCGAGGCGGGGTTCGTTACGACGTTCGACGCGAGCCATGACTCGTCCTCCTTCCGGTGGTGGTGCGGGTGGGGATGGCCGCAGTTCCTACGGTCACGGGATCCTCCTCGCTGGTACTTCGCCAGTCGTCCGGCAGGAGGTAGTCGAGGACGTCGTCGATGGTCACCACCCCGACGAGTCGGCGCTGTTCGTCGACGACGGGCAGCGAGACCAGGTTGTACGAGGCCAGGATGCGCGAGACCTCGGCCGCACTCGTGTGCGGGGTCACCGGCTCGAGCGAGGTGTCGAGCAGCGTCCCGAGGCGCTCGTGCGGCGGGTAGCGCAGCATCCGCTGGAAGTGCACCATGCCCAGGAACCGCCCGGTCGGCGGCTCGTAGGGCGGCAGGGTCACGCAGATCGCCGCGCCGAGTGCGGGAGCCAGTTCGTGACGCCGGATGAGGGCGAGCCCTTCCGCGACCGTGGCGTCGGCGGACACGATGATCGGCTCCGTCGTCATGAGTCCGCCCGCGGTGTCGGCGCCGTAGGCGAGGAGGAACCGCACGTCGTCGGCCTCCTCCGGCTCCATCAGATCGAGCAGCGCTTCGCCGCGCTCGTCGGAGAGCTGCGCGATGAGGTCGGCGGCGTCATCCGGCTGCATCTGGTCGAGCACGTCGGCCGCACGCTCGTCGTCGAGCTGGCTGATGAGATCCACCTGCTCCTGCTCGGGCATCT
>NZ_JBIIAW010000031.1:0-28767 GCF_044239695.1 Pseudolysinimonas sp. | reverse complement strand
CGTGAGACACGAGACCTCCTGGCCGTGAAGAACTAGACAGCTCCACTAAGCCAGGAGGTCTCCCCGTTTCACAACGGCAGCGTCACCAACGTCTCTGCCGAGTACACCTAGGAGCGCTTGGCGAAGACGACCGGGGCGTCGACGTGGGCGGCCCAGGCCTCGCGCTCGCGCTCGGTGATCCGACGCGGACGACCGGATGCGGCATCCACGAGCACGATCGTCGTCGCGGCCTTCGCGAACATCGTCTGCTCCTCGTCACCCGCGGGCGAGGCGATCTCGTAGCAGACGTCGAGGCTCGCCCCGCCGAGTCGGCCGATCCAGAGCTGCACGTCGAGCGGCTCCCGCAGGTACGGGATCGGCGCGAGGTATTCGACCTCCTGCCGGGCGACGAGGGTGATGGTCGTCGCGGTACTGGTGTCGGCGACCGGGGCGTCGTTGTCGTTCACCCCGTCCACCTGCAGGTCGCCGGCGCTCCAGAACACCGCGATGCGCGCCTCCTCGAGGAGGGTGAGCATCGCGGCGTTGTTGACGTGGCCGTAGGCATCCAGGTCGTTGAACCGGATGCCGATGGGCACGTGGATGCGGGTCATGTCAGTCGCGGGTCAGGCGGCGGTGGGTGGCGCGGTGCGGGGCGGCGGCCTCCGGTCCGAGACGCTCGATCTTGTTCGCCTCGTACGACTCGAAGTTGCCCTCGAACCAGTACCAGTTCGCCGGATTCTCGTCGGTGCCCTCGTAGGAGAGGATGTGGGTCGCGATCCGGTCGAGGAACCACCGGTCGTGAGTGATGACCACCGCGCAGCCGGGGAACTCGAGCAGGGCGTTCTCGAGGCTCGAGAGCGTCTCGATGTCGAGGTCGTTGGTGGGCTCGTCGAGCAGCAGCAGGTTGCCGCCCTCCTTGAGGGTGAGCGCGAGGTTGAGGCGGTTGCGCTCGCCACCGGAGAGCACACCGGCCTTCTTCTGCTGGTCGGGCCCCTTGAAGCCGAACTTCGACACGTAGGCGCGCGACGGCACCTCGGTCTTGCCGATGACGATGATGTCGAGCCCGTCGGAGACGACCTCCCACAGCGACTTGTTCGGGTCGATATTGGAGCGGGTCTGGTCGACGTACGAGATCTTGACGGTCTCGCCGATCTTCAGGTCGCCGCCGTCGAGCGGCTCGAGTCCGACGATCGTCTTGAACAGGGTCGTCTTGCCGACGCCGTTGGGGCCGATGACCCCGACGATGCCGTTCGGCGGGAGGGTGAACGACAGGCCGTCGATGAGCACGCGGTCGCCGAAGCCCTTGTGCAGATCCTTGGCCTCGATGACGACCTGACCGAGCCGCGGACCCGGCGGGATCTGGATCTCGTCGAAGTCGAGCTTCCGGGTGCGGTCCGCCTCGGCGGCCATCTCCTCGTAGCGGGCCAGACGCGCCTTCGACTTGGTCTGACGACCCTTCGCCGACGAGCGCACCCATTCGAGCTCCTCGGCGAGGCGCTTGGCGAGCTTCTGGTCCTTCTTGCCCTGGATGTCGAGGCGCTCGGCCTTCTTCTCCAGGTAGGTCGAGTAGTTGCCCTCGTAGCCGATGAGCCGGCCGCGGTCGACCTCGGCGATCCACTCCGCGACGTTGTCGAGGAAGTACCGGTCGTGGGTGATCGCGATGACGGCGCCGGGGTAGGACTTCAGGTGCTGCTCGAGCCAGAGCACGCTCTCGGCGTCGAGGTGGTTCGTGGGCTCGTCGAGCAGCAGCAGGTCGGGCTTTTGCAGCAGCAGCTTGGTGAGCGCGACGCGGCGCTTCTCACCGCCGGAGAGCGGGGCGATCGCGGCGTCTCCCGGCGGGGTGCGGAGGGCATCCATCGCCTGCTCGAGCTGGGAGTCGAGGTCCCAGGCGTCGGCGGCGTCGATCTCTTCCTGGAGGGTGCCCATCTCGGCGAGCAGGGTGTCGAAGTCGGCATCCGGCTCGGCCATCGCGAGCGAGATCTCGTTGAAGCGCGCGATCTTGCCCATGATCGGGCCGACGCCCTCCTGCACGTTCTCGAGCACGGTCTTCGACTCGTCGAGTTCGGGCTCCTGCATGAGGATGCCGACGGTGTACCCGGCGGCGAGGGTCGCCTCTCCGTTGGACGGCTGGTCGAGCCCGGCCATGATCTTCAGGATCGTCGACTTGCCGGCGCCGTTGGGGCCGACCATGCCGATCTTCGCCCCGGGCAGGAACGCCATCGTGACGTCGTCCAGGATGAGCTTCTCGCCGACCGCTTTGCGGGCGCGCACCATGGAATAGATGTATTCGGCCATGGCTCCAGCTTAGGGACGGCGGGAGGCCGCCCCCGACGTCACCAGTCGATGGGACGGGTGGCGCCGACGAGGCAGCGCCCGGTGCTGAGCAGCTGGGCTGTCGTCGAGGCGTAGCCGATGTTGCCGTACTGGCCGATCAGGCACGTTCCGTTGAGGCGGACCGAGAATTGGATGTTGTCGGCCGCCAGGTCGATCGCCGTGCGGTCGGCCGTGACCTCCATGTCGGTCTTCGGGTAGCCCGCGGCGACGAGGTTGTCGATGAACGCCCGGCCGTCGAGGGCTCCCCCCGCGCTGACGAGTTCGTTGTTGACCCGGTCGAAGTACGGGAGGTTCTGCGTGGCCGAGCCGTCGAGGTCGATCTCGGGTTCGGCGGGCGCCGACGGGGCCGAGGAGACGTCGGCGGTCGGCGTGGGCGTCGGCTCCGGAGCGTCCACGCAGCCCGCGAGCGTGAGGGCGCCGATTCCGGCGAGCGCGACGACGACCGCGGCGCGTGCGATCCGGCTCGCCATGAGAAGTCCCCGTCCCGTCCCGGTCGAGTCCCGGGTCGGGACGATTCTACGGGTGCTCAGCTCGTGCCCAGCCCTGCGAGCTACTCTCAGCGCCGAGACGTGAACCCGTCTCCCGGACGAGGACCCCAGTACCCGGACAGACACGACTGGCCGAAAGGCCGATCATGTCGTGGATCATTCTCATCGTCTCGGGCATCCTCGAAGCCGTCTGGGCGACCGCTCTGGGCAAGAGCGCCGGCTTCACCAAGCTGGGGCCGACCATCGTCTTCGGCGTGGGGCTCGTGCTGAGCATGGGCGGTCTCGCTCTCGCGATGCGCGACATCCCCACCGGCACCGCGTACGCCGTCTGGGTCGGCATCGGCGCGGCCCTCACGGTCGTCGTCGCCATGGTCAGCGGCGCCGAAGCGGTGAGCGTGGTCAAGGTGCTGCTCATCCTCGGACTCGTCGCCTGCGTCGTCGGGCTCAAAGTGGTGAGCGACGCCGGCCACTGATCGCGCGGTGCCCAGACCGCGGGGGCGGCTAGCCTCGACCTGACGACTTCAGGAGGCCGGAATGGCGATCGACGTGCGCGGCTACTCGTACTTCATCGAGCGACGCGAGGCCGACAAGCGGTGGGTTGCGACGGTCACCGAGTACCCCGACCTCGTAGCCGAGTCGCGCAGCCACAACCGGGCGATCAACGAACTGCAGACCGCGGTCGAGGCCGAGGTGCTGCGCCGTCACCGGGCCGGGGAGCCGATCCCGCGCGCCCCGAAGAAGCAAGCGGGCCTGCTCGACGGCCTCGGCCTGAGCTGACCTGGGGGACGCCGCTCAGAACGGAACGGGGAGCTCGCTCGGCCGCTTGGCGCGCGCTTCGGCGAGATCGTCGACCGGGGCGTCGGCGACGTCGGGGTCCGGCGCCTCCGGCGACGCGGGGATCTGCTCCGCCGCCGCCGCGGTCTCGGGGGTGTCCGCCGCTGCGGTCGCCTGCGGCGTGCGGGTGAACGACGAGGTGCCGAAGGTCAGGTCGTGGCCCAGGCTGTCGGCATCCACCTCGATCGTCGTGCCCGACTTCTCGTCGGTCTGCCACTCGCGGATGCGGAGTCGGCCCGAGACGATCACGCGCTGACCCTTGAGGATCGAGCCGATCGCGTTCGCCGCGAGGGTGCGGAACGCCGTCACGGTGTACCAGTTGGTGTCGGCGTCCTCCCACTTCTGCTCCGCGCGGTTGAACCGGCGCTGGGTGGACGCGAGGCGGAACGAGGTGATCTGCAGCCCCTCGCTCGTGACGATGTGCTTGGGCGGGGTGGCCACGAGGCCGGTGAGGGTGATCTGGTCGGACATCCGTTTTCTCCAATCGTGAGGGTCGGATGCCGGTGCCCGCTCGTGCCGTGAAGTGGCGGCCGGCATCCGATGCCCCACTCTCGGTCGTGCGCCCGGACGCGACGACGCCCGGCTCGCGATCTGCGGAACGCGGCCGGGCGGCATCGGCTGGGGAGGACGGCACCGTCCTCGGTGTCAGTGCTCGCGGAACTCCGGCCAGTCGGAGCCGCCGGGCAGCGACGCATGGAGAGCACTCTTCGCGACCTCCAGCGAGGGGTACTCGCGACCCTCGGTCGCGTCGAGCAGCCTCACCTGGAAGCCCCCGTCGGTGCGATGGATGGAGCCGATCGCTCCGGCCGGGCCGAAGGCGACCCAGCGCTGATGTGTCGTGGTGTTGTCGGACATGCCCCGACGGTAGCTCCCCCGCACCGCCGCGGGAACGGATGCTCAGGAGACGCTCAGGACGTGCGCGACCACCCCAGTTCGGGGGTCTCCACAGGTCGACGCGTTCGCTCCGGCGAACACCGCCGATCCGCGCCGCTTGACCGCCCGTCGGCGGGACCCGAAACTCATCTCCAGGGCGTTCGTCCTGCGATTCGGGGGAATCGCGGATCCGGCCGGGGGGCCGGATCCGTTGCTGGGATCAGGATGCGTCGGGGGACGCGATCCACTGGGCCGGTTCAGGTGTGCGGGGCGCTCCGGGACCGGCCCCACCTGTTCGAAGGATGCCACCCGTGCTCACCACGCGCCACGCGTTGACCGGCCCCTGGGCCGCCAACGTGCGGGGCTGGGGCAGCACCGCCGTGCCGGGTTCGCTTCTCGTGGTCATGCAGGAGCTGCCGACCGGCTTCCCGAACGGGTGGTACATCGTCGCGTCGGTCGCGCTGCAGTTCACGCTGCCCGGCATCTGGGTCTGGCTCGTGTCCACGGTCTTTCGACGTCGTACCGGCATCGTCCCTCCGGTGGGTCTGGTCACGATGTGGCTGGGGGTCGGCGTGCTCCGCGGGCTCGCCGGCGGAGCCGTCGCGCTCTCCGCCGGGCTCGACCCGGAATGGGTCTTCCGCATCGTCTTCTGGTGCGTCCTGGCACTCATCTGGACGCCGCTGCTGACCTATGCGCTCGCGCAAGGCGAGGAATACCGCCGGTTGCTCGCCTACCGCGCGCGCTTGGCGCGCGACCTCGCCGACCTCGACGCGCGGAGCCGGGAGACGGCTGCGGAACGCACCCGGCGGATGGGCGACGCGATCGCGGATGCGCTCGGGCCAGCCCTCGAGGAGATCCGCGCGGGCTTGCACACCGCTCGGGTCGACGCCGTGACGGTGCACCGGATCCGTCGACGCCTGGACGACCTCAGTGCGCGGGCGCGCGACTTCGCCACCGCTCCGGCCGTCGAGCCCTCCCGGCCCGACGAGCGCGCCTCCCTCGTGGTCGCGATGAGCGCGTTCCAGTCGAGACGACCGATCTTCGCAGGGCTGTTGACGGCCGCCGCCGTCGCGCCGCCTCTCCTTCTCGAGGCGTTCCGCGTCGGCGGCCTTCCCGCCGTGGCCGAGATGGCCGTGGGGATCGCGACGGCCACGATCCTCTTCATGCTGGTGGCCGCCGGAACCGACCGCCTCCGCGTCCCGGGGATCGTGTCGTTCGCGCTCCTGCGAGGCGGCACGCTCGCCGCCGGAGGGATCGGGGCGACGGCGATCGCCCTCCTCACCTGGAGCTGGCTGGATGAGGACGCGTTCCTCGCCCTCGCGCTCATGCCCCTGCTGTTCTCCGTCGCCGCCGACATCCTCTCCACCGCCGTCGGACTGCAGGCGACGAGCGCACGACTCGACGAGCTCATCGCCCGGGACGAGCGCACGGTCGAGGCGCGCACGATCGCGCTGGCCGACGCCGAGGAGCAGGCATCGGCCCAGATCCTGGAACTCGTCCGCGGGGAAGTCAGCGGACGGCTCGCGTCCTGTGCCATGGCCCTCGCCTTCTTGGCCGCCGGTACCTTCACCCCCGCCGATCAGGAGCGCGTCGTCGGCACCATCGTCGACCAGCTCGAAACCGCGGCCGCCCGCATCCGGGAGCTCCGTCCCTGATGGGGGTCGTGCTCATCCTCCGGTCGCAGCCCTACACTGCTCGCATGGCGACCATGGCGGTCGCGTCGAGGATCAGGGACCTTCGGCGGTGCGGACCCGGACGTGCGCGGTCCGCGCGCATCGCGACGGGTCGGAGGATTCTATGAGTCGTCTTCGCTGGCGGGGGGCCTTCCGTCGACACGGCCTGCGTGCGCTCTTCGAGGCCCACCCCGACCCCGTCTACTTCGTCGACACCGACGGGAAATTCGTCGCCGGCAACGCCGCCCTCGCGGACCGGGTCGGGATTCCCTGGGAGATCTTGCGCGGGATGGACTTCGGCCCCACGGTGCATCCCGACGACCGGGAGCGTGTCGCGGGGGAGTTCGCGCGCGCCGCGGCGGGCGAGACCCGGCGATACCGGAGCCGCGGCCTGCGCCCCGACGGCTCGACCTTCTTCGCCGACGTGCTCAACGTGCCGATCCGCTCCCGCGATCGTGTGCTCGGCGTGCTCGGTCTCGGCCGGGACATCGACGACCTCGCCGACGTGCAGACGTCGCTCGACGTCACCGAGCGGCTGCTGCAGATCGCCGGACGGGTGGCGCGCGTCGGAGGATGGGCGACGGATCTCGTGACCGGCGAGCGGCATTGGTCTCCGCAGCTGTTCGATGTGCTCGGCCTCGACCCGGACCAGGTGGTCACGCGGGGAGACCTGATCGCCCACGTGGGCTCCGGTCACCGCGCTCGCGTCGACCGCGCCTTCACCCGGTGTGCGACGAAAGGGACCGCGTTCGACCTCGTCGCGCCGTTCCGCACCGCGGCCGGGGAGCTGCGGCAGATCCGGCTGATCGGCGAAGCCGTCCGCGCCGGTGGCCGGATCGTCCGGGTACAAGGGGCCGTCACCGACGTGACAGCGGCCGTCGAACAGCACCGCGAGCGCATCCGCATGGACACGCTGTTGACGGCGGCGCTCGACGGGGTGCCCAACGACCTCGTGTTCGTCGACCGCGACTGGCGTCTTCGCTACGTCAACCGCGCCGCAGCTGCGACGCTCGGCATCCGCGCCGCCGACCTCATCGGGGCCGACCTGTGGACGGTCACCGGCTTCGGCGACGACGTCGCGGCGATGCTGCACACCGTCATGGCCTCCGGCACCCAGCAGTCCCTGAGGCTCCGCGATCCCCGCACGAATCGGTGGGTCGAGACGCTCGTCTTCCCGGCCGACGATCTGCTCGGAATCTCGATGACCGACGTCTCCGAACGCGAGGCCGCTCGGCTCGTCGCGATCGGCGACCCGCGCAAGCAGTACGCGCAGGCGACCGTCTTCGACTCCACGAGCGACGCGATCATCGTGCGGGGTCTCGGCGACGGCATCGAATACTTCAACAGCAGCGCGGCGGAACTGCTGGCGCTCGACGGCGACGAAGACGTGACCGGGCAGCCCCTGCTCGCGGTGCTCGGTGCCGATGCCCAGGCGTACGCCGAGGCGGATGCCGTGGTCGCCGCCGAGGGCAATTGGACCGGCGACCTCGTCATCAGACGCAACGACGAGGAGCGGCTGATCGCCTGCCGGTGGGTGCTCGTGCGCGACCCGTCGGGCGCCCCCGAGGCCGTCTTCTGCGTCCTCATCGACGTCACCGAGGCTCGGCGGGAGGGAGAGGTCATGCTTCGTGCCCAGCGGATGGAGAGCATCGGGACGCTCGCCGGTGGCATCGCGCACGACCTGAACAACGTGCTGACCCCGCTCATGCTCTCGACCCAGCTCCTCGCGGGAGAGGAGGACGAGCTCAGCCGGCTGCGCATCATCGCGGGGATGCAGGAGGCGATCGAACGCGGCTCCAACATGATCCGCCAAGTACTCACCTTCGCCCGCGGGGTGGAGGGCCAGCGCACCCTCGTCGAGATCACGGACCTCGTCGAGCGTTTCACCGAGTTCTGCCGCGACACTCTGCCCAAGAACCTGGTCGTCGAGGTGGAGGTCGTCCGCGATCTGCGGATCCTCGGCGATCCGACCCAGCTCCTCCAGGTGCTGATGAATCTGGCGACGAACGCCCGCGACGTGATGCCGGACGGCGGGTCTCTGACCGTGCGCGCCACCGGCGACGGGGACCGGGTGAGGATCGCGGTGACCGACACCGGCCCGGGGATGACGCCGTCGGTTCTCGACCAGGCGTTCGATCCCTTCTTCACGACCAAAGCCGTCGGCCAGGGCACGGGACTGGGACTCTCGGTCTCGCAGGCCATCGCGCGCGCGCATGACGGGTCCCTCGACGTCACCGCGACCGGACCCGCCGGCACGACATTCGTCCTCGATCTGCCACGGGCGACGGCGAGCGAGGCCCCGTCTCCCGCCGCGCCGGCCGCGATCGGCACGTCCGATCTGACCGGTGTACGGGTGCTGATCGTCGACGACGAGGATGCGATCATCGACGCCGCCTCCGCCGTCATCCGAAACGCCGGGGGCGAACCGGTCGGTGCGAGGGATGCCGAAGAGGCGAAGGTGATCGTCGTGCGGGATCCGGTCGACCTGGTGCTGACCGATCTCGTCATGCCGGGGACGACCGGGCGGGCGTTCCTGGCCTGGCTGGCGACCCGCAAGCCCGGTCTCGCGGTCGTCACGATGTCGGGGGTTCCCGAGCAGGGTCTCGCGGTCGAACGGCAGCCGAACGTCCGCGCGGTTCTCGACAAGCCGTTCACCGCCGCCGCGCTGCTCCAGGCCCTCGCGGCGGCCCTTCCGGCGACGCCACGATGACCGCCGGTCCGACCCGCGTCGTCATCGCCGAGGACGACGATTTCACCCGATCCCTGGTCGCCGAGGCGCTGCGCTCCGGCGGGTTCGACGTGCGCGAGGCGCGCTTGCCCGACGAGGCGTGGGATCTCATCGGGGATGACACGCACGCCCTCGTCACGGATCTCGACTTCGGTCACGGCATCTCGTCGGGACCCCTGTTGCGGCGGATGGCCGACGAGCGACCGTGGGTCGCCCTGGTCGTGCTGACGTCGCACCTGTCGCCGGAACTCGCCGTCAGCGACGCCGACCGGATGCCCTCCGACCTCGTCTACATCGTCAAGTCGCGGCTCCGACGTGCCGGCGATATCGCCGACGCCGTGCGGGACGCTCTGAGCGGTCGCGCGTCGAGCCCGAGGATCGACGACGGCGATCGGACGCTCACCGTGACGAGCGCGCAGGCCGACATGCTGCGGATGATCGCCAGCGGTCTGACGACGAAAGTGATCGCGGAGCGCCGCGGAACGACGGTGCGTGCCGCCGAGACGATGGTCGCCCGGCTCTACTCGGCGCTCGGCGTCGACCAGGACGAGAGCACCTCACCCCGGATCGAAGCGACCCGTCTGTGGCTCCAGGGCCGCATCCGGGTCAAGTGACGGGAGCGCCGGACCGAGGTGTCGACGTGATCACGACCGCCCAGGCACTGTCGGGACCCTGGGCGGCGAACGTGCGCGGCGGGATCGTCACCTCCGTGCTCGCCTCGGTGCTCGTGGTCAGCCAGGAGATCGCGACCCCGTTGCCCGGTCCCGGGTGGATCGCGATCTCCGTCCTGCTGCAAGCGGTCGCGTCCGTCGCCTGGGTCGCGGTCGTCGCCGGCGTCTCGCGCACGCGCTTCGGACGCGTCGTCCCAGTCGCGTCGGGTCTGATCTGGGTCGGGATCGGCGTGTGTCGAGGCGTCGTCGGAGGACTGATCGCGTTCACCCACGGCCTCGATCCGGAGTGGCTGTACCGCATCGGCTTCTGGATCCTCGTCTCGACGTGCTGGATGCCGCTGCTCACTTATGCGCTCGCCCAGTGGGAGGAGCATCGCCGCCTGCTTGCCCGTCGCGCCGTGGTGGCGATGGAACTCGATGCGGCCACGGCGCGCGCCGCGGAGAGTGCGGACGAGACCGCGTCGCGGCTTCGTGCGGCTGTCGATGACGCCTTGAGCCCCGCCCTCGACGAGATCCGCGCGCAGTTGCGCGGCCGGACCGTTCCTGATGCGACCGCAGCCGCGGCGATCGCATCGCGCCTCGACGAGCTCGCGGCCCGCACCGCCGGCTTCGCGGCGGCCGTCGCGGTGCCGGCGCCCGTGCGAGCCGTCGGACGCGTGTCGGTCAGCGCCGCCTCGCGTGAGTTCGAGCTGCGTCGTCCCGTGTTCGCGGCGGCACTCTCCGCAGTGGCGACCGCTCCACTCGTCGTGCCGGAGGCGTACCGGGTGGGCGGGTGGTGGCACGCCACCGAGGTCGTCATCGCCATCGCGGCATCGACGGCCGTGCTCATCGGCGCCTTCGCGATCCTGCGGCCACGTCACCTCAGCGGAGCCCAGCGATCGATTCTGAGCCGCACCGGAGTGGTGCTGGCCGGCGTCGTCGGCAGTGGCGTTCTCGCCACGCTGTCGGCGGGTTCCGGGCGGCCGGGGGACGTCGTGCTGCTGCTGATCTTCCCG
The DNA here is from genome assembly GCF_044239695.1 of Pseudolysinimonas sp. Lineage (GTDB taxonomy): Bacteria > Actinomycetota > Actinomycetes > Actinomycetales > Microbacteriaceae > Pseudolysinimonas_A. The sequence goes on along the minus strand of NZ_JBIIAW010000031.1, from coordinate 18,192 downwards.
CTCGTCGTCGCCACCGCCGCCTCGACGATCGCCACCGCCGTCGCCCTCGCGTCCACGAACGTCGAGCTCGACGCGCGCGCCGTCGCCGATTCCGCGGCGCTCGACGACCTCAGGATGCGGGCGCTGGTCGCCGAAGCGGAGGCCGCCGCACGACTGGAGATCCTCATCCGCGGCGACGTCAACGGTCGGGTCGCGAGCTGCGCGCTCGCCCTCGCGGTACTCGCCGGCGGCGACGTGACCCCCGCCGCACGCACGCGGATCGTCGAGGGAGTGCTCTCCCAGCTGGATGCCGCAGCCGCGGAGCTCCGCGGCTCCTGAGGTGAATCCCCGGCGCGGAAAGTTCCTAGGCTGGGCGGGTGCCCGAACCGATCGCCGTCTACGCCGCCGCCCCGGACCGCTACGCGCGGATGCGCTACGCCCGGAGCGGGCGCAGCGGGCTGAAGCTCCCGGAGATCTCGCTCGGGCTGTGGAACAACTTCGGTGACGACCGCCCGGTCGCCACCCAGCGGGCCATCCTGCGCCGAGCGTTCGACCTCGGCGTGACGCACTTCGACCTCGCCAACAACTACGGACCGCCCGTGGGGAGCGCCGAGAAGAACTTCGGCCGGATCTTCGCGGAGGACTTCCGGCCCCATCGCGACGAGCTCGTGATCTCGAGCAAGTCCGGCTACGACATGTTCGCCGGTCCCTACGGCGAGTGGGGATCGCGCAAGTCGGTGCTCGCGTCGCTCGACGCGTCGCTGACCCGCACCGGGCTCGACTACGTCGACATCTTCTACTCGCACCGACCCGATCCCGAGACGCCGATCGAGGAGACGATGGGCGCGCTCGCCCAGGCCGTGCGCAGCGGCAAGGCCCTCTACGCCGGGATCTCGAACTACTCCCCCGAACAGACGACCGCCGCCGCGACGGCCCTCGCGGCCGAGGGCGTTCCGCTGCTGATCCACCAGCCGCGCTACAACATGTTCGACCGGCACATCGAGAACGGGCTCCTCCCGGTGCTCGACGAGGTCGGCGCGGGCAGCATCGTGTTCTCGCCGCTCGCCCAGGGCATGCTCACCGACCGCTACCTCGACGGCATCCCCGCGGACTCGCGAGCCGCCGAGGGTCGCTGGATCAGCGCGAGCAACATCTCGCCGGCGTATCTCGCGCACGCTCGCGCGCTGCAGGAGATCGCCAGGGGCCGCGGGCAGACGCTCGCTCAGCTCGCCCTCACCTGGGTGCTGCGGCATCCGCAGGTGACGAGCGCGCTGATCGGCGCGTCGAGCGTCGCCCAGCTGGAGTCGAGTCTCGGTGCGCTCGACGGCGCCCCGCTCTCCGCCGACGAGGTGGCGGCGATCGAACCGCACGCGGTCGACGGGCTCGGTCGCTGACGCGGTGGGCTACCTCTACGCGCTCCTCGGATCGCTGCTCTTCGGCGCCAACGGCAGCCTCGCGAAGCTGCTCGTCGACGGCGGTCTGACCGCGACGCAGCTCACGCTGTTTCGCTCGCTGGGGACGATGGTGCTCGCCGGCCTGGTCCTGCTGGTGACCGACCGTGCCGCGTTCCGACTCGCGCCGCGCCAGGTGCTCGTGATGGCGGTGCTCGGGGTCGCGGGCGTCGCCCTCGTGCAGGCCAGCTACGCGGCAGCGCTCAGCTACCTGCCGGTCGGCGTGACGCTGCTGCTGCAGTACACGGCCGTGCTGATGGTGGCGCTGTTCGCCTTCCTGGTGTTCAAGGAACGGGTGAAGGCGCGGCTGTGGGCCGCGATCGGGCTCGTGCTGCTCGGCCTTGCCGCGGTCGCCCGCCCCTGGGAGGCGCGGCTCGACCCGGCGGGCGTCGCGCTCGCGGCGGTCGCGGCCGTGACGCTCGCGTTCTACTTCCTGGTGGGCGAACGCCAGGTCGGACGCACGTCGCCGCTCGCCGTCGCCTTCTGGACGATGCTGTTCGCCTCCGCGTTCTGGGCACTGTTCAGCGGCTGGTGGGAACTGGATGCGACGACGTTCACGACCCCGCTGGATGTCGGCGGGCAGTGGCGTTCGTGGGAGCTGCCCCTCGGCATCCCGTTGCTGGTGACCGTCGTCTTCGGCTCGTTCCTTGCCTTCCTGCTGTCGTTCACCGCGCTCAAGCATCTGTCGGCCACGGCGGCGGGCATCGTCGCCTCGGCCGAGGTGGTGTTCGCGTTCGCGGTCGCCTGGGTGTGGCTCGGCGAGACCCTCGACCCGGTCGGACTCGCCGGCGCCACCGTCGTGCTCGCCGGGATCCTGCTGGCTCAGAGCGCCCGCCAGGCGAAGACGGTCGTCGACGCCGAACTGGTCCTCCTGCCCGACCGGGATGTCGGGGGTCGCCCGTAATCTCGGGGCGTGAACCTCCCCACGACCGTCGCTCTGAAGGTCGCGACACCCGGTGTGCGCGTCACGCCGCTCGCGAGCGGCAAGTGGCGGGTGACCAGTCGCAGCGGGGGCCTGCTCGGGCATCTCGAGGCGCTCGACTCCGGGGAGTTCCGGGCGATGCGGTTCAGCATCCGCGAGCGCGGGTACCGCGTGCTCGGGGAGTTCCGCACAGCGACGGATGCCGCCGACGCGCTGCGTTTCGGCTGAGATCCGCCGGCTCCCGGGTTAGGGTCCCGGCATGGACTGGTGGAACGACATCGTGGACTGGGCGTCCTCCGACGACGGCTGGCGCATCCTCTCGGGCGCCGTCATCCCGTTCGTCGCGATCGTGCTGGCCGGCATCATCGGCGCCGGCGCCGGACGAGCCGGCATCAAGCGTCTCGTCGCGCAACGTGACTTCGAGACCCGCGTCGCCGCGGTCGCCGCGCTGGTCAGCGCCGGCCAGAACGCGGCGCGCTGGCACAGCCAGGGAGCCGACGCCCGCGAGCACGCCCAGCAGCTCGCGACCGAGGCCCACGTCGCCGCCCGCCTGCTGCCCGTGCCCGGAGCCGATCTCGCGGCCGACTGGGCGGCGCACCAGCTCGAGGCGATGCGGGTCAACTCGGTCAACTTCGGACTCACCTCCGACTCCACCCTCGGCGAGTACCAGAACCGCCTCATCGAGTGGGTGCGGCACCCGCGGCGCGCGAAGCAGCTCTTCGGCTCCGACCTCGACCGCTGGGACTACGACAACATCCCGGTCGACGAGCTGCAGAAGCCCGCCCCGACGGCGTAGCTCCCGCACCGATCTACGGCGCGTGGACGGTCCCGTCCCCCTGGAGAGATTCGAACTCCCGACCTGGCGGGTAGAAACCGCATGCTCTATCCACTGAGCTACAGGGGGTCGCCGCCAGTCTAGAGATCGGGCGCCTCGTCGGTGTCGCGTGAACGGGATGTGCGCACCGGTGAACTTCGCGTGACAGCTCGGCGCATCGGGCGGTTTCCGGATGTCCCGCTGCCGCCGACACCCGACACTGGTGCCGTGACCGACACTCCCCGGCAGGGCAGTCAACAGCAGTGGACGCGCTTCGCAGCTCTCGGTGACTCCATCACCGAAGGCTGGTGCGACCCCGTCATCGGCGGCGGCGAACCCTGGTTCGGCTGGGCCGACCGCCTCGCCCTCGAGATCGACGGCCATCAGCGCGCCTCGGGCGCCCGCCGTCTCGAGTTCGCCAACCTCGCGGTGCGCGGCCGTCGCGTGCGGCACGTCGTCGAGGATCAGATCCCCGCCGCGATCGCGATGCGCGCCGACCTCGTCTCGGTGCTCATCGGCGGCAACGACCTGAGCTCGTTGCGGCCCGACCCCGACGCTCTCGCGGCCCACCTCGAGACCGGGATCTCCGATCTCGCGCGCAGCGGCGCGACCATTCTGCTCGGTACGGCGTACGACCCCGGGTTCTCGCGGTATCTCTCGATGCTGCGGGGCCGAGCCGCCATCTTCACGGCGCATGTGCACGCGATCGCGGCGAAACACGGCTGTCTCGTGCTCGACCTGTGGACGATCCCGGGTCTCGCCGAGAAGGGCATGTGGTCGGAGGACCGGCTGCACCCCTCGACGCGCGGTCACCTCGCGCTGCTGTCGGCCGCGGCATCCGCTCTCGGCCTGCCCGAGCCGGTCGGACCCGACGAGGCGTACCCGGCGACGCGGCTGCCGACGACGGTCTGGATGCGGCGCTACGCCGTGCCGTGGATCGCCCGCCGCGTGCGGCAGGTCTCGAGCGGCGACGGGCGGGGACCCAAGTGGCCCGAGCCCACGCCGGTGGGGGTTCTCGCCCGCGATTAGACTCGCGGAATGCCCTCCACCCCGGACCTCCTCGTCTGGATCGACTGCGAGATGACCGGGCTCGACCTCAGCGTCGACGAACTGGTCGAAGTCGCCGTCGTGATCACCGACTACGACTTGAAGCCGGTCGACCCCGGGTTCCGCATCGTCATCAAAGCCGACGACTCCGCGCTCGAGCAGATGAACGAGGTCGTGCGCACGATGCACACCACCTCCGGACTGCTCGACGAGATCCCGGGCGGGGTGACCCTCGCCGACGCCGAGTACCAGGTCAACGAGTACATCCTGCGGTTCGTGCCGGATGCCGGAACGGCGCCGCTGGCCGGCAACACGATCGGCACCGACCGCGCCTTCCTCGCGAAGTACATGCCGCGCGTCGACGCCCACCTGCACTACCGGAGCGTCGACGTCTCGTCGATCAAGGAGCTCGCCCGCCGCTGGTTCCCGCGCATCTACTTCCAGGCGCCGGCCAAGGCGGGCGGACACCGCGCGCTCGCCGACATCCTCGAATCCATCCGCGAACTCGACTACTACCGCCGCGCCCTCTTCGTGGCGTCGCCCGGCCCCACCTCGGAGCAGGCGCAGACCGCGTCGGCCGAGACGGTGGAGGCGTGGCGTTCCTGGGTGTCGTAGTATCGATGGGTTGCTCATGCAACGCATGGCGGTCGTAGCTCAGTTGGTAGAGCGCTGGCTTGTGGTGCCGGATGTCGCGGGTTCAAGTCCCGTCGGTCGCCCCATGTGTGATTCACCCGTCCTTCGGACGGCGAATACCCCGCAGTCGGATGCCGACCTCGAGATCTCTCTCGAGGTCGCACCCGACGTGCCCTGGATCACGATCGTCTGGAACGATCCGGTCAACCTCATGTCGTACGTGACCTACGTGTTCCGGTCGTACTTCGGGTTCTCGACGACGGAGGCGGAACGGCTGATGATGCAGGTGCACGAGAACGGCCGGGCCGTCGTCGCCACCGGCCCGCGCGAAGAGATGGAGCGCCACACCGAGGCGATGCACGAGTTCGGGCTGTGGGCGACCGTGGCCAAAGCGAGCGACTCGTGAGGGTGAGTCGTGCGGGCGAGCGCATCGTGCTCGAGTTCGCCGACGGCGAGTCGGGCGTGCTGCGGTCGCTCGTCGACCAGTACCTCGAGGTCGTCGGCACCGACGCGGGTGCCGATCCCGCTCACGCGCGGCTGTTCCCCGCCGCCTACCGCGACGACGACGCGGCCGCCGAGGAGTTCACCCGGTACACCCGCGCCGGCCTGGTCGACCGCAAGGCGGCGAATGCGGCGCAGGTGTCGCTCGCGCTCGACGAGGAGACGGTGCGCCTCTCCCCCGACGCCGCCGTGCGCTGGCTGCCGCTGCTCACCGACCTGCGCCTCGTGATCGCCGACCGGCTCGGCATCCGCGCCGACGACGACGAGATACCCGACACCCCGGCGGGCGAGGTCTACGCCTGGCTCGGTCACCTGCAGGAGTCGATCATCACGCTGCTGGACGAGTCGTGACGCTCGAACTGACCCCCGAGGAGTTCGAGAAGATCGTCATCGACGAACTCGACGAACTTCCCGACGAGATGGTGGAGGGCCTCGAGAACCTCGTCTTCGTCACCGAGGACCGGCCGGCCGACGGCTCGCTCGATCTGCTCGGGCTGTACGAGGGCACCGCGCTCACCGACCGCGACCATTACGGATTCGGTGAACTGCCCGACCGGATCGTGCTGTACCGCGAGCCGTTGCTCGCGATCACCGAGAACCTCGACGAGCTGCGCGACGAGATCCACGTGACGCTCGTGCATGAGATCGCCCACTACTACGGCATCGATGACGACCAGTTGCACGAACTGGGGTGGGCCTGAGTCAACCTCGCGGCAGGGCTCATCCGTCGATACGGTGAACGCGACCCCCTGAGGAGACCCCATGCGCACCCGACTCGTCCTGACCACCGGCCTCGCGGCCCTCTCCCTGCTCGCCCTCGCCGCCTGCGCCTCCCCGGGGGCGATCGGGGAGGGCACCGCGGCGGGGACGGGCGCCGAGGCGGAGGGCTCCTCGGGGGGCTCGGGGGGCCTCGCCGGCTGCCTCGTCGGCACCTGGGAAGCCGACACGGCCGATCTCGCCGCCCAGTTGCAGACGTTCTTCAACGACAACGGGTCGCCGGTGACGTCGGTCGCCGAAGAGGGAAGCTCGACCCTCGAGGTCAGCAGCGACACCATGACCTACGACGTGGATCTGACCTTCACGGCGGTCGCCGACTCCGACGGCCTGGAGATGGTCATCGTGCAGGATCACGTCGGGACCAGCAGCGGCGCATGGGCCGTCGAGGGCGACGAGGTGGTCTTCTCGGAGTGGACGAACGGCATCACCATCACCAATGCCATCACGATCGGCGGCACGTCGACGGGCGAGCCCACCGAACTCCCCGCCGACACCGGAGCCGGGGTTCCGATGGCGGTCGAGTGCGAGGGCGACACCATGGTCACCTCGCCGGACGAGAGCCCGTTCACGACGACCTGGATCCGGGTCGGCTGACCCTCCGCTACGAGGTCGGCGGCAGGTCGGCGCGGAACACCACTTGGCCGGTGCGGCCGTCCATGATCGCATCCGCCAGGGTGTCGGGGCGCTCGCGCGCGAAGAACGCCTGCTCCTGTGCCGCCCAGCGGTCCCAGTGCTCGTGATACGTCGCGCCGTCACGGGCGATCGCGCGACGCTTGCGTTCGACCTGGTCGAGCCGGATCCACAGGGCGAAGGTCGCCAGGTCGCGGTTGGCGCGGCTCAAGCTGCCGGAACCCTCGATCACGATGTCCCGCTTGCCGTTGACCTTGTGGAACTCCGCCGGCTGGTTGCGCTTCCAGTCCCAGCGGCGGTAGCCGGGGTTGTCGGGATCGAGCACGCCGCGCACCATCGCGCTGCCGACCTCGAGGCCGCCCCAACCGGGGTAGAACGCATCGAGCGCGACATGCTGGGCCTTGAGGGTGTACGCGAGCTCGGTCGCGAGCGTGGTCTTGCCGGCGCCCGAGTGCCCGTCGATGAGCACGACGAGACGCGATGAGCCCTGGGCTTTCGCCGCCGCCCGGATGCGCTCTGCCAGCACCTCGCTCGCGCGAGGCGAACCCCCTCGTGCCATGCGTCGAGGGTATCGGGCGAATGTTTCCGGCCGGGACACCCCGTCCGGGTGTCCCTCTACTTCAGGAACCGCGCCACCCGGTCGTCGGCAGGGTGCGCGCGCAGGTCCGCGAGCGTGCCGGTCTGCACGAGTCGACCGGCGTCGAGGATGCCGATCCGGTCGGCGATGACCCCGGCTTCGTCGTGGTCGTGGGTGACGAGGATCGTCGTGACGCCGGCATCCGTCAGGATCTGCCGCAGCTCACCGGCGAGGCGCTCGCGCAGTTCGCGGTCGAGCGACGACAGCGGCTCGTCGAGCAGCAGGAGCCGGGGACTCGCGGCGAGAGAGCGGGCGAGGGCGACCCGCTGCTGTTCCCCGCCCGACAGGTCGGTCACCCGGCGCGAGCCGAATCCGGTGAGGCCGACCAGATCGAGCAGCTCGGCGACCCGGGTGGCGCTCGGCCGGCCCGCGATCCGCAGCGCGTACCCGACGTTGCCCGCCACGTCGAGGTGCGGGAACAGTTGCCCGTCCTGGAACATGAGCGCGAACCCGCGACGGTGCGGCGGCGTCCGCACGATCGATTCCCCGTCCCAGGCGATGTCGCCCGCACACGGCTCGAGGCCGGCGATCGCGCGCAACAGGCTCGACTTGCCGCTGCCGGAGGGGCCGAGCAGCGCGAACACCTCCCCCGTCGGAACGCTCAGGCTGACGGCATCCACGGCGGTGGTCGCGCCGAAGCGCACCGTGAGGTCGGTGAGGCTCAGCCCCGCGAATCCGAGGCTCATCAGAACGCTCCCGCCGTGTCGACCCGCAGGCGCTCGACGAGCGCCACGACAGCGACGGTGACGGCCGCCAGGATCACGGATGCCGCAGTCGCCATGCCGGCATTGTCTCCCCCGGGGAGGCCGATGAGCCGGTAGATGACGACCGGGAGCGTCGCGGCGTCGGGACGCGAGAGGAACGTGGTCGCGCCGAACTCCCCCAGCGCGACGGTGAAGGCGAGCCCCGTCGCGGCGAGGGCGGCGCGGCCGGCGACGCCGAGGTCGACCGTCAGGATCACCCGCCACGGGGCCGCGCCGAGGGTCGCGGCGGCCTCGCGCATCCGGGACCCGACGCTGCGCAGCACGGGCAGCAGCGTGCGCACGACGAGCGGCACGGCCACGAGCGCCTGCGCGATCGGCACCAGCACCGGCGAGGTGCGCAGGTCGAGCGGCGGCGCGTTGAGGGTGATGAGGAATCCGAAGCCGACCGTCACCGCCGAGACTCCGAGCGGCAGCATGAGGGCTCCGTCGAGCAGGTCGAGGCCGCGACGCGCCCCCGGGCTGCGCGGGGTCCGCGACAGCAGGATGCTCGCCACCAGTCCGATGAGCATCGCCACCCCCGTCGCCGCGACCGCGAAGCCGAGGGAGTTGCCGAGCGCCTGCCACGGGGTCACGGCGAGCGCGTTCCGGTCGCCCGTCGACGCCAGCGCCAGATAGTTGCCGAGGCCGTACTCCCCCGCGACGCGCAGTGAACGTTCGACGAGCGCCGCGAGCGGAACCACGAGCGCCGCCGCGATCAGCAGGGTCGCGACGATCACCGGCGCATCGGACCGGCGCGGAGAACGCGCCGCGAAGGCGCGACGCTGCGTGGTCGACCGCCCGCGCACGCGCGCCGTGAGGGCCAGCAGCAGCACGACGACCACGAGCTGCGCGATGCTCAGCACGCTCGCCGCGCGCAGGTCGAGGAATTGCGTCGTCAACAGCCAGATCTCCGTCTCGATCGTGGCGTACTTCGCCCCGCCGAGCACGAGCACGGTGCCGAACGCGGTCGAGCAGAACAGGAACACGATGGATGCCGCCGCCGCGATCGACGGCCCCAGCCGCCGCAGGGTGAGGGTGACGAACACCCGCACCGGACCGGCGCCGAGCACCCGCGCGGCCTCCTCCTGCCGGGGGTCGAGGGACTCCCAGGACACCGCGACCGTGCGCGCGACGACGGCGACGTTGAAGAACACGAGTGCGGCGAGGATCGTGACGATCGAGCCGTCGAGCGGGGTGTCCCGCAGCAGCGCCCGGAACGCGATCCCGACCACGACGGTCGGCAGCACGAACGGCACGAGCACCGCCGCGCGCAGCACCCCCCGCCCGCGGAACCTCAGCCGGGAGAGCACGTAGGCGACCGGCATCCCGAGCACGAGGGTGATCGCGGTCGCCGCCGCCGCCATCCCGATCGTGAACGCGATGATGCGCTGCGTGCGCGGGCGGGCGAGCACCTCGAAGATGCCCGCGACGTCGAGCACCCCCTCGGGGACGAGGCCGCGCCCGACGATCGTCGCGACCGGCCAGGCGAAGAACACCCCCACGAAGGCGAGCGGCAGCGCCGCGGCGAGGACCCACCCCGCCGCGGCCGCCACGCTCAGCCGCGACCTCACGGGGTGGCGATCGCCGCCCATTCGGCGATCCAGCGCTCGCGGTTCGCGTCGATCTCGGCGGGGTCGATCTCCCACGGGTCGGTCGCGATCTCGGCGAACTCCGCCCAGGCGGCCGGCAGTTCGGCCTCGGCGTTCACCGGGAACACGTACATGTTCTCGGGGATGTCGTTCTGCACGGTCGGCGAGAACAGGAAGTCGACGAGCTGCCGGGCTTCGGCCGGGTGCTCGGTGCCCGCGATGACGCCCGCGTACTCGGTCTGCCGGAAGCAGGTGTCGAGCAGCACCCCGGTCGAGCCGGGCGGGACCTCCACGGGCGGCGACGACGCGTACGACACGACGAGCGGACGGTCGCCCTCGCTCGACGGACCCGAGAAGTCGACGTAGTACGCGTCGCTCCAGGACGCCGCGACCTTGACCTGGTTGTCGATGAGCGCCGACCAGTAGTCGGGCCAGCCGTCGCCGTAGGCGGCGATCGTGGCGAGCAGGAAGGCGAGCCCCGGCGACGACGAGTTCGCCGCCTCGACGACGAGCAGGCCCTCGTAGGCCGGGTCGATGAGATCGTCGAGCGTCTCGGGCTCCGGGATGCCGGCCTCGGTGAACCACTCGTGGTCGACGTTGACGCACACATCGCCCGAGTCGATCGGGGTGAGGTACTCGCCCCCCGAGCCCTCGGGCAGGAGGTAGGCATCCTCGGCGTCGGTCAGGTCGCCCGAGACGTACTCCTCGAGCACGCCGTTGGAAGCCGCCCGAGAGGCGAAGGTGTTGTCGATGCCGAACACGACGTCGCCGAGCGGCGAGTCCTTCGTGAGCACGAGCTTGTTGACGAGTTCGCCGGCGTCACCACCGGACTGCACCTCGACGACGATGCCGGTCTCCTCGGTGAAGGCGTCGAGGGTACCGTCGCTGAGCGCGAAGGAGTCGTGCGTGACGAGCACCAGGGTGACCGGCCCGTCGTCGGCCGGCGTGCAGCCGGACAGGAGTAGAGCGGATGCGGCGAGCGCCGCCAGAGGGATGGAACGTTGCACTGTACGTGCCCTTTCGATCGGTGAAGGGGCACGGGCGGACGAAGTGTCCTGAGAAGGCCTCCCTGCGCCGGCATGATCCGGATCAGGTTCGACGGTCGAAGCTTGGATTGCTTCCTCTCAGCCCGGCATACCGGACTCCCGTGTTCGAGAGGAAGCCTAGCAACCCTCGCCGCCCCTAAGCTTTCGGGCGTGACGTCGACGACCGTTCGCACCGCGGCGAACCTCCCCGTGCGCGAGCGCCCGATCGACATCTTCTTCGCGGTGATGTTCTCGATCTTCTGTTCATGCACCCGCCGGTGTGGATGCGGATCGTCACCGGGCTCTCCGCGTTCGTCTACCTCGCGTTCTACCTCGTGCTCGTGCCATCGCTGATCCGGGGCTGGCACCGCATCCAGCTGCCCGCCGTCATCTACGCGACGATGATCGCCGGCGTCACGGGCATCATCGTGTTCGGCGTCGAGTTCTTCGGCGAGCCGGAGTTCCAGACGCAGAACCCGGTCAAGTTCCTCGCGTTCAACCTGCCCTACGTTCTGGTTCCCCTGCTTCTCCTCGTTCGGATGCGGAAGCCGCTCCCCTTCACGAGGACGTTCTGAGTGCCGCGCCGGCCGTTGTCGACCGATGACCGCGAGGTGCGCGTGCGGGTGTTCGCCTTCGTCGTCGCCCTGATCGTGATCGTCGCGATCGTGATCGGCGCCGTCGTCGTGTTCGGCTCGTTCCTCACCCGATTCGGCGAGGCCTGACCGCCGGGTTCGAGGCTGGCCTCGAGCCTTCGTCAGGTCTACAGTGTGGTCGTCCGCGACGCCGCGGCCCGTCCACACCCTTCACCCGAAGAAGGTCCCGTGAACCGCAGAACAGTGTTGCGCGCGCTCGGACTGAGCGCGCTCGGGCTCGGCGTCGGTGCGGCCGCCGTCGAGAGCGGAGTGGCCCTGGCCTCTGTCCCGGAGCCGCCGAGAGTCCCGCGGGCGGTCGCCCATCCACGACCCGTCCCGCACATGGTCGAAGCCCCGACGCCGCTGCCGCCGTACTTCCCGAAACCGCAGCTCGACCGCATCCCGATCCCTGGCGGGGCGATCCATGGGCTGCCCGGCGACGGCGACCTCGTCGCCTTCACGATCGACGACGGGGCATCGAGCGAGGTGGTCGGGGCCTACGCGGAGTTCGCGCGACGGTCCGGCATGCGCCTGACGTTCTTCGTCACCGCGCAGTACCGATCGTGGACCGAACATGCCGACGCGCTGCGTCCGATGGTCGAGTCGGGTCAGATCCAGATGGCCAACCACACCTACTCGCACCCCGACCTGCTGACCGTCGGCGACGGGCGCATCCGTGAGGAGCTCGAGCGCTGCGGCGACTTCATCCGCGCCACGTTCGGAGTCGAGGCCGCCCCCTACTTCCGTCCGCCGTACGGCACCTACGACGGGCGCGTACTCGCCGCTGCTCGGTCGGTCGGCTACCCGCAGGCCGTGCACTGGTACGGGTCGGTCGGCGATTCGGGTCCGATCTCCGACGCCGACATGTCGATGCTGATCGACCGCTGGTTCCTGCCGCAGCACATCGTGATCGGGCACGCGAACGTCGCGACGGTGCTGAACCACTTCGACGAGATCGCCACCACCATCCGGGATCGGGGTCTGCAGCCGATCACCCTCGACGACCTCTTCGCGCGCTAACCGGCCTCAGCCCGACCAGGCGGAGGGGCCGACCCCTTCGATGCCGTCCTTCTCCATCTGTTTGAGGTGCTGCTGCCGCATCAGCTTCCCGACCGGGTAGATCGCCGAGAACACCACCATCGGCGCCCGCAACGCGGGGTTGAGGATCTTGTGGTGGTCGTAGGTCTTCTCCCACCGGCGCACGTACCGCAGGTAGTCCTTGGGGTTCGCGTCGAGGCGGCGGGCCGACATCCCCGACACCATCTTCGGGCCGTAGACGATCTTGTGGCCGCGATCGAAGAGATGGATGCCGAGGTCGACGTCTTCGTGCATCTCCTTGTCGGCGTCGTTGCAGACGTAGTCGCGCACATCGCGCCACGCGCTCGACCGGATCGCCATGTTGCTGCCGAACACGAAGTGGTATTCCTTCGTGAGCTTCAGCAGCGCCCGGCGCATGTTGTCGTCCGCGCGCGCACCCCACCGTCTCAGCGGCATGTCGTAGTAGATCATCGGACCGGTCGCGGCGCCGACGGTCGGGTCGACGAACAGCTCCTTCACTTCGGCGACCCACTCGGGCTCGAGGATCGAGTCGGCGTCGATGCGTCCGATGACCTCACCCGTTGCCGCGTTGAACCCGGCGTTGCGGGTGGCGGTGATGCCCTGTTCGTCGTTCTGGTCGACGATGACCAGGGGCGCATCCGGGAACTCCGTCTTCAGCGCCTTCAGCATCTTCGCGGTCGAGTCGGTCGACTTGTTGTTGACGACGATGATCTCGTCGGCGGCGACCGTCTGCTCGATGGCGGCGACGACGCACGCGCGGATCGTGCGCTCCTCGTTGTAGGCGGGGATGACGATCGAAAGGGTCGGTCCGCCGGTCATTTCGCCACCCTATGCCACGGGCATGGCGAGCAGAGCGACCTCGTTCGCGCCGCCCTTCGTCTGCTGCCGACCGACCTCGACGAATCCGAGGCGCGCGTGGAAGGCGAGCGATCCCGGGTTCGGCGGGCGCACGTTCACCTCGCAGGTGATCTCGGTCGCCCCGTCGGCGCGGGCCGCCTCCTCGACGGCCGCGTACAGCCGCGGCCCGACGCCCTGCCCCTGCAGGCGCGGGGCGAGCACGATCCGGTCGACGTAGAGGAAGTCGCTCGAGCGGGCGCTGAACCAGGTGTAGTTCTCGCTCGCGTAGGGCAGGCCCGGGGCGAGCGCGACGACGAAGCCCGCGACCGCCCCGTCGTCGGCCACGAGCGTGAGCCGACTCGACCCGATCAGTTCGGCGAGTTCGGCGGCCGGCGTGATGGGCACCGCCGGGGTGGCGGCGTCGTTGATCGCGACGAGCGCCTCGAGGTCGGCGGAGACGTAGGGGCGCAGGATCACGGGCACCGTTTCAGGCTAGCGGCGCGCCCCGCGGGGTCAGTCGAGGATGTTGACGTGGCTGGTCATCCACGGCAGCGGGTTGATGAACGCCCCGTCCGCGGTCTGGACCGTGAAATGCAGGTGGGCGCCGTTGCTCTGCCCGGTACTGCCGACGCGTCCGATGACCTGACCGCGCTCGACCGTGTCGCCCATCTGGAGCGACATCGAGCCGGTCTGCAGGTGGGCGTAGGAGGTGCGGTAGATCGATCCGTCGATGTCGTGCTCGATCGTGACGTGCACGCCCCAGGAGCCGTCGGCGACCGGGGAGGAGACGACGACGCCGTCGGCGACAGCCTCGATCGGCGTCCCGGCACCCGGGGTGAAGTCGATGCCGGTGTGGAAGCTGGAGCAGCCTTCGCACGAGCGGTAGCCGAAGTAGGACGAGATCGAGGTGCCCGCTCCGACCGGCCACTGCACGAGCGTGAACTCGGTGACGTCGAACTCGTCGCGCTCGGGCTCGAGCACTTCGGCGGCCTTCGCCCAGTTGGTGGAGAGCTGGAACGACTGCGCGCTGGCGTCGACCTGGGCCAGTTCGATCGCGGCGACGGCCGCGGGAATGGTGAGGGTTCCGAGAGCGGTCAGGCACACGCCTGCCACCGAAACCGTGAGTGCACGGCGAAGAAGGATGTTCATAGAACTGACGAGCGACTTCCGGGTCGAGCACCACCCCGGGTTGGGTGGGCATGCCACCCCGGATCGAAGTCCGGGTCAGGTGGCGCGGGCACATCCCGGCGCGAGGCGGGGCGGGAAGGCCTCGACCATGGTGCGGGGTCTTTCTGGACGAGTCGTGGCAGAAGCCTGGCAAACCCCGCAGAGCCTTAAACCTGGGTGAACGCTCGGGTCAAGCCCTGGTAGGGGTCGCGTCGGGGTGCTCGAATGAGATCAGCCCGAAGCTGACGACGATGAAGGGCGGCAGAGGATGCTCGAAGTGACCACCGCGATCGATGGCGTCTACCGGGTCGCGGCCGACGGCGAGACGGCCGGCTACATCGTCGAGGCGGGGGCGGTCTTCGTCTGCCTGCGCGGCACCGTGTACAACACGTCGGTCGAGGTCGGTCAGTCGCACGACATCATGGACGCCGCGCGACTGCTGCTCGCGGCGTGAGGTCTGCTCGGCTCTAGAGTGAGCGGGTGACGACGCCGTCTTCCGCCATCTCCTCGCTCGACCTGTCGAAGCGCGACCTGACCCTCGACCTCGCGCGCGTCTTCTGCGTGCTGCTGGTGGTCGTCATCCACCTGCTCTTCATCGGGGTGGGCCGGGATGCCGACGGCGCCCTGGTGATCTCGCGCCCCCTCGAGGAGCAGCCATGGTTCGCGTTGGCGACCTGGTTCGGGCAGATCATGCCGTTGTTCTTCGTGGTCGGCGGGTTCGCGAGCCTGACCGCCTGGCGCAGCAACGTGCGCCGCGGCGGCACCGCCGCGGACTACGTGAAGACCCGCGTCCTGCGCCTGGCGCAGCCGTCGCTGCCGCTGTTCCTGTTCTACGTCGTCGTCATCGGCGGCGCGACGCTGCTCGCGATCGCGCCCGAACTGGTCGGGACGGTCGTCGAGGGCGCCGGCTCTCCGCTGTGGTTCATCGCCGCCTACTGCCTCTGCCAGTCCCTCGTGCCGGTGATGGCGCGACTGCACGCCCGCGCGCCGCGCGCGACCCTCGGCGTGCTGCTGCTCGGGGTGATCGTGGTTGATGCCGCGCGCTACGCGTCGGGCGTCCCGCAGGTCGGGTATCTCAACATGTTCTTCGTCTGGCTGCTCGTGCAGCAGATCGGCTTCTGGTACGCCGACGGCTGGTTCGCTCGCCGCGCCTGGTGGCAGCTCGTGCTCATCGCCGCGGCCTGCACCGCCGCACTCGTCCCGCTGACCTCCGTGGGCCCCTACGACGTCGACATGCTCACCAACCTCAACCCGCCGACGCTCCCCCTCGTGCTGCTCGGGCTCGCGCAGGCGTGCGTGCTGCGCCTGCTGCGCCCCGCGCTCGCGAAGCTCATGTCGACGCACCCGGCCCGCGCCGTCGTGTTCCTGGTCGGCAGCCGGCTGATGACGATCTACCTGTGGCACCTGCCGGTGATCATCATCGTCGCAGGGCTCGGGCTGCTCATCCCCGGGGCGAGCCCCGAGCCGGCGTCGCCCGCGTGGTGGTGGTCCCGCATCCTGGTCTACGTGCTCGTGCTCGGGCTGCTGTTCGCCCTGTCGTTCCTCGTCGCCCGCTGGGAGCAGCCGCGGGAACTCGGACCGACGCCGCCGAACGAAGTCGTCGCGCTCGCGGCGGTGCTGACCTTCGTGCCGCCGTTCCTCGTGATCGAGTACTTCCTCGACCTGTGGCTGGCGATCGCCGGGGCGGCGGCGTTCGGCGTCGCGATCCTCCTGCTCGGCCGGTGGCCCTCGCGACGCGGGACCCTGACCGAGCGCGCGCGGCGCACGCGCGTCGAGACCTAGAAGCCGAAGTCCCCGCCGAAGTCGCCTCCGAAGTCTCCGCCGCCGAAGTCGCTTCCGCCGAAGTCGCCGCCGGCATCCGCTGACGCGCCCGCACCGTCGGACCCGGAGTCGCCACTCGCGTCGGAGCCGGCGCCGCCGTCCCACGGCAGGAAGGCGCTGACCAGCGCCGAGCCGATGACGTACCCGGCCACGGTGCCGAGCAGCGAACTGCCCACCATCGCCCCGAAGCTCGGGCCGCCGGGGTTCTGAGCTCCGGTGCCGCCGAGGGTGCGTTCAAGCGAGCCGGGGTCGCGCAACTCCTTGCGGGTCGCTGCGCGGGCGAGAGTGGCCGGTTCGCTCGACAGCGGTCTCTCACCCGTTCCGGAGCCCTTCGAGAGCTCTTCGTAGAGCAGCGCGCGCTGCGATTCCGTCAGTCGGGTGAAGGCTTCGGCGTGCACCTGCTCGATCGTCTCGGGCGGGGCGGTGCGCAGCAGATAGCGGTAGCGCTCGACCGCGCGTTCGTCTTCGGTCGGAGGACGACGACGCGAGGCAGCGGGCGCCTCGCCCTGCTCCGGCGCACCGAACAGCCTGTCCAGGAATCCCATAGGAGCGACGATACGGTCGCCGTCTGTACGGCTGCTGAAGCGCGGCTGGGGATCAGCCCGCCGGCGGAGCGGCCGGGGCGGACACCGACACCGGCGTCGTCGCGACCTCGCCGGGGATGACGATCCAGGCGACCACGTAGAAGATCAGTTGCGGCCCGGGGAGCAGCAGCGACACGAGGGCGAGGACGCGCACGAGGGTGACGTCCCAGCCGAAGCGGGTGGCGAGGGCGGCGCAGACGCCACCGATGACGCGGCCGGAACGGGGACGACGGAGTTCACTCATGGATCCCATGCTGCGCGCCGGGAACGTCGTCGGCCAGGGGGCTATCCCCCGGACTCGCGAGGGCCCCGGAGCTAGGCTGGTCGGCGATGAAGCCGATGACCGAGCCGGAGATCCGCGCGTCGCTGGTGAATGCGCTGCCCGGCGAGGCCGAACGGATGCCGCTCCCGGGTCTGCACGAGGTCGTCTGGGCGGAGCGCGAGTACCTCGGGTGGCGTGACCCGGGTGCTCCGCTGCGCGGCTACCTCGTCTACTGGCGCGGGGATGATGCGGTCGGGATCGCCCTGCGCGCCTCGGAGGTACGACTGCGGCCCGGGTCGGCGATCTGCTCGCTCTGCAACACCCCGCAGCCCGCCGGTCAGGTCACGATGTTCAGCGCGGCCCGCGCCGGGGACGCGGGACGCGCCGGCAACTCGGTCGGCACCTACATCTGCGCCGACCTGGCCTGCTCGCTGCTCATCAGGATCGCGCCGCCCTCGTACGACTGGATGCCGGACACCTCCGATGTCATCGCCGCCCGGGTCGCGGGCCTCGAGACCCGGCTGCACTCGTTCGGCGGGCGTGTTCTGGAGTCGGCGGGCTAGCGAAGGATCAGGCGCCGATCAGGATCAGGCGCGCGTCGACGCGGCGATCGGCGGAAGCACTCTGCGCATGTACGGCGCCCAAGCGAAACGCACGATCGCGGCGACCAGAAGGCCGCGACCCGGTTGGGCGGTGAACGCGTAGGTCCAGGCGATCGACGAGCCCGCCCCCTCCGCGGCGACGCGCCACTCCGACCGGGCCCCCGCGACGAGAGCCCCGAAAACGCCGGTGAAGTTCGACAGATCGTAGGCGAACAGGGGCTCGGTGGCGGACCGGAGGGTCTCCTTCACGGAGCCCCCGTCGGAGAGCACGAGCGTGCGGGTCTGGCCGGCCGCATCCCAGCCCCCGGTCTGGTGACGCACCTCGACGACTGCCGGCAGCACCCCCGCCTTCGGGTAGAACCGCGTCGCGTCGTGCTGGGTGAGGCGCGGGAACACGGTGCTCGGGAGCGCGTCGACGTGCGCGGTCGCGGTCGCGGAGGAGGTGCTCACGAGGAGAGTTTCGGAGCCCCGGGGCGAATC
>NZ_JBIIAW010000117.1:0-8014 GCF_044239695.1 Pseudolysinimonas sp. | reverse complement strand
TTCCGGAGCGCACCTCCCTGCAGCAAGCGCAGGGGGCTGCGAAGCCCCTGCACATCTGGCCCGGCGACGGAGCCCAAGAAATGGCGAGAAACTTCGACCAGCTTCTGGAGCGCGTCATGAGAACCGCCCGCTTGACCGACGAAACGGCGTCCGCCGGCTGATGACGATCGACCTCGTCGATCTGATCGGCTCGCTCGAGCTCAAGGCGATGGACGGCGTGCTCCTCGCCGCGGACCTCCGGCTCCGAGCCACGGCGGCCGGGATGCCCACCGCACGTCTCGAGCAGGCGATCGGGGTCGCCGCGTGGGCCCACCGCGACGCGCGCCGGCTGAAGCGCGGCGACCTCCCGCGCACCGCATACATCGAGCATCCTCTGCGCAATGCCGCTCGCGTGCTGCGCTGGGGCGTCGACCGCGAGCCGATCGTGCTCGCCTGCGTGCTGCACGACACCGTCGAGGATCACGCGCCCGCGCTCGCCGCCGTACTGGGGGCCGCGACCTCGGACGAGAGCACCGCACGGGAGACCGTGCTGGCGTACTACGTCGACGAATTCGGGGAGCGGACGTCGGCGCTCGTGCGGGCGATGTCGAACCCGCTGGGCGACGACTCCCCCGCCGACGAGGCCGCGAAGCACGACCTCTACCGGCAGCACGTCCTCGCGGAGATCGCCGATCCCGAGGTCGCGGTGTGCAAGCTCGCCGATCTCGCCGACAACGCGCTCAGCCTGCATCACACCGGCGACGGGGACGCCCGCACGGCGCGACTCGCCCGCAAGTACGCGCCGCTGCTGCCCGTGTTCTTCACCCGCATCGGGGAAGACGACGTGCGCGCGCTGCTCGACGCGACGGCGATCGACGACCTCCGACGTGCGCTTATCGACGGCGCCGAACGACTCGGGGCGTTGAGGGGCGCGGGCGACTAAGTCGAGTCTCGCCCGTTTCGAGCGGCTCGGTGTGGATGGACAGCTCCGTCACCTTCGTTTCGGCGCTAGCGTCTCGAGCATCTGCGGTGCACCGCCAGGGGGTGATTTCTCGTGAGCGTCTCACCTCATGATGGGGCGACGGGTCGGTCGGGGCTGATCATTCCGGAGAACATCCCCGGTGCGGATTTGGATCCGGGGAAGTTGGAGGGTGTCGCGTCGACGTTGCGGGCGGCGGGGACGTCGGCGTTGACGCAGGCGCAGGCGGCGGAGACGAGTTGGGGCGGGGTTGTCGGCGGTGTTGGAGTCGCCGCAGGGTCCGACGATCTGTGCGGCGCTCGGCACTCCGAGCGAGGTGGCGGCGGCGATCGAGCACAAGAGGGCGACTCATGGCCATAATCGTCTACGGAACGCGGCGCCTAGTCAGCGACCTCGTCGTGGTGTACTCGTTCGGCCCGACAAAGGATCCCGAAGCGATCACGGGGATTGCGATCACCGACCCGACTGACCTCAATGGGATGAAGGTGTTTCCGCTCAACGCCTCCACCATTCATGGCCAAGCCGTATTGGGCGTCGCGCACCGGGAATTTGAGCGAACGGGTGAATGGCCCGAGACCGTCAGCCACTTCTCGTAAAGTTCCTGCGCCGAACCATAGGAAAGTCGACGTTCACGCGGAGGGCGCCGAGCGGCATAGACCGCGATGCAACTCGAAAGGGCTGGCTTCAACGACTCCCGATCGCTTCGATGCGCCGCCGTGTCAGGAGGCGGCGCGCGCGGCGCGCCGGGCGGCGAGCTCGTCCGACGGATCTTCGGCCGGCGAGAACTCGACATCCACCAGATTGGATTCGACCTCGCGGAGGACCTTGCCGACCGCGATGCCGAAGACGCCCTGGCCCTGGCTGACGAGGTCGATGACCTCTTCGTCGGAGGTGCACAGGTAGACGGAGGCGCCGTCGCTCATGAGCGTGGTCTGCGCGAGGTCGTTGATGCCCGACGACCGGAGCTGGTCGACGGCGACACGGATCTGCTGGAGCGAGATGCCGGTGTCGAGGAGTCGCTTGACGAGCTTGAGCACGAGGATGTCGCGGAACCCGTAGAGCCGCTGCGAGCCGGATCCGGCGGCGCCGCGGACGGTGGGCTCGACGAGCTGGGTGCGGGCCCAGTAGTCCAGTTGCCGGTAGGAGATCCCGGCGGCTTTAGCCGCGACGGTGCCGCGGTAGCCGGCGAATTCGTCGAGGTCGGGGAGACCGTCGGTGAACAGCACGGGCTCGGCCGCATACCGCGACGCGTCAGTCCGCGTTACTTCCGCCATGTCGCTTCCCTAACCTTCAGGTTGAACTTGAGGTTCAAGCTCCTTCGCAACCTCACGCTACCCCGCTCCCGGAGAGCCGACAACGACATCCGGGCGTGTCGGATCTAATCCGTCGCGAAGTGCGGGTCAGAGCTTGCCGAGCGCACTGCGGATCAGGCTCGACCGGACGATCTCGAGCTGCCCGGCGATCTCACGCGCCATCTCGAGCGCCTTCGCCCGACTCGAGGCGTCCTTGCGTCGGGTGACCGGGATGAGGGCGCTCTCGATGAGCCCGAGCTCGCGCTCCGCCGCCGCCCGGAAGCCCCGCAGGTGCCGCGGCTCGATGCCGGAGCGCTGCAGTTCGACGAGAGCGCGCAAGACGGCGAGGGCGTCCTCGCCGTAATGCTCCCCCGCGACGATGAGGGACGCGGTCACCGCATCGCTCAGCAGCATCGCGTTCGCGCCCGACTCCTTGATGAGTTCTGCGCGGGTCAGCCGACGGTCGCCGGAGAGCATCGACGGCGCCGTGACGGCCGCGCCCCCGGGGAGCACGGGCTCGCGGCCGGCATCGAGGTCGTCGAGGTAGGCCCGGATGACCTTGAGCGGCAGGTAGTAGTCGCGCTGCATCGAGAGCACGAGGCGCAGCCGCTCGAGGTCGGCGGTCGAGAACTTGCGGTACCCGGATTCGGTGCGCGACGGCGTCACCAAGTTGCGCTCCTCGAGGAAGCGCAACTTCGACGGGGAGAGGTCGGGAAACTCGGGGCTCAGTCGGGCCAGCACCTGACCGATGCTGAGAAGCGCGGATCCGCCCGACGCGCGCGCCGGGGATGCAGCTGACGCCACTAGTGGCCCGTCGCCTTGTCGAGACGCGAGGCGTAGAAGGTGAGACGGAACTTGCCGACCTGGACTTCGGCTCCGTCGCTCAGCAGGGCGGATTCGATGCGGACCCCGTCGAAATACGTGCCGTTCAGGGATCCGAGATCGCGCACCTGGAAGGCCGTTCCCACGCGGACGAACTCCGCGTGGCGACGCGACACCGTGACGTCGTCGAGGAAGATGTCGGCGTCCGGGTGACGGCCGGCGACGGTCGAGTCGGCGTCGAGCAGGAAGCGCGCCCCGATGTTGGGACCGCGCCGCACCACGAGCAGTGCAGAGCCCGACGGCAGCGCCGTGATCGCGTCCCGCTCATCGGGGGAGATTCCGGCTTCCATGTCGGCGAGCTGCGCCACGAACTCGTCGGTGAAATGCGCCGTCGTGTCATTCGAGGGCGCGGAATCCCCGTCGCGAACAGATTCGTTCGACTCGACCATCCTGACCTCCTAGCGACCCACAGTATCCGATGCGCTCGCCGGTGCACCCCGAAGGTCGCGGATCATCCGAGCAGCCTGGAGAGCGTAGGCGACCCCGGCCCACCAGTAGAGGAAGACCCCCCAGATGCCGGCCGCCCAGCCGACCGGGAGCGCGATCCACGCCGTGTCGGGGAACGCCGCGGCCAGCAGCAGCACGGGCATCGTGAACAGGATCGCGAAGGTCCCCATCTTGCCGAGGTGATGGACCGGCAGCGGCCCGAACCGGTGGTTCGCGAGCACGATCCCCAGCACGATCAGCAGCGCATCCCGGGCGACGATGACGGCGATGAACCACCACGGCAGCACCCCGACGAGTCCCAGTCCGAGGAGCGTCGACAGGATGAACAGGCGGTCGGCCGCGGGGTCGAGCAGCTGCCCGAGGCGGGTCACCTGGTTGAAGTGCCGTGCGACGTAGCCGTCGACGAAGTCGGTGACCGCCGAGACGGCGATGAGCAGGAGCGCCCAGCCGAGGTGCCCGGTGAGGAGCAGCACGAAGAAGACCGGGATCAGAAGCAGCCGGATCAACGACAGGATGTTCGGGATCGTCACGATCCGCGTACTCACCGGCGGTGCCGTGTCATGGTGTCGCACTGCCCTACCTCCCTCGCACATCCTAGGCTCGATCCCATGCATCCCCTCCTCCTCGTGATCCTGGTCGCCGGCGCTGTCGCCGTCTTCTGCTGGATCGCCTCCCTCGCCAGCAACGACCACTCCTGGGTCGACCGCCTGTGGTCGATCGTCCCGGTCGCGTACGTCTGGATCTTCGCCGCCGCCGCCGGTTTCGCCGACCCGCGCCTGGATGTCATGGCCGGCCTGGTGACGCTGTGGGGAGCCCGCCTCACCTTCAACTTCGCCCGCAAGGGCGGATACACCGGAGTCGAGGACTACCGCTGGCCGATCCTGCGCGAGCGGCTGGGCCCGGCTCGATTCGCCGTGTTCAACATCCTCTTCATCGTGCTCTACCAGCACGCCCTGCTCGTGTTGATCACCTTGCCGGCCTACACGGCCTACGAGAACCGCGGGACGCCGCTTAGCATCCTCGACTTCGTCGTCGCGCTCGTCTTCCTCGCACTGCTCGCCGGCGAGACGATCGCCGACCAGCAGCAGTGGGACTTCCACCGGGCGAAGAAGGCCGCGATCGACGCCGGGCAGGTTCCGACGAGTCGGTTCCTGCAGACCGGGCTGTGGCGATACTCCCGGCACCCCAACTTCTTCTTCGAGCAGGCGCAGTGGTGGGCGTTCTTCTTCTTCGGCGCCGTCGCGGCGGGCACGGTGTTCGAATGGACGATCCTCGGCGCGGTGCTGCTCACCGGGTTGTTCGTCGGCTCGACGATCTTCACGGAGGCGATCACGAAGTCGAAGTACCCCGAGTACGCCGACTACCAGGCGACCACGTCGCCGATCGTGCCGCTGCCTCCGCGTCGGACTCGGGTGGCGAGCCCCGCCTGAGTGAGCCGCGCCGCGGGTTAGCATCGGCGCATGTCGTGCATCCGGTTCAACACCCCGGCCCAACGCAAGCAGTTGGCGGCGATGGCTCCCGCCATGCTGACCGCAGCGGAGGTGGCGGCCCGGCACCCCGCTCCCCCGGTCACCGAGGGCAAGATCAACCGCCTCCGGCTGCTGGCCGTGCATGAGAACCCGAAGATCCGCGAGAGCGTGGCGAGCAGCTACCACACGCCCGTCGACGTCGTCGCGGCGCTCGCCCAGGACCCGGATGTCGGCGTGCGCGCTTGCCTCGCCCGCAACGAGACGGTGTCGTGCGACGTGCTCCGCGACCTTGCCAAAGACGAGTCGGAGACGGTGCGGGGTTTCGTCGCGGTCAACTTCTTCGTTCCGGCCGACGTCATGGCCGAGCTCGCCGAGGATCCGAGCGACGTCGTGCGCGGACTGGTCGCCTGGAAAGCGGCACTCGCCGCAGAAACCGTCGAGGAAGCAGAATCCGTCGAGGAGTCAGAGCAGCTCGTCGAGGCGTGACCGGAGCGCGGGCCAGCCCGCCCCGAACCCCGGATGCAGCGGCAGCGCCGTCACGTCGCCGAACGGCACCCAGCTCAGCGCCTCACTCTCGGCGTCGCCGATGATCGGGGTGAACAGCTGCTCGGCTCGGGCGAGCACGGTCGTGTACGACCAGTAGCCGACATCGAACACCGACGTTCCGAGCACCGTGACGAGGTGCGGGGGGACCCCCGCCTCCTCGTCGGATTCGCGGATGGCGGCGGCCTCCGCGGTCTCGTCGCCCTTGCGGGCGCCCCCGGGCAGTCCCCAGGTTCCGCCGAGGTGACTCCAGATCGCGCGCAGTTGCAGCAGGACCCCGGCCTCCGGATGCGCGAGCAGCAGTCCGGCGGCGCCGAACGTGCCCCAGTACCGGCCGCGGGGGCCGTCGACCCAGGCGTCTTCGGGGCCGCGAGGACGCCGCGCGTCCGGGTCGTGGGTCGCGCG
Source organism: Pseudolysinimonas sp. (assembly GCF_044239695.1). Lineage (GTDB taxonomy): Bacteria > Actinomycetota > Actinomycetes > Actinomycetales > Microbacteriaceae > Pseudolysinimonas_A. Next base: position 2,018 of record NZ_JBIIAW010000117.1, on the reverse strand, counting down.
GGTCATGTCCCTCACTTTACGACGCGGCCCGTAGGGTCGAGCCATGGCCGATCGCCTCGACGCGTGGATCTGGGCGGTGCGTCTCGTCAAGAGTCGCTCCGCCGCGACGGCGATGGTGAGGGCGGGTCACGTGCGCCTCAACGGGGATCGCGCGAAGGCGGCGCAGCCGGTGAAGATCGGCGACGAGGTGCGCCTGCGAACGGGTGACGTGAACCGGATCGTGGTCGTCCGACAGGTGCTCGTCAAGCGCGTCGGGGCACCGCAGGCCGCCGTCGCCTACGACGACCTCACGCCCGCTCCGCTCCCGCCGGAGGAACGTGTGCTCGTCGCGACCCGGGAGCGCGGGGCCGGTCGTCCCACGAAACGCGATCGCCGCGTCATCGATTTGTTCACCGGCCCCGCCGACGGCTCAGTCCCGCCCGACGTTGACTAGCCCGTTGAACCCTTCCGGCACGACGACGAGGTTGCCCGACGCCGCGAGCTCCTTGAGCGTGTCGAGGTAGCGCTGCTGCAGGATCGCGTCGGTGAGGCTGGCGTTGAGGATCGCATTGGCGTCCGCTTCGGCCTGCGCCTGCACGACCTTCTGCTGCGCCGACACCTTCGCGGCCTCGAGCTTGGCGGTCTCGGTCTGCACGTTGATCTGAGCCTCCTGCGCCGCCGCGTAGGCCGCAGTGACACTCTCGCCGTAGCGGATCTCCTGCAAGGCGACGTCCTCGACGATGATGCCGTCGTCCTCCCAGCGGCGCTCGAGGGCCTCGAGGATGGCGTTCTGCACCGCGTCCCGGTCGGTGAGCATGTCGAGGGTGTCGAAGCGCCCGGGCACCGACCGCACGACCGAACGGATGTCGTTGAAGATGAGGCGGGTGCGCAGGTTCTCCTCGTTGTAGTACGCGCTGTAGATGTCGATGACGGCGTCGGGGTCGAGCGAGTAGCGGATCGCGATGTCGATGTTCGCCGTGACGCCCTCGGCATCCTGCACGGTGATCTGCGGCCCGTCGGGGGCGCCGCCGATGTTGTCTCCCTCGCCGAGCGACTGCTCGGTGACGAAGACGGCACGCTGGTTGCGCACGTCGAACGTGACAGTGTCGACCCACGGCGCCTTCCAGTGCAGGCCGGGCGCCGTCTCGTACCCGACGATCTGCCCCGTCCAGTCCCGCAGCACGTTCGCCTGCCCGACGTCCTGCCGGAAGAACGAGGTGAAGGCGAGCAGGAGCGCGCCGACGGCGAACAGCGCGATCGCCACCCACCGGGCGACACGCGAGATGACGACGTTGGTGCCGCGCCGGAAGGCGCTGCCGTTGGGCGTCTCGCCGGCGGCGACGACACGCGCCTTCGCGTTCTGGGCGGCGACGATCAGGGCGATGACGCCCGCGGCGAGGAAGATCAGGCTGACGATGAACATGGGGTCAGGATAGTGACGCCGCGTTCCGCGGAAGTATCAGGACTTCTGGGCCAGTCCCTGCTCGATCGCGGCGACCACCTCGGGGGCGTCGGGCTGGGTCTGAGGACGGAAGCGCGAGACGGTCCCGTCCGGGGCGATGACGAACTTCTCGAAGTTCCACGTCACCTTGCCGGCTTTGCCGTCGGCATCCTTCTCGCGGGTGAGCGCAGCATAGAGCGGATGCTGGTTCTTGCCGTTGACGACCGTCTTCTCCATCAGCGGGAACGAGATGCCGTAGGTCGTCGAGCAGAACTCCTTGATCTCCTCCGCCGAGCCCGGCTCCTGCCCGAGGAACTGATTGGACGGGAAGCCGACGACCGTGAACCCCTGCGCGGCGTACTGCTTCTGCAGCTCCTCGAGCTTCGAGTACTGGGGCGTCAGCCCGCACTTCGAGGCGACGTTCACCACGAGCAGCGTCTGGTCCCCGAAGTCGGCGAGGGTCTTCTGCTCGCCGTCGATCGTCTGAAACGGAATGTCGCGCACCTGCGGGTCGATTGCCATGACTCGACAGTAGGTCGGTTCGCCGCGGCGCGCTGACCGCGAGACCCGTTAAACCCAGGAACGCCCGGCGCTGGGG
>NZ_JBIIAW010000116.1:0-8037 GCF_044239695.1 Pseudolysinimonas sp. | reverse complement strand
GGAGAGCACGCCGTCGAGGGCGGTGATGCGCTCGAGCAACCACGCCGCGGGCGACGGGGACGGCGCCGGAGCACCCGGCATTCCGGCGCAGCCGCCGAGACCGAGCAGCACACCGACGACCGCGAGGACCCTGATCCGATTCCACACGGCGTGAGTCTTGCCAACGATCCTGGGAGCGGTCAGGGTGCGGTGACCTTCCACTCGACGCGGCAGACTCTCGCTCAGTGCGCGGCGGGCTCCGCCTGCATGAGGTCGATGTAGTCCTTGATCGTCGGCATCGCGGTGAGCTTGTCGTGGAAGAACGTGTTCACCAGGTTCACCACCTGGGCCTGCGCGCCGGTGACCTCCGCGGTGCGCTCCTCGCCGGTCGCCTGCGACTCGAGGGTGCGGCTGAGGTGCTGCAGCGCCTGCACGATCTCGGTCTCCTCGTCGCCTTCCAGCGACTTCACGACCTCGAGCACGAGCGCGTCGGACTGGGCCCGCACGTCGTCGATCGGGATGCTGCTGCCGGGCTGGGTCGCGTTGTCGAGCGTCACGATGAGCGACCACACCTGGTAGAGGATCGTCGTCGGCTCGTCGAACAGCTCCCGCACGAAGGCCGCGTCGTGGTGCCGACCGGAGAGGCGGAACACGTTGTACATGCGCTTCGCGGCCTTGCCGTAGTTGAGGTGCTTCGTGAGGTACTTGCGCACCTCCCCCTCGAGCTGCGCGACGTAGTCGTCGAGGGCGTCGTCGCTGACGTGCGCGACCACCTTCGCGAAGGTCGGCACGTCCTCGGCATCCAGGTAGACCTCCTGGAAGAAGGTGTCGAGGTAGCCGTCGAGGGCGACGATCTCGCCGTTCGGAGCCTCCCAGGTGACGTCGATCACGTTGCTCGCGTTGGAGAGCTTGCCGCGCTCGGGGTCGGTGACGACCCAGTCGGCTTTCACCCAGCCCGGGTCGAGCGCCGCGTCTTCCCAGCGCACCGGGCCGTCGACCGTTTCGATGACACCGGCCTCGATGTCGGCGAGGGTCCAGCTGATCGGGGCGCCGGACTTCGTGCTGCCGAGCTTCGCCTCGAGGAACTGATAGGTCGCCCCCCGGGTGAACGCGAGCACCTTCTCCTTGAGGAATCGCGCGAGCAGCGCACACGCCTCCTCGCGGGTGTCGGCCCGGATGTTGAAGCGCTGGAAGAAGTCGGCGTCGCCGGGGAAACTCTGGATCTTCGACTGCGCCGCCGACCCTGACAGCGCGAGCGCGCCTTCACTCACGGCCGGGTCGCCCGTCAGCTCGACGATCTCGCCGATCTTGCGGAACCGCGCGAGGTCGCGAGGGCTGAAGTCGAGCATCGCGACCCGGTGGCCGAACGTGCCGCTCTCGGCATCCACCGAGATGTCGTCGTCGGACTGGGCCGCGATCGCCGTCAGCCAGGCGACGGTGTCGGTCTCGTCGAGCTCGACGCCGAGCCGCTTCGCCGACTCGATGATGCGCTGCAGATCTTCGGCCGGGTCGGTCACGGTGCTCCTCGAGGGAAGGGGTCAGGATGCTTCGGTGGCTTGCGTGCTGGCGGTGCGGAGGGCGGCGGCATCCTCGGAGATCCGGCGGAACAGTTCGGCCTGATCCCGGGCGTCGCCGAGAGCATTGTGGGAGAGCGGTCGACCCGAGAGGTACTTCGGCGAGAGGTGCCGCATGCTCGTCTCCTCCCAGGTCGAGCCCATCATGCCGACGTAGTACGACTTGATGTCAAGGCCTCCGTGCCCGAACGGGTTCTCGACGTCGTAGCGCACGAAGTACTCGTTGACGAACATCCAGTCGAAGACGGCGTTGAACCCGACGAAGACCGGGCGATGGGTCTGCGGCGGCACGACGTCGCGGATCCACTGCGCGAACTCCAGCATCGCCTGCCGGGGCTCGGTGCCCTCGGCGGCGAGGGTCTCCATCGACAGGCCGCTGACCTCGAGGGCGGAGGGGATGACGGCATCCCGGTCGGGCTTGAGCTCGATGTAGAAGCCACGGTCGGGGTCGTCGATCGGGCACGCGCCGATCGAGATCATCGCGTAGTCGCCGGGGGTGGGGCCGGCCGTCTCGACGTCGACCGAGATGAAGCGTTCGGGGCGGACGCGCGGCGCCGCGCTCATGCCTGCCCGAGGTGCGCGGTGACCTCGATCTCGATCTTCATCGCCGCGCTCGACAGTTTCGCCTCGAACGCGGTCGCCGCGGGACGGATCTCGCCGAAGACCTCCTGCAGCGCCGGCCAGGTCGCCTCGAAGTCGTCGATGTTCGGCAGCAGGTAGTGCACGCGCACGACGTCGGCGAAGGATGCCCCCGCCTCGGCCAGCGCGGCGCCGATGTTCCGCAGCGCCTGCCGGGTCTGCTCCTCGACGTCGTCGGAGATCGTCATCGTCGAGTAGTCGTATCCGGTGGTGCCCGAGACGAACACCCAGTCACCGGAGACCACGGCACGCGAGTACCCGATCTGCGACTCGAAAGTGGACCCGGACGAGATCAGCCTGCGCATCCCGCCAGGTTAGCGGCTGAGCCCTGTTCGGATCAGATCGGCGGCGGGGCGATCCGCGCCATCCAGTTCTCGGGTTTCGCGAGCGGCTCGAAGCCGTACTGCGCGTACAGTCCGTGGGCGTCCGCCGTCGCGAGCACGACGCGCGGCACGCTCAGCGCGCTGAGCTCGTCCACCACTCGGGCGATGAGCGCCTTCCCGACGCCTCGGCCGCGCGCCGCGTCGTCGACGTACACGTCGCAGACCCAGGCGAACGTCACGCGGTCGGTCACGACCCGCGTGTACCCGACCTGCTGCCCCGTCGTCGCGTCGTAGGCGCCGAAGTTCCAGGAGCCGTCGATCGCGGCATCCTGACGCTCCGGGGTGCGCCCCTTCGCCCAGTACGACTCCTCGAGGATCCACCGACGGATGCGGGCACGGTCGAGTTCGGTGTCGTCGTCGGAGATGCGGATGCCGTCGTTCACCCGTCTATTCAAACCCGGGAGTCGACGGTCTCGAGCACGGGCTCGGGATCGGGCTCGGTCGCCGCCTTCTCGGCGCGCACGCACGCGATGCCGGTGAGGATGAGCGCCCCGCCGAGGAGTTGGAGCGGCCCGAGCTGCTCGCCCAGCACGATCCAGGCGAACAGCGACGCGAAGACGACCTCGAGCATCCCGACGAACGACATCAGCCGGGACCCCAGCAGCTGCGACGCCGCGATGCTCGTCGCGTAGCCGACGGCGGTCGTCGCGGCGAGCAGCAGCAGCGGTGCCCACCACGGGATCTGCAGGCCGCCCATGGCGACCTCGGTCAGCACGATGTCGAAGGGCACGAGTCCCGTGACGCCGACAAGGCCGAGGCTCGCGGAGCCGATGAGCAGTCCGAACGCCGCGAGCGCGACCGGCGGCAACCCCTGCGCGGGGCGCGCGGCGATCACGTAGTAGAGGGCGCAGCCGACCGCGGCGAGGGCCGCGAAGAAGTACCCGAGAGCATCCCCGCCGCCTACGGGACCGATGATCATCACGAGACCCCCGACCGCGACGACGGCTCCGACGAGCACGATCGGCTTGGGCAACCTGCGCGTGGCGACCGCGACCCAGATCACGAGCAGCAGCGGTGCGAGGTACTCGATGAGGAGCGCCGACGACACGGGGATGCGCTGCAGGGAGGCGAAGTACACCAACTGGGTGCCGGCGACCCCGATCAGCGCCATGCCCAGGATGCGCCAGCGCGCCCGCCACACCGTGTCCCACTTGCCGCGGAGCGCACGGGCGGCGAACGGCAGCAGCAGGATGCCGGCGAGCCCCGCCCGCGCGGTGACGGCGGCGGCCGGACTCCAGCCCGCCTCCATGAGCGGCTTCGCGAGGGCCCCCGAGGTGCCGAAGGCGACGGAGGCGAGCACGCCGATGAGGAGTCCGGTGGTGACGCTGGTGCGCTGCATGGTTCTCTGCCCGTCAGGAGTCTTGTGGGTTACGATCCTGACGGTACGCGCCCCGCGACGTAAGGTTCAAATTGCATTTCACTCCTGACACCGAGGACAACATCGCGTTCCTCGTCGACCTCGCGAACACGCATCCGACGGCCTCCCGCACGGGCACCGACGAACTCTCGACGCCGGCCGAGCTGACCGCTCTGCTCGACCGCCACGGCTTCACCGGACGCTTCGATCGCGACGACGCCGAACTCGCCTCCGTCGTGCGCGCCCGCGAGGATGTGCGCGGCCTGTGGTCGCTGCCGCCCGACGAGCGGGTCGCCGAGATCAACCGCTGGCTGCGCGAGACCAAGGCCCTCCCCTACCTCGCGAAGCACGACCGCTTCGACTGGCATTTCCACGCGACCGAGGCCGACGCCCCGCTCGCCGACCGCATCCGCGCCGAAGGGGCGCTCGGCATCGCCGAGATCGTGCGCTACGACCAGCAGGACCGGATGCGGGTCTGCGCCGCAGACGACTGCACCGGCATCCTCGTCGACCAGTCGCGCAACGGCTCCAAGCGCTTCTGCTCGGTGCGCTGCGGCAACCGCGTCAACCAGCAGGGCTTCCGCGAGCGGATGGGCTGACCAGGCCTCGCGAATCGCCCGCTCAGCACCGTCGCGCGAGACCTGCGGCGTGTCGCTCGGCGTATCGCCACACACCGGTGCTGAGCGGGCGACGTCGACTCAGAACCCGAGCTGCAGGACGAGGATGCCGGGGAAGATCGCGAACGCCACCGTCACGGGCAAAATCAGGAAAACCAGCGGGATCATCATCGCGATCTCCTTCTTGCCCGCGGCTTCGAGCAGAGACCGTTTCGCGTCGTCGCGGGAGTCCTGCGCCTGAGCGCGCAGCACATCGACGAGCGGGGTGCCGCGATCGAGCGCGCCGACGAGCTGGTCGACGGTGCGGCTGAGCGCCGGCAGCTGGATCTCATCGGCGCAGCGCTCGAGGGCGACCGCGAGCGGCACCCCGGCGTTGACCTGGGCGACGACGGTGCCGATCTCGCGGGCGAGGTCGCCGTTGCCGGCGCGGGCTACCCGGCGGAGGGCGTCGAGCACGGCCTCGCCGGCCGAGAGCGACAAGGTGAGGAACTCGAGCACCGTCGGCAGCTCCTCGGCGATCCGGGAGCGTCGGGCCCGGGCCGCGCGCGACAGCAGCTGGTCGGGCAGCAGCACGCCGATCGCGAGGCACACCGCGACGACCACTCCCGCGAGCAGGGGCGAGACCGCGGTCGACCGGGCCAGCGCCACGGCGAGCAGGATGCCCGCGCCGGCTCCTGCCGCGCCGGCGAGCAGTTGGCGTCCGCGCAGCGCTTCGACGGTGATCATCCACCCGGCCTGGTGCAGGCGGCGTTCGACCGAGTCGTCGCCGCCGAAGACGGCGACGAGAGCAGAACGGATGCGGCGGCCGACCGGCGCGAGCAACCCACCGACGAACGGCAGCGGCTCGGCGGGCCGCCGGTCGAGGAACTCGCGCGCCTCGGGCGACACGTCGGCGACGTAGGGCGCCACCCGGGCTGCGAGCCGCGTTGCGCCGACCCGCGGCACGAGTCCGAGCAGCGTCCACAGCCCGACTCCGAGCGTGACGCCGACGGGGATCGAGAGGGCGAGCAGCGGCGTCATGCGAACCACCGCCGCTCGTCGGGCAACCGGCCGAGGGCGATCATGATGCGGTAGGCGACGACCGTCACGGCGAGTCCGACGACGAGCAGCACGAGTCCCGCGGGACTGTTGTACGCGGCGGCGGCTTCGGGCCGCGACGCGAGGAGCAGCAGCACCACCCAGGGCGCCACGACCCCGAGCCGCGCGGCACCGCGCACCCACGACTGGCGGGCCTCGACCTCGGATCTCACCGCGGCATCCGCCCGTAGCGAGGTGCCGAGTGCCCGCAGCACCGTGGGCAGTTCGGAACCGCCGACCTCGCGCGCCATCTTGAGGGTCTCGACGATGCGGTCGGCGATCGGATCGGCGAGGTCGGCCTTGAGCCCGTCGAGCGCCGAGGCGAGGTTGCCCGAGCCGAGCGCGCGGCGCTCGAAGGTGCGGAAGGCGGCGCGGGTCTCCGCGGGGCCGACCTCGGCGAGCGCCCCGACCGCTTCGGCGAGCGGCACCCCCGCACGGATGCCGGACACGAGGTGATCGACGAGGTCCGGCCAGGCGAGGCGCAGCGTCTTGCGCAACGCCGACGCCCGCATCGACAGCACGGCGAGCGGCGCCGCGGCGCCGACACCGGCGGCCCCGAGCGCGAGCACCGGCACGGGGGCGACCGCGAGCACGACGGCCCCCGCGACCACTCCGCTCAGGATGCTCAGCGCGATCGGCACCCCGACCGCGATGCGCCCGAGCCCGGCCTGTGCGAGGCGAGCGCGCATCCCGTCGAGGGCCGAGCGACGTGGACGAGCGCCCGCGGCCCGCGGCCAGAGGAACGGCGACGCGACGAGCAGCATCCCGACACCGAGGAGCAACCCGGCCGCGACGATCATCGGCTCACCCGCAGGTACGCGGCTGGGTCGACCCCGGCGCGGGAGAGCTTCTCCACCTGGGTCGGCAGTGCCCCGGTCGCGACGAGCCCGTTCGGGCCGCGCGAGAACAGCCGGGTCGACTCGATCACCCCGTCCCGCGCGGATCCGGTCGGCGCAACGATCTCGACGACGTGCCGATGCCCGGTGCGGTCGAGTTCGGCGTGCACGACGAGGTCGATCGACGTCGCGACCGTGGGCACGACGAACGACGCATCGATGTTCCGCCCGGCGAGCAGAGGAAGGGTGGCGAGCTTCCGCAGCGCGTCGGATGCCGAGTTGGCGTGCAAGCTGCACATCCCCGGAAGCCCGGAATTCAAAGCGATCAGCAGGTCGAGCGACTCGGCTTCGCGCACCTCGCCGACCACGAGGCGGTCGGGGCGCATCCGCAACGCCTCCTTCACGAGTCGGCGCAGCGTGACCTCGCCGGTGCCCTCGAGCGACGCCTGCCTGCACTGCAGCGCGACCCAGTCGGGAGCGGAGACGGCGAGCTCGAACGTCTCCTCGACGGTGACGATGCGCTCCTCGGGACGGGCCGACGCGAGCAGCGCTCCGAGCAGCGTCGTCTTGCCCGACTGTGTCGCCCCCGACACGAGGATGTTGAGCCCCGCCCAGACCGCGGCGTGCAGGAACTCGGCGGCCTGAGCCGAGAGCGACCCGAGCCGCACGAGTTCGCGCAGGTCGCGCATCCCGGTGCGGAACTTGCGGATGTTGACCGCCCAGTGCGCCCGCGTGATGTCGGGGATCGCGACGTGCAGCCGCGACCCGTCCGGCAGCGAGGCGTCGACGAACGGCGACGACAGGTCGACCCGGCGACCGGTGGAGCGCAGCATCCGCTCGACCAGGTCGCGCACATCCGTCTCGGTGAGGTCGAGCTGGATGCGTTCCGAGACGCCGTCCCGCGCGATGAAGATGCGGTCGGGAGAGTTGATCCACACTTCTTCGACCGTCGGGTCGTCGAGCAGCGGCTGCAGCGGCCCGAGCCCGGTGACGGCGGCGATGATCTGCCGCGCCGCCGACTGCTCGTCGCCCACCATCGGGGCCGAGCCGCCGAGCGCGCGCTCCGAGTAGCTGCGCAGCTCCTCCCGCACCAGGCGGTCGGCGAGGTCGGAATCGGCAGCGAGATCGACCCCTTCCCGGCGGACGCGCTCGCGCACCCGATCGGTGATGAGGTCGACGGCTGCGGTCACCCCGCCATTGTGCGAACGACCCGCCGCACGCGGCAGGCTTTGTCCACAGGGCCGGGCCGCCCCATCGGCGTCCCGGCCCGGGCCCCTCAGGCCATCGACCGCCGGCGCCTGGTGACCGCGACCGCGACGGCGCCGAGCAGCAGCAGCACGGATGCCAGGCGCAGCGGCCCGCCGATCTCGCTGCCGGTGTCGGCGAGACGGGTCACGGTCAACGACACCCAGCCGATGAGCGTGCCGTCGAGTGCCTGCACGACGAGGCGGTGCTGACCGGCAGGCACCCCGGCCGGAAGGGTCACCTTGACGGTGCCGGCCGCGCTCACCGTGAACCTGCCGAGCAGGATCGGGGTGGAGTGCAACCAGACCTGCACGCGCTCCCCGGCGTGCA
>NZ_JBIIAW010000030.1:0-28854 GCF_044239695.1 Pseudolysinimonas sp. | reverse complement strand
GAGTGAACCGGTGAGCTGGGCTCCGCTCTCGTCGACGACGGTGCAGAGCAGCTCCCGATCGCCGTTGGCCCAGCTCTCCGCCGTCGGGTAGTACCCGCGCGTCGCGTAGCGCGACTCGACGAAGGGGAGGCCGACGAACTCGGTGAAGGCGTCGCCGCGACAGAACTCCGCGAGCATCCCCTGCAGCACGTCGTCGCCCGGGAACGTCGTGCCCGTCGCCTCGGTGCGGGCGAAGACCTCGGAGTCGTGCGGCTCCGCGCAGTCCACGATCGGGAGGGTCGTCACCTCATCGGGCACGTCGGCGTCGTCCAGGCAGTCGCCGACGACGATCGAGAACACGTCGTCTCCATCGTCGGCGGCGCCGCACCCCGTCATCAGGACCAGGGCGAGCACGGCGAGGAATCCCGCGCCGAGGCGGCGGCTCACCGCGTCGTCAGCCTCTCCAGCACGGCGTCGTGCAGCAGTCCGTTGGTGGCGATCACCGACAGCGTGTCGAGAGCACCGGTGCCGTCGACATCCGTCACCCGTCCGCCGGCCTCGCGCACGATCGGCACGAGCGCCGCGATGTCCCACGGCTTCACGTCGAACTCGCCGGCGATGTCGATCGCTCCCTCGGCGAGCAGCATGTACGACCACAGGTCGCCGAAGGCGCGGGTGCGCTCGACCTCGCGGCTCAGGGCGATCAGCTGGTCGAGCCGGCCGTACTGGTCCCAGTGCTTGAGGCTGTTGTACGACAAGGATGCTTCGCCGAGCTCGTCGATGCCGCTCACGTGCAGCCGGCGCGGCTCGCGGCCCTGTTCCTGCAGCCAGGAGCCGTGACCGCTCGCCGCCCACCAGCGCTTGCCGAGGGCGGGGGCGCTCACGACGCCGACCTCGGGCACGCCGTCGATCACGAGGGAGATGAGCGCTCCCCAGATCGGCACGCCGCGCACGAAGTTGCTCGTGCCGTCGATCGGATCGATGATCCACTGGCGGTTCGAGGAGCCGTCGGTGCCGAACTCCTCGCCGAGGATCGAATCGTCGGGGCGGGCCGCAGCGAGGTGCTCACGGATGACCTGCTCGACCCGGGTGTCGGCATCCGTCACCTGCGATCGGTCGGGCTTCAGCTGCACGTCGAGGTCTTGCGACCGGTAGCGGTCGATCGCGATGAGGTCGGCTTCGGCGGCCAGGACGAGGGCGACCGCGAGGTCGTCGGCGAGGGTGAAGGTCACGCGTCCAAGCTACCGGCAGCACCGCCGGGTCGGACGGTCAGTGTCGTCAGGAGACGCTGGAGCGAGTCGACCCGCGCGGCGGGCAGGCGGCCGTCGGCGACCGCGTCGTTGAGTTCGCAGTCAGGGGCATCGGGCAGATGGGTGCAGCCCCGCGGGCAGTCGGCGGCGACGGCGGCGAGATCCGAGAACGACCTGAGGATGTTGTCGGTGTTCACGTGCCCGAGACCGAACGAGCGTACGCCCGGGGTGTCGATGATCCACCCGCCGGTCGGCACCCGCAGCGACACCGTCGACGACGACGTGTGGCGGCCGCGGCCGGTGACGGCGTTGACGACGCCGACGGCACGGTCGGTGCCCGGCACGAGGGCGTTCACGAGGGTCGACTTGCCCACGCCCGAGTGGCCGACGGCGACCGTGGTGTGTCCGTCGAGCAGGGGGGTGAGCTCGGCGATCGGCCAGGCATCCTGACCCGACCGCACCACCGGGATGTCGAGCGCCTCGAAGTTGCGGAGGAACGGGCCCGGGTCGGCGAGGTCGGTCTTCGTGATCACCATGATCGGCGCGATGCCCGCGTCGTACGCGGCGACGAGGTAGCGGTCGACCAGGCGCGGGCGCGGCTCGGGGTTGGCGGCGGCGACGACGATGAGCAGTTGGTCGGCGTTGGCGACGATGATCCGTTCGACCTCGTCGCTGTCGTCGGCGCTGCGGCGCAGCAGGGTCGTGCGCGGCTGGATGCGCACGATGCGCCCGAGCGACCCCTCGGCGCCGCTGGCGTCCCCGACGACATCCACGCGGTCGCCGGTGACGATTGCCTGCTTGCGCAACTCGCGAGCGCGTGCCGCCGTGACCACGCGTTCCTCGGGGCCGTCCTCGTCGACGAGTACCGTGTAACGGCCGCGGTCGACCGTGAGCACCCGGGCGCCGAGTGCATCGGCATGCTCGGGCCGGGTCTTCGTGCGCGGCTTGTTGCCTTTGGGGTTCGGCCGCACGCGCACGTCGTCCTCGCCCCAGGCCTCGAAGCCTTCGTCCTCGTCGTCGGGCGGCAGCCAACTCACGGGGCGGTGATCGCCTTCGTCGTTGCCGCCCACAGACCGGCGAACTGGGGGAGGGTCTTCGCCGTCGTGCCGATGTCGTCGATCCGGACGCCGGGCACCGCGAGCCCGAGGATGGCGCCCGCGGTCGCCATCCGGTGGTCCTCGTACGAGTGCCAAGCGCCTCCGTGCAGAGGTCGTGGTTCGATCAGCAGCCCGTCGTCGAGCTCGGTCACCGCTCCGCCGAGCGCGGTGATCTCGGCGGCGAGCGCGGCGAGGCGGTCTGTCTCGTGTCCGCGCAGATGACCGATGCCGATGATGCGGCTCGGTGAGTGGGCGAGGGCGGCGAGTGCGACGATCGCCGGCGCGAGCTCTCCGCCGGCTGACAGGTCGAGGTCGATGCCGGGGATCTCCGCGCCGCCACGGACGCCGATCCCGCCGTCGACGACGAGGGCGTCGCCGCGCCACGAGACCGAGGCCCCGTACAACGGAAGCAGTTCCCTCAGCAGGTCGCCGACCTGGGTGGTCGTCCGCGGCCATCCCTCGATGGCGACGGTTCCGCCCGAGACGACGGCCGCGATGAGGAACGGCGCGGCGTTGGAGAGGTCGGGTTCGATATCGACCTCGCGCGCGCGAATCGGTTGGGGCGCGATGATCCACGTCCCGGGCGTTGACGAATCGACCTCGACCCCGCGGGCGGCGAGGCAGGCGATCGTCATCTCGATGTGAGGGAGGCTCGGCAGCCGCTCCCCGGTGTGGTGCAGCACGAGCCCGCGTTCGAAGCGCGGCGCGGCGAGCAGGAGCCCGGAGACGAACTGGCTGGAGGCTGACGCATCGATCGACAACTCGCCGCCCCTCACGGCCCCGACGCCGTGGACGGTGAACGGCAGGCCAGCCCGCCCGCCGTCGTCGGTCTCGATCCCCAGACCGCGCAGGGCGTCGATCGTGGCGGCCATGGGACGCCGGCGTGCGGACTCGTCACCGTCGAACTCGACCGGACCGGTGGCGAGCGCGGCGATCGGCGGAAGGAAGCGCATCACGGTCCCGGCGAGGCCGCAGTCGATGCTTCGCTCTCCGCGGAGCGGCCCCGGCGTCACGCGCAGGTCGGGACCGTAGTCGTCGTCACCCGCGAGCTCCTCGATCGAGACGCCGAGGTTGCGCAGTCCGGCGATCATGAGCGCGCTGTCGCGGGAGTGCAGCGGGGCGCGCAGAGTGCCGGGGCCGTCGGCGATCGACGCGAGAACGAGTTCCCGGTTGGTGAGGCTCTTGGATCCGGGAAGACGCAACGTCGCGTCGAGCGGGGCGTCTGCGACGGGAGCAGCCCAGAGCGTCACGGGATCGACTTCGCCCGCCGGGCCGGAATAGCGCTGCACATCCATCGGTTGTCCAGAGTATGCCCTCCGCCCTCCTCGAACGCCCGACCGCTCCGGCGGCCCGCGTTCAGCGGCCGGAACTAGACTCTGTCGCGATGAGCGACACCCCACAGCCGTCCGCGGAACTGCGGAAGCTGTTCGAAGACCAGGCGCTGACCTTCATGGATCAGCTGTACGCGGCTGCGCTCCGCATGACGCGCAACCCGGCGGATGCCGGCGATCTCGTGCAGGAGACCTACGTCAAGGCGTACGCGGCTTTCACGTCGTTCGAGCAGGGCACGAACCTGAAGGCGTGGCTCTACCGCATTCTCACCAACACCTACATCAACATCTATCGCAAGAACCAGCGAGGCCCCTACCAGGGCTCTATCGACGACCTCGAGGACTGGCAACTCGGCGGGGCGGAGTCGCTCAGCCAGGGGCGGTCGACCCGGTCGGCCGAAGCCGAGGCGATCGACCACCTGCCCGACAGCGACGTCAAGGCGGCGCTGCAGGCGATCCCCGAAGACTTCCGGCTCGCCGTGTACCTCGCCGACGTCGAAGGCTTCTCGTACCAGGAGATCGCCGACATCATGAAGACCCCCGTCGGAACCGTGATGAGTCGGCTGCACCGTGGCCGCCGGCTGTTGCGCGACCTGCTCGCGGACTACGCGCGCGACCGCGGCATCACCGTTCCCGCCCCCGCCACCAGGAGCGCGAAATGACCGATTGCGGCTGCGACAAAGCCAAGTCCGAGCTCGAGGAGTACCTGCACCGCGAGCTCTCGGCGGAGGACTTCCAGGACATCACCGACCACCTCGAGAACTGCGACGACTGCAGCGACGAGCACCTCGTCGGCATCACGCTCACCTTGAAGATGCAGAAGGCGTGCCAGGAGAAGGCGCCCGAGGAACTGCGCGCGGCGATCCTCGCCCGCCTCGGCTGATCTGAATCGTCGGCATCTCCCGACGACCTGACGCGCATCAGGCCGCCGCTCTCGACATCCTGTCGCGCATCCGAACCGCGCCCATCCGCTGACCGCGCGTCGTGGCTAACGTGTGCGCATGAGACTGCGGGATCGGGTGATCGTCGTGACGGGTGGCGGCTCGGGAATCGGGGCCGCGACCGTGCGACGCCTCGTCGCGGAGGGGGCCCGAGCGGTGTCCCTCGACCTGGACCGTGCGCGGGCCCGGGCTTCCGAGCCCACGCTGGCACTCGCGGCCGATGTCACCGACGAGGCGAGTATCGAGGTCGCCTTCGATGCCGTGGTCGACCAGTTCGGCGCTCTGCACGGCGCAGTGCTCAATGCGGGGGTCGCCCTCGAGGTGCCGCTCACCGAGACGACCCTCGAACAGTGGAGCCACGTGGTCGCGGTCAACCTCACCGGGGCGTTCCTCGGCGCGAAGCACGCCGTGCGCCGCATGCCTGAGGGCGGAGCGCTGGTCTTCCACGCCTCGATGTCGGGGCTGGTCGCGACCGCGGACGAGCCCGCGTACTGCGCGAGCAAGGCGGGAGTGATCGGACTGTCTCGCGCCATCGCCGTCGACTACGCGGCGCAGCGGATTCGTGCCAACGC
Source organism: Pseudolysinimonas sp. (assembly GCF_044239695.1). Classification (GTDB taxonomy): domain Bacteria; phylum Actinomycetota; class Actinomycetes; order Actinomycetales; family Microbacteriaceae; genus Pseudolysinimonas_A. The sequence continues at coordinate 23,684 of NZ_JBIIAW010000030.1, read as the reverse complement.
CGTGTGTCCCGGCGTCGTCGACACCCCGATGACCCGGGAGCAATTCGCGCCGCACCCCGAGTTCCGCACCGCTGTCGAGGGGATGCACCCGGCCGGTCGGTTTGCCCGGCCCGAGGAGATCGCCGCGGCGACCGCCTACCTGCTCTCCGACGATGCGAGTTTCGTCACCGGAACCGAGCTCATCGTCGACGGCGGCTACACCGCGCGCTGAGCCTCCCGGTAGGCGGCCCACCCGCCGTATCGGGTGATGTCGACCGCGCCGGTGAGCGCGTCCGCGGTGCAGCCGAATCCGACGACCTCAGACCCGTCGACGAGTCGGACGCGGCCGAGGGTCATCGGAGCGGGGAGCGTGGCGAGCAGGCGGCCGAGTGCGGCCGGAGCGAGGCGCCAGAGTTCGCCCGCGATCGGCGCGCCGACCGCCGCATGCGGCACGAGCCCCGGCTTCGGCGGACGGGTATCGAGGGCGAACAGCCCGTAATCGGCCGCCGAACGCACCGGGCGGACGAGTCGGGCGCCGAGCGCAACGAGTTCGCCGTTGAGCGGCTGGCCGGTGAGATGGGCGCCGAACACCGCGACGTCGATTCCGTCGACCGGGACCGGCGGCGTCTCGCCGAGGTAGCGCGCGGCGAGGTCGGCGGCGACCGCATCCTCGAAGGCTCGTGTGACGATCGTCGTGCCGAATCCCCGGTCGCGACCGTCCTCGGAGGGCACCGCGATCGCGGCGAAGTCGAGGAGGTTCACGAAGTTGGTGAAGGTGCCGAGCCATGAGTTGACTCCGAGCGGATCGGCGGCGACCTCGGCGAGCGTCGGGTGGCCGGGGGCGGTGGGGATGACAAGGCCGTCCATCCCCACGAGCGAGGCGAGCGCATTCGTCCGGATGCCGTCGAGCGTCGCGCGGTCGCGCACGTACTCCCAGCCGGCGACGTCGCGCGCGCGAGCCACGATCCCGGCGACCGTCGGGTCGAGCCCGGCGACACCTCCGGTGACGAAAGAGCCTGCGGCCGCGAATCGGCCCGCGACGATCGCCCCGTCGTAGAGGAGACGCGCCGCGCCGAGCATCTCCGAGATGTCGATCTCAACGAGGTCCGCGAGTTCCCGCCAGCGGGCGAGGGCCGTGACCCAGGCGGCGCGCGCCGAGTCGTCGAGGCTCGTCAGATCGTCGGCGCGCGGGATGGCAAGCACGGGGCGCGGCGGCGCAGCGAGCCGGACGTCAGCCGGTGCCACTCGGCTCAAGCCGTCGGCCGGATGCGGCCCGGCCATGATCGATGCGGCGGTCGTCGCTGTGACCGCGTCGCGGGCGAAAACCGTGATGGTGTCGAACGGCCGACAGGCGTCGCGCATCCCGAGCACGGGGACGAGCCCGAGTGTCGGCTTCACCCCGACGATGCGATTGAGTGCCGCAGGCACCCGTCCCGATCCGGCGGTGTCCGTGCCGAGGGCGAGGTCCGCCATTCCCAGGGCGACCGCGACCGCCGACCCCGAGCTCGACCCGCCGGAGATCCGGTCGGGCCACCGCGCGTTGCGCACCGCGCCGTGGGGGCTGCGCGTGCCGACCAGGCCGGTTGCGAACTGGTCGAGGTTGGTCTTCCCCAGCACGATCGCGCCGGCCGCCCGCAGCCGGGCGACGGCGGGCGCATCCTGATCGGCGACGGCGATCGGCTGCGGGAGCCCGAGCGTGGTGGGTAGCCCCGCGACATCGATGTTGTCCTTCACGGCGAGTGTCAGACCGCGCAGCGGGAGAACCGGGCCCTCGTCGAGTTCGGCGGCCTCCGCGAGAGCCTCGTCCTCCTCGCGCAGATGAATCCACACTTCGGGTCGGCCGTGATGCCGGATGGCGGCGAATGCGGTACGGACCGCCTCGGTCGCGCTGACGGTGCGAATCACGAGAGTGCCTTTCCACGCGCGGCGGACGGCGCGCGCCGGGTATCGGTGATGAGGAGGGCGACCTGAAGGTCGAGACAGGTGTCTTCGTCGTCGAGGTCGATGCCGAGAACGTCCTCGACGAGGCGCAGACGCTCGTGCATCCACGGGCGGGAGACGAATGCCCTCCGAGCCGCGACCGCTTTATTGCGCCCGGCGGCGAGGTAGTGCATCAGCAGGCCGGCGAGCGAGGTGTTGTGCGTGGCGTCGTAGTCGAGCAGGGTGCCGATCATGCGCTCGGCGAAGCGTGTCAATCGCGGATCATCGCGGAGGGAGTGCAGGAGACCGCGTACCCCGAGATCGCCTGCGGAGACGACCTCGGCCTCGACCGACATGCCGACCGCGGTCGCCGCCGTCTCGATCGCGTCGATCAGCGCCGACCGTGCGGCGGCGGCGCCCCGGGCGAGTCCCCCGGTCGCCGCCAGCACCGAACCGCCGGCCGGCCTCAGACTCGTCACGATCATGCGCGCCTGATCGAGGTGTGTCGATCCCGCAGCGACCGCGGTCAGCATCCCGACGGTGAAGTCGTCGACGGGCGCGACGAGCGCGGGCAGCCGGTGGTCGCGCGCCGCGTCCGAGACTGCGGTGGCAAGGACGCGCAGGGCGCGCTGCCGGTCCCGGGGATCCGGCGCCGTCGTGCGCGGGCGAAAGGCGAGGGCGGCGAGCGACCCTCGGCGCAACGAGACCCCGAGTGCCTGCGCCTGCTGCTCGAGCTCCTCGGCGCTGCCATCACCGGAGAGCAGTCGGTTGAGCAGCGTGCTCTGCGTCGTGAGATCGAGCAGATGCGACTCGCGGTCGACGAGCCGACCCAGCGCGAGCGTCGAGGCCGCCTGCTCGACGAGCATGATGAGGCTGCGCGGGACGGTCATCGTGGGGTCGAGGGTCCCATCGAGCTCGCGTGCGCCGGCGGTGGGCGCGAGCAGTACGAGCCGCCCCCAATCATTGCCGCGTGCACCGACGGTGGTCTGCAACCACCCGCTGCGCGGGTCGTAGTAGGTGCGAACGGGACGGTGCGGACCCCCGCTGTGTTCGCCCCACTCGGTGAGCACGTCGCTCGGATTGCGATCCGCCGGGTCGAAGGCGAGGATCTGGTGCGAGCGGTTCTCGAGCACGACAGCGAACCCCGAGAGCTTCGCGACCTGGCGCAGCACGATCTCGGCCTTGCTGCCCTGCACGGCTAGGGCGCTGAAGATCATGTGGATGCTCTCCGACGCCTGCAGGTCGCGGATCTGCACGTCGACGAGCGAAGCGTGCACCTCTTCGGTGACGTCGATGAACGCGATCTTGCGGCGAAGGGCGATCAGCGGCAACCCGCAGCGCTCGGCGGCCTCGACCAGGGCTGCCGGAAGCTCGTCCTGATAGCGCGGGCCGAGGCCGATGACGAGCGCCGCGGCGTTCACTTCGGCGAGGCGCTCGACGTAGGCGGACAGCTCGGCCGGGTCGTCGGGGAAGACGATGCCCATCGTGAGGAGCAGCTCGCCGCCATGCAAGAGACCGGCGATGTGCACGATCTCGCTCATGTGCACCCATCGAACGCGCCGCCCGAGCCCCGCGGCACCGGCGACGACGACCGGATCGCCCCGCTGAATCGTGGAGAACGCCAGGGCCTCCTCGACGGTCGGCAGTTCGCTGCGCGCCATCCCGTAGGACGGCAGTCGGATCACCACGTCGTCACCATGTCCCACAGGAGCGCCGACCCCAGCTCGAGGTCGGCGATCGGCACGAACTCGTCGGCGGTGTGCGCCTGGTCGGTCGCGCCCGGGCCGAGGACCGTGCTCGAGGTGGAGCCGGTGAGCGCGGCGATCATCGCCGAGTCGGTGTACGCCTCGTGACCGTCGGCGCCGCCGATCTCGGCAGGTCGCCCGGCGACCCGCGCGTAGGAGGCGCGGAGCGTGCGCACGATCCCGGACTCGTCGGCGGCACGCACCGGCGGCCGCCGGGCGCCGAGGGGCTCCAGGGTGAAACCGGCATCCTCGTAGCGGCGCACGACGTCGGTCGCGACGCGCTCGACGATGCGCACAGCGTCCTCGGGGGTCAGCGGCGGCACGACGCGCAGATCGAGTTCCGCGCGGCAGACCGCCGGAACGACGTTGGTGGCGACGCCACCCTGCACGACGCCGCAGGTGAACCGAGCACGGCCGAGGATCTCGTCCTCGAACGGAAGGGCCGCGAAGGCGGATTCCAGCTCGACGATGATGTGGGCCATGACATGGGCGGCGTTGGTGCCCAGGTGCGCGCGTCCCGCGTGCGCCATCCGGCCGGTGACCTCGAGGGTCACCCAGCGCAGGCCCATCTGGGCGATGCGCAGTCGCATCCCCGACGGCTCCGGGGCGAGGATCTGGTCGTCGGGGCGCAGCAGCCCGTCGGCGACGAGGGCGTGGGCGCCGAGCATCCCGGGCGCCTCCTCGTCGACGGTGTAGAACACCACGACGTCGGAGGCGGGGGTCGCGCCGGTGCGGACCAGCGCATCGAGGAGTCCCAGAGTCAGGGCGAGGCCGGCCTTCATGTCGCACGCACCGCGGCCGTAGAGCAACCCGCCCTCGATCTCGCCGCCGAACGGATCACGTGTCCAGCCCGCTCCGATCGGCACGGTATCCATGTGGGCGACGAGCACGAAGCGGGGTGCCGTGCGGTCGCGCCCCGGGATGACGACGCTCAGGTTGTCGCGTCCCGGCTCGACGGGGTGACGCAGAGGGTCGAGCCCCAGGCCGCGCAGGCGCTCCTCGATCCAGTCCGCGCATGCGCCTTCCAGCACGCCCGGGTTGGTGCTCTCGATGCTGATGAGTCGTCGGGTGTCGGCGATCACGGTCTCGACGTCGATCATCGGGGGCCTCCTCGGCGTGGGGTCGGGTGGGCAGGGCTCATCGGGGCGGCCCGTCGATCACAACCGACTGCCCGCTCATGCCCGTCGATGCGGGACCGGCAAGGAACGCCACGACTTGGGCGACCTCGCGGATGGCGATGAGCCGGTCGAACGCCGTCGATCCGGCAAACTCCGCGAGCGTCGCCTCGGTCCCCTGCCCGGTGCGCTCGCCGACCTGTTGCGCGAGGGCGCGCAGCATGGGGGAGTCGATGTTGCCCGGGCAGACCGCGTTGGCCCGGGCGCCATACCGCGCGATCTCCGAGGCATGACACTCCATGAACCCGATCAGGCCGAACTTCGATGCCGCGTACACGCTCGCACCGCCCTCGCCACGTCGTCCCGCAGTCGATGAGAAGTACACGATGCTGCACTCGCGCGGGTCCGCGGCCAGGTTGCGTGACACCGCCTGTCCGACATGGGCCGCCCCGCGGAGGTTGACGTCGAGCACGCGTTTCCACTGGGTCCAGTCGGTCGTCGCCACCGGTCCGGTGTAGTTCACCCCGGCCGCGAAGACGAGCGCGTCGTAGCGTCCCGCACGCGGCTCAGGGCCGAACCAGGCGAGCGCGTCGTCGATCGACGTGACGTCGAACGGGATGCTCACGTGCCCGCGCCCGGGCAGCCCGCGCACCACCTCGGAGGCGTCGGCGCGGTCGGCGACCGTCACCTGCATGCCCTGCTCGGCGAGAACCGTCGCGACGACCGCGCCGATCGCGCCGGCCCCACCGACGACGACGACATGCCGCGCGCTCATCGCGCCGCCTCGCAGGAGAGGATGGCCGCCAGGATCGAGTCCACACCCGGCACGATCGCCTTTTCGAGGCTGAGCGCGGCGGGCACCGGAACCCCGGGATTGCCGTGTCGGGCCACGTGGTCGATGGCTCGCGGTCCGAGGCGCTCGATCGCGCCCGCGATGAGCTCCCCACTCAACCCGTAGCCCAGATAGTCTTCGTCGACGACCAGCAGAGCCCGGGTGCGACGCAGCGATGCGCACACCGTGTCCCAGTCGATCGGCACGACGCTGCGCAGGTCGATCACCTCCACGTCGATCCCGCGCAGGGCGGCGGCATCGGCGGCCGTCACGGCGTGCCGCACCGAGCCGCTGAGGGTCACCAGGGTGAGATCCGCACCTGGGCGCACGATCGCGGCCGCGTCGAGCGGCACGAGATACGCCTCACGCGGGACGTCGGCGCCGAAGGTGAAGTCCTGGGCGCGCTCGAGCAGCAGGCCCTTGTGCTCGATGAACACGACCGGGTCGTCGCTCGCGATCGCCGCGGCCATCATTCCTTTCGCGTCGTAGGGGTTCGAGGGTGCGACGACCCGGAGTCCGGGCAGGTGACCGAACAGTCCCCAGAGAGTCTGGGAGTGCTGTGCGGCGGCGCCGATGCTGCCGCCGGCCGTCTTGATCACGACCGGCATCGGCACGCGGCCGCCGGTCATGTACGGGATCTTGGCGATCGCGTTGTAGATCTGCTCGAGGCAGACTCCGACGAAATCGACGAACATGATCTCCACGACGGGGCGGTAGCCATCCATGGCGAGGCCCACCGCCATCCCGGTGAATGCCATTTCGGAGATCGGGGTGTCGAGCACGCGCTCCGGGCCGAACGCTTTGAGCAGTCCGCGGGTCGAGCCGAAGACCCCGCCCTGTGTCGCGACGTCCTCACCGATCACCAGCACACGCTCGTCGGCCTCCATCGCGAGCCGCAGCCCTTCGGCGACGGCCTGCGAGATGTTGATGTTGCGCACCGGCGACGTCGTCGTGGTCATGAGAACACTCCTTGCTGGGCGACGAGCCCGGAGACGAAGACGTGATTGCGGGCGATCCCGCGGTCGGGCTGGGATTCGCGGCGCACAGCGGCGACGAGCTCGTTGATCTCGGCCGTCGCCGAACGTTCCAGCTCGTCGAGCTCGGCGCCATCGAGCACCCCGTCGAGTCGCTGCCGCGTGATCACCAGCGGGTCTTGCGTGGCCGTGCGCTCAGCCTTTTCGGCGGCGTCGCGGTAGAGATCGAGGTCGCCCTCGTAATGACCGCGGAACCGGTAGCACATCGCTTCGACGATCGCCGGGCGTCCGGCGCGGGCGTGCGCGAAGGCCCGCCCGATCGCCGCCGACGTCGCCTCGACGTCGAGGCCATCGACCCTCTCGCCGGACAGCGCGTAGCCGCCCGCGCGCTCGGCGAGGGTCGGTGTCGAACTCGCGGCGGAGAACGGCACGGAAATCGCCCATTCGTTGTTCTCGATGATCACGACGAGTCCGACGCCGAGCACGCTTGCGAGGTTCATCGACTCGTGGAACCCGCCGGTGTTCACCGAGCCGTCACCGATCACGGCGACGGCGACGGCGTCGTCGCCCCGCAGCCGTGAGGCGTAGGCGTGGCCGAGCGCTACGGGCAGCGAAGCACCGACGATGCCGGTGGTGCTGAATCGCCGTTCGCGGTCGAAGAGGTGCATGTGCCCGCCGAATCCACCGCACAGCCCCGTCTCCTTCTCGAAGATCTCGGCCATCAGGGGATGCAGCGGGATGCGCTTGGCGATCGCGTGCAGATGATTGCGGTGGGTGCTCGTGAGCGCGTCATCGTCGCGCACGTGCTCTGCGAGGGCGACGGCGATCGCCTCCTGACCGAACGCGGTGTGCAGCTCGCCGTGGATCTCCTTCGAGGCGACCCCGGTCAGGCACGCCTCCTCGAAGCGCCGCATGAGCACCATGAGGCGGTAGCGGTCACGCCAGACCTGGGGATTCATTCCGCTTCCTCCAGTTCGACGACGGTCCCGGCGGCGCTCCAGCAATAGACAGCGCGACCCTCGGCGAACTGGACGATCTCGCCGAGTTGCGCGCCGCCGCTCGCGACGAGCCCGGCGATTGAGGCCTCGAGGTCCCGCACCTGGTAGGCGCCGTGCCCGACGCCGACGTGGACGGGCAGTCGCGGGTCGAGTCCTTCGGGCACCCCGCGGACTTCGATCAGCTCCACCCGGGTCGCGCTGCTCGGGGCGATCAGCTGGGCGAGATCGCAGACGACTCCCGGTACGCCGACGGTGCGCTGGAACTGGTCGTCCATGTCACGGACCAGGAACTCGATTTCGAAGCCGAGAGCCTCGCGGTAGAACTGGGTTGCGCGGTCGAGGTCGTCGACGACGAGTCCGGCGTGGTGCCAGGACCAGGCATGGGCGGTGCCGTGCTCAGCGGGCGTGGGCATATGCGGTCCTCCGGGAGTCGGCGCCGGCGGCGAGAAGGCGCCCGCCGGAGGGGGCGCGAGTGGAGACGATCGTCTGCACGCTCCCGGCGTCGAACTCGTTCGCCGGCCAGTCGACGATCTCGTGACCGCGGCGCTCGAGGCCCCGTGCGACCTCCTCGCCGATGCCGGCTTCGACGAAGACGAGAGAGTTGCCGACCGGGTGCGGGTGGAACCCGCCCGGGTAGCTCGACCCGAACAACCGGGGCGCTTCAACCGCGGCCTGCGGTGAACGGCCGTGCACGTCGTAGTGGATCATCGCCTGCACGATCGCCTGCACGATGACGTCGCCGCCGGGGCACGCGGCGGCCCAGATGTCGTCGTCGGCGGCGAGGGCGATCACCGCAGCCGGGGTGACGCAAGGACGCCCGCCCGGCCGCAGCTGATTCGGATGACCCGGGACCAATCGGCTCTGCACGCCGCGCGGCGAGCAGATGATGCCGAGCTCTGGGATGACGGGCGCGCCGTCGATGGTGTCGCTCGGCGAGCAGGAGAACGCGGTACCGCTCGCGTCGACGACGACGATGGCGGTCGTCGAGGGTAGCGCGGGCCCCGCGGGCGGCATGGTGGGGAGGTTCGGCAGAGCGTTCTCCTGCACGCGCGCGGCGAGAGCGGTCAGGTGGGTGTCGGCGAGCAGCTGCTCGGCGGTCTCGGCGGCGAACCGGGGATCGCCATAGGCCCGCTCACGCTCGCTGAAGGCGAGCTTGAGCGCCTCGATCACCTCGTGCGCCCATGCCACGGAGCCCGCCTCGAGGTGCCGGATTCCTCGCCGTTCGAGGATGCCGAGCGCCTGGGCGACCACGGGCCCCTGGGACCAGGTCGGGGTGACGTGCACCTGCCAGCGCCCGAACCCGATGGCGGGGGCCGGCGCGACGTCGGCGCGGAACCCGGCGAGATCCTCGGGATCGAGGTAGCCGCCGCGCTCGGTGACGAAAGCGCTGATCGTGTGAGCTATGTCTCCCGTGTAGAAGAGCGCGTGGGCGGCCTCGATCCCGTCGAGGCGTGCGGTGCCGTTCGCGCTCGCCTCGACGGCTGCGTCCGAGAGCCGGCGCAGGGTCGCGGCGAGCGCGGGCTGCTTGAGACGGTCCCCGCCCCGCAGCGGGATGCCGCCGGGGCGGTAGATCTCGCGCGAGCTCTCCCAGCGGTCGAAGCCCGACCCCATCTTCGCCAGATGCGATGCGGTGCGCGGGTCGAGCAGGAATCCGTCGGCCGCGAGTTCGATCGCCGGAGCGATGATCTCGGGCAGGCCCATCGTGCCGAAGCGCGCCAGCGCGGTGAGCCAGCCGGAGACAGCGCCCGGGACGATCGAGGGCACCCCGCCGAGCGGTAGCCGGCCGCCGTGGTTCTCGACGATCTCGGCCAACGAGGCACGCGCCCCCCACGTCCCCACCCCGGCGATCGACTGCACCTCGCGGGAGCCGGCTTCGCGCACCAGGATCGGGGCGATGCCACCGAGGTTGCACATCTCCACCTGCACGACGTTGGAGGCGAAGCCGGCGGCGACGCCCGCATCCACCGCGTTTCCGCCGCGCCGCAGGATCTCGGCACCGACTTCGCTCACCAACGGGTGGCCGCCGACGATCGCCCAGCGCTCGCCATAGATCGTCGGGCGCATCGCGTCGGCCTGGTCGAAGACGCCGGACACGATGCCGCCGCCCATCCCCGAGCCGCGCGGCAGCGGAGCGCCGGATCGTGTGCTGAGGCCGGTATCAATCGTCATCAGAGCTGTCCTTCCCAAATCGGTCCGCCCGAGACAGCCTGCTCGGCGCGGAACAAGGAACCCGAGAGCGGGTACGCCTCGAGTTCGTCATCCGGCGCATCGATGCGCGCCGTCGTGATGTAGAGGGTGTCGCCATCGACGGCGCAGCTGGCGACGCGGAGCGCCGGCACGGAAACCTCGTCGACGATGGTTCCCGACGGGTCGACGGCGATGACCCGGCCACCGCCGAAGAGGGCGATCCAGGCACGGTCCTGGGCGTCGATGTACAAACCGTCGAGGGCGCCCTCCCCGGTCCAGCGCAGCAGCACCTCCGCGTCGCCGAGTTCGCCGGTCGCGGGGTTGTGGGCGATCGCGCTCAGGGTCCCGGCGGCGCTGTCGATGAACAGCAGACGCGTGCCGTCGGAGGTGAAGCCGAGTCCGTTGGCGAAGCCAACGGGTTCGCGGGCGACCCGGACGCCGTCGACGCCGATCCGCAGCAGCAGCCCCGGGCGCGGTTCATCGTCAGCGCTGACGACGCCGAGCCAGAGGTGACCGGACGGTCCGGCGGTTCCGTCCGACAGGCGCATTCCGGGCGGCAGGTCGAGCGCGAGAGTGCGTTCCCGAGAGCCACGAGCGTCGAGGATCGCCAGGGAGCGATGCAGCGCGATCGCGACGCGGCCGTCGCCCAGCGGGATGAGCGCGCTCACCGTCTCACCCGGGAACTCGGCGGCGACCGACGTCGCCGTCCCGTCGAGACGGTGGATGGTGCCGGCGAGCAGATCCGCGAAGTGCAGGGTCGCCCGACCGCCCAGAGCCACCACGCGCGGCGCCTCACCGAGGAGGGCGCGGCCCGGGGCGGCGAGTGTCGCGCCGATCATGCCCGGGCCTCCGCGAGTCCGTCGACGAGGTCGAGGATCGGGGCGAGCCGCTCCCGCCGCGCGTCGCGCGCGACCCGGTCGGCGTCGAGTCGCTCCCGCAGTCGCCGCCGTGCCGCCGTGGGGTCGGCGAGGCTCCGGCCGTCGGTGACGACCTCCTCGCCCGACACCCACACGCGGCGCACCGCCCTCGGGCTGCCCGTTTCGACGATTGCTTCGGCATCCGACGCTGACGTCGGCAGCACCAGTTCCACAAGATCCGCGGGGGATCCCGGCGCGATCCGTCCACCCCCCGCGATCCCGAGAGCTCGTGCCCCGCCGGTGGTCGCGAGGGCGAGCACCTCCGTGGCGTCGAGAGGTCGTCCCGCGTCGGCGGAGATCGCGCGGGCATCGCGCAGCGTCTCGAAGAGGTCGGGAGCGGCCGTGTTCTGGCTGTCCAGCCCGAGGCCGGCGGGGATGCCGCGGTCGAGCCAGCCGCGCACATCGGCGGTGCCGACGCGCAGTGCTCGGTTCGAGGTCGGGCAGTGCACGAGGGCTGTGCCCGCCGCAGCCAGCCGGTCCAGCTCGGCGTCGGTCAGATGCACGGCGTGGGCTCCGGAGAGCAGCCCGTCGAGGAGTCCCGCGGCGTCGAGTCTGTCGAGCGGGCTCGGCTGACCGGCGAGCCAGCCGCGGTGCAGGCGGCTCTCGTGCAGGTGAGTGTGGCGCCGCACGCCGTCGATCACGGCGACGGCCGCGAGAAGCTCATCGCTCGACCACTGGCCGCCGACGGGTCCGATCCCGAGAGCGACACGTGCCGGGGTCGCCGTCGCGAGCCAGTCCCGGGCGACACGGGGAATCCGATCCGCGGCCATCGCGGCGGCGGCGGGCGGGACCCGCGACCAGTCGCCCTCTGGCGGCTCCGGGGTGCGCAGAGCGCGGTCGGCGAAGCCGAGCACGACGAGGGCACGGATGCCGCTGCGCGCGACCCCGCTCAGGGCGGCCCGGGCGGAGACGAGAGGATCGTCGCCCGCGCCGACGTCGACGAAGCCCTGCACCGCGACGACACCGGTCTGCAGCAGCTCGGTCGTCGCGACAAGCGCTTCGTCGTCGGCATCCAGCTCGGTGGCGGCGGCGAGCGAGCAGATCCACGCCTCGAAGGCGCGCGGCGGGAGTCCGTGCTCCGGCAGGGGCAGCCCGCGCAGGTGCGAGTGAGCGTCGACGAAACCGGGCGCGAGCAAGCCGTCGACCTCGACGACCTCGCCGACGATCTCGGCTTCCCGCCACGGCCTCACCTCGGAGACCACGCCGTCGCGCACGACCACCGCGACGTCGTCGAGAGGGCTCGTGTCCGCGGCGGCCAACAGCTTGCGCGCGCGCAGGGTGCTGGGGCTCATGTGCGCACCGCCCAGCCGAGCAGCAGGCGCTCCGCGAGGTTCACGAGGCTGAACAGCAGCGAGGCCACGAGAGCCGAGACGAGCACCGCTGCCCACATCGTCGCGAGGTCCAGACCCAACCAGGACTGCACGACGAGGCGTCCGAGCCCCGTACCTCCGATGATCCATTCCGCGGTCATCACCCCGAGCACCGCGTTCGGCGCCGAGATCTTGAGGGCGGATGCGAACGCGGGGAGGGCGTACGGGATCCTTACCGCCACGTAGCCGAACACGGTCGATGCGTTCATCACCCGGAGCAACTCGAGCGACTCGGTCGGCACCGATCGCAGCCCGAGGATCACGTTGACGAGGGTGGGGAAGAAGACGATGAGCGCGGCGACGACGATCGTCGCACCGGGGCCGCGGCCGAAGGCGAGCGTGATGAACGGCGCGAGAGCGACGATCGGGATCGCCCGGATGACGACCGCGATCGGGTAGACGATGTCGGAGACCGTGCGCGACGCGCAGACCAGGATCGCGAGCGCGAAGCCGACAGCGTTGCCGACGACGAAGCCCGCGACCGTCGACAGCGCCGTGGTGGTGGCGGCGCCCAGGACGAGCGCCCAGTCGGCCGTCGTGGCGATTCGCAGCGGATCGGGAAGCACGTTCGCCGAGACTCCCAGCAGAGCCGTCGCCGCCTGCCAGATCGCGAACACGATCACCACGACGACGGAGGTCGCGAGCCACGCCGGCGGGGCTCCGGCCCGGCGTCGGAGGGGCGCCGTGCCGCTCATGCGGCATCCTTCGACGAATCGTGCCACGGCGCCGCGACCCGGCCGAGCAGACCGAAGGCGAGCACGATGAGCCCGTTGATCGATGTCGCCACCACGAGCACCGTCCACAGCATCGGCACGTTGAAGGTGAACATCGCCTGGATGAGCATCACGCCCAGGCCGTTCTCGGCGCCCATCCATTCGGCGATGATCGAGCCGATGAACGCGGCCGGCCCGGCGATACGGAACGCCGAGAACACCGCGGGGATGACGGCCGGCGCGCGCAGGCTCGTCAGGCGCCGCGGATACGGCATCGCAAGCACCCGGCCGAGTTCCTCGATCCGAGGATCGAGGGTGCGCAGCGCTCCGGTGAGGTTCACGAGAACCGGGAAGTAGGCCGAGAGCGCCGCGACGGCGATCTTGCTCTCGAGCCCCAGCCCGAGGGTGGCGGTGAGCGGCGCGGCGATCGCGATCACCGGGATCGCGTAGAGCACGAGGGCGAGCCGGTAGAGTCCCTCACCGACAACTCGGAACCGGTCGACGACGATCGCCAGCACGATGGCGGCGGCGGCGCCGATCAGGAAGCCGAGCCCGGCTTCGGTGAGCGTGACCCCGGCGTTGACCAGCAGCGCGTACCAGCGCTGAGCAAGGGTCTCGAGGATCCGGGTCGGCGGGACGACGACCGCGCCGGGCGCGGCGAGGGCGACCCCGGCGGCCTGCCACGCGGCGAGGAGCAGCGCGAAAGCGATCGCCGGGACGACGGGACGGGGGAGGGCTCTCATTCGTCGACGGCGTTCCGGGTCTCGCCAGCCAGCAGCTCGGTGAGAGCACGCTCGTGCGCGATGAACGCAGGGGAGAGGGCCTCGTCGAGCAGACGGGGACGCGGCAGGTCGATCTCGTGACGAGTGATCACGTGCCCCGGGTTGCGGCCCATCACGACGACGGTGTCGGAGAGGAACACAGCCTCGGCCACGTCGTGAGTGACGAGCACGGCCGTCGTGTCGGTCGCACTCCAGATGCGCTGCAGTTCGACGTTCATCTGGCGGCGGCGGAGCTCGTCGAGTCCGTTGAAGGGTTCGTCGAGGAACAGGATGCTCGGCTCGACGACGAGAGCCCGGGCGATCGCGACCCGTCGCGCCATGCCGCCGGAGAGCTTCGACGGGAGGTTGCCCTCGAAGCCGTCGAGGCCCACGAGTTGCAGCACCGCCATCGCGCGTTCGCGGCGCTCCGCCCGGCCGACGCCCTGCGACTCGAGCGGGAGCTCGACATTGCCGAGAGCGGACCGCCACGGCAGCAGCACCGGATCCTGGAAGACGAAGCCGAAGAGGCCGCTCGTGCGGGCTTGGCGCGCGGTCATCCCGAACAGATCGACCGTGCCGCTCGTGGGTTCGAGGACGTCGGCGATGATGCGCAGGAGAGTCGACTTGCCGCAGCCGCTCGGGCCGAGCAGCGTCGTGAAGCTGCCAGCCGCCAGCGAGAGCGAGATGTCGCGGAGGGCGGTGAACGGGCCGGTCTTCGTCATGAAGTCCATCCCGACGCCCTCGAGGGCGACGGTCGGCGCTGTCGCGGTGCTCACGCGAGCCCCAGCAGTCTGGCGAGGTTGTCGCCTTCGATCAGCGCACGGTCGGCGTCGTTCGGGATGGCGCGGGCGATCTTCGCGCGCTCGAGAGCCGGGACGCTGCCGGGCCAGTCGGTGCCCATGACGATCTTCTCCGGCCCCACGCGCTTGTAGGCGGTCTGCACCTCGAGGAGCTGAGTGCTGGAGGTCTCCAGGTAGATGTGCGGGTTGCGCTCCGAGACGATCAGCGCCTCGGTGGTGTTCCACACGGTGCCCATGTGCGCGATCAGAACGGGGGTCTCCGGGAAGTTCCGTGAGATCTCCTCGATCGACAGTGGCGCGCACCACGGGTCGTCGAGCGCGTTGACGAGGATGAGCAGCCCTTCCTCGCCCGCGGTGCGGAAGATCGGATCGAGGAGCCCGTGGTCGGCGAAGTGGTAGCCGTTGAGAGTGGGATGCAGCTTGATGCCTTTGAGTCCGAGTTTCGCGCAGTCGCGGATGGTCTCCGCGGCTCCCGGCAGTCGCGGGTTGACCCCGCCGAAGCCGATGAAGCGGTCGGGATGCCGGGCGACGACGTCGGCGACGTAGTCGTTGTCGATCGCCTGCCCGAGCGAGCACCCCACGGCCATGTCCACGCCCGCCTCGTCCAGGAAGGGGATGAGATCTTCGGCGGTGAACGACTCCCCGGTGAGGTAGTCGGAGGTGCCGGAGGCCTTCCAGATGTTGTTGTACGCGTCGATGATCATGGGGTGCTCGCCTTTCGTGCGATCGGGTGCGGGTCAGTCCAGCAGGGTGGTGGAGTCGCCGAAGACCTCGTCGAGGAGCGACGTGTCGACGACGTCGGCCGCGTCCAGCGGACCGGTCAGGGTGCCGGCCTCGACGAGGGCGTCGATGATCTGCTGCATCTTCTCGACGTCGATGCGCAGCACTCCGGTGGGTCCGGCGATGAGGTCGGCCTGGATGCGGGCCGTCGCCTCCTCGGTCGCCAGGTCGAGCCCGCCGGTCGAGTTGACGTCGTTGACGACGATCGCCGCGCCCTCCTCCGGGTGGGCGTTGATCCACTCGTAGCCCTTGGCGCTCGCCGTGAGGAACGCGATCAGCAGGTCGCGGTTCTCCTCGATGTTGGCGCGCGTCGTGACGATCACGTTGCCGTAGCTCGGCACACCGAGGTCGTCGAGGTAGAGGTAGTCGACCTCGAGGCCCTGCAGTTCGAGGGAGGCGCCCTGAGCGGTCGCGTACCCGCCGTAGCCGTCGACCTGGCCGGTGACCAGCTGCGTCGGGTCGGCTCCAGCCGGAACGATCGTGACCGTCGAGGTGTCGACGCCCTGCGCTTCGAGCGCCGAGGTGAACTGCGCGATGCCGTTGTCGGGGTAGGCGATCGTCTTGCCCTCGAAGTCTTCGGGCGAGGTGATCGGGTTGTCGGTGAGACTCATGATCGCCATGGGCGACTTCTGGAACACCGCGCCGATGGCGACGAGGTCCTCGCCGCTCTCGATCGCCTGGAGGAGGAGCGTGTTGTCCTCGTCGCCCAGGAGCGCGGCGCCGGAGGTCACCTGCTGCCAGGCGAGGATGTTCGAGCCGCCGGAGGTGAACGTCGGGTCGATGCCCTCTTCCTCGTAGAAGCCTTCGGCGTCGCCGGCGAAGAATCCGCCGAACTGGGTGATCTTGAGCCAACTGAGCTGGTAGTCGACGGCGGTCAGGTCTTCGGCCTCCGGTTCGGCGGCAGTCGCGCAGGCGGAGAGCCCGAGCGCGAGCGCCGCGGTCGCGGCAGCGAGGACGGCGAGCCGTCGGCGGGGAGCGGTTTTCGTCATGGTGGGAGTGTCCGTTTCGGGGTCGGTGGAGCGGTGATGACCGCGCGGCCGGCGACTCCGGCATCGGACCCCCGGAGTCGGGGCCGCAACGATGCGGGGAGGTGCACGGGAGGACCCGTGTTCAGATGCTCAAACTCCCGGGAGGGGAGTCACAACCGACAATCTGGTTCGTCTCGTGGGACCCGAGGCTACGGAGTGTAAATTCCCGGGATGTTTCCACCGAGGGTCGGAGGCGTGAAATGGCCTTTTCCGCCCGTTTCGACGGCCTTGAGGGCAACGAAATGTCAGCGACCCGGTCTCGTAACCTGCGCGACACATCCGTCGTCGGGCCCTTAACAGGCAACGCCCGGACGCTCTCGCGAGAGGGCGTCCGGGCGTTGCTGAGGTCGTCTCTACAGGCTGAGTGCCCGCTCCAGCAGCTCGGTCTGCTCCGCTGCCGATCGCTTGGACGATCCGGTCGCGGTCGCGGCGGAGGCCGACCGCGAGACGACCGAGATCGTGCGACCGCGCAAGCGGCGGGCGAGTTCGAAGTTGATGAACGGCCAGGCGCCCTGGTTCTCCGGCTCCTCCTGCACCCAGACGACGTCGGCGTTCGGGTAGCGGTCGAGCGCGGCGTTGATGGCGTCGTCGGGCAGCGGGTAGTACTGCTCGAGCCGCACGAGCGCGAACGCTCCCGCGTCATCCCGCTTCTCCAGCTCGGCCACGAGGTCGTAGTGGATCTTGCCGGCGTGCAGCAGCACGCGCTTCACGGCGGCGGCATCCTGGATGCGCGCGTCGTCGAGTACCGGCTCGAACTTGCCCTGGGTGAAGTCGGCGACCTCGCTGGTCGCACCCCGCAGGCGCAGCATCGACTTCGGGGTGAAGACGACGAGCGGGCGACGCGGGCGGGCGTAGGCCTGGCGGCGCAGCAGGTGGAAGTACGACGCGGGCGTCGAGGGACGCGCGACGGTCATGTTCTCCTGCGACGCGAGCTGCAGGAAGCGCTCGATGCGCGCCGACGAGTGGTCGGGCCCCTGACCCTCGTAGCCGTGCGGAAGCAGCAGCACGACGGAGGAGCGCTGGCCCCACTTCTGCTCGGCGCTCGAGATGAACGTGTCGATCACCGTCTGGGCGCCGTCGACGAAGTCGCCGAACTGAGCCTCCCAGAGCACGAGCGCGTCGGGACGCTCGACCGAGTAGCCGTACTCGAAGCCGAGGGCGGCGTACTCCGACAGCAGCGAGTCGTAGATCCAGAACTTCGCCTGGCCGTCGGACAGGTTCGCCAGCGGCAACCACTCCTGGCCGTTCTCCCGGTCGTGGAAGACGGCGTGGCGCGAGACGAAGGTGCCGCGTCGCGCGTCCTGTCCGACGAAGCGCACCGGGGTGCCTTCGACGAGCACCGATCCGAGGGCGAGAAGTTCGCCGAAGCCCCAGTCGATCTGGCCGTTGCGGCTCATCTCGGTGCGCTTGTTGAGCAGTTGGCGCAGCTTGGGGTGCACCGTGAAGCCGTCGGGCAGGTTGCCGTGGGCATCGCCGATCTGCTCGACGAGCGCTTGCGAGATGCCGGTGGATGCCGGCTCGCCCGCCGCGTCGTCCTGCTGGGCGTCGGGACGTTCGAGGTCGGCGACCGCGTTCTCGTCGGCGGAGACGACGGGGATTGTGCCGGTTTGCGCGGCGTGGGTCTCGGCGAAGGCGCGTTCCAGGCGATCCTGGAAGTCCTTGTGCGCCGCCTCGAACTCCTCCTGGCTGATGTCGCCGCGGCCGACGAGGGCCTCGGTGTAGAGGGTGCGCACGCTGCGCTTCGCCTCGATGAGGGTCGTCATGAGCGGCTGCGTCATCGACGGGTCATCGCCCTCGTTGTGCCCGCGTCGGCGGTAGCAGACGAGGTCGACGACGACATCCTTCTTGAACTTCTGGCGGTAGGCGAAGGCGTGCTCCGCGACTCGCACGACCGCTTCGGGGTCGTCGCCGTTCACGTGGAAGACGGGCGCCTGGATGGTCAGGGCGACGTCGGAGGAGTACACCGACGACCGGGCCTCGGTGGGCGGGGTGGTGAAGCCGACCTGATTGTTGATCACGACGTGCACCGTGCCGCCGGTCTTGTAGGCGCGCAGCTGCGACATCTGCAGCTGCTCCATCACGATGCCCTGGCCGGCCATCGACGCGTCGCCGTGCACGAGCAGCGGCAGGACGCCGTAGGAACCGTCGCCCGTGCGGTCCTGCTTCGCGCGCACGATGCCCTCGAGAACACCGTCGACGGCTTCGAGGTGCGACGGGTTCGCCGCGATGTAGACGGCGACCTCCTTGCCGGTCATGCCGGTGAAGGTGCCCTCCGTGCCGAGGTGGTACTTGACGTCGCCGGAGCCCTGGACGGTCTTCGGGTCCTGCGTGCCTTCGAACTCACGGAAGATCTGCCCGTAGGTCTTGCCGGCGATGTTGGTGAGCACGTTGAGCCGGCCGCGGTGGGCCATGCCGATCGCGACCTCTTCGAGCCCCGCCTCGGCGGCACCCTGCAGGATCTCGTCGAGCAGCGCGATGGTCGACTCGCCGCCTTCGAGGCTGAAGCGCTTCTGGCCGACGTACTTGGTCTGCAGGAAGGTCTCGAACGCCTCGGCCTCGTTGAGCTTGCCGAGGATGCGCAGCTGCTCGTCCTTCGTCGGCTTCTCGTACGGTCGCTCGAGGCGCTCCTGGAACCAGGCGCGCTCCTCGGGGTCCTGGATGTGCATGTACTGGATGCCGACGGTGCGGCAGTACGAGTCGCGCAGGACGCCGAGCACGTCGCGCAGCTTGGCGCTGCGCTTGCCCGCGAAGCCGCCGAGCACGAACTCGCGGTCGAGGTCCCAGAAGGTGAGGCCGTGGCTGGCGATGTCGAGGTCGGGGTGGCTGCGCTGCACGTACTCGAGCGGGTCGATGTCGGCCATCAGGTGGCCGCGCACGCGGAACGCGTTGATGAGCTCCTGCACCCGCGACGTCTTCGAGACCCGCTCGGAGAGGTCGACGTTGATGTCCTCGGCCCAGTGGATCGGGTCGTAGGGGATGCGCAGCGAGGCGAAGATGTCTTCGTAGAAGCCGCGCTCACCGATCAGCAGCTCGTGCACCTTCTTGAGGAACTCACCCGACCCGGCGCCCTGGATGACGCGGTGGTCGTAGGTGCTCGTCAGGGTGATGGTCTTGCCGATGCCGAGCTCGGCGAGGGTCTTCTGGCTCGCGCCCTGGAACGCCGCCGGGTACTCCAGCGCGCCGGCGCCGATGATCGACCCGGCACCCTTCATCAGACGAGGGACCGAGTGCTCGGTGCCGATGCCGCCCGGGTTGGTGAGCGAGATCGTGGTGCCCTTGAAGTCGTCGGCGGTCAGCTTGTTTCCGCGGGCGCGGGCGACGACGTCTTCGTAGGCGGCGAGGAAATCGGCGAACGACATCGTGTCGGCGCGCTTGATCGCGGGCACGAGCAGCGAACGGGTGCCGTCGGGCTTCGGGAGGTCGATCGCGATGCCGAGGTTGACGTGCGCGGGCACGACGATGCTGGGCTTGCCGTCGATCTCGTCGTAGAAGACGTTCTGGCTCGGGAATTCCTTGAGCGTCTGCACCATCGCCCAGGCGATGAGGTGCGTGAAGGAGACCTTGCCGCCGCGCGCGCGCTTGAGGTGGTTGTTGATGACGATGCGATTGTCGATCATCAGCTTCGCGGGCACGGTGCGCACGCTCGTCGCCGTCGGGACCGTGAGGCTCGCATCCATGTTGGTCGCGAGGGTCTTCTGCATGCCCTTCAGCGGCGTGACGACATCCTGCTCCGACGACTCGGCGGCGGGCGCGGCCTGCGGCGCCTGCGCCGGGATGGGCTGCGGCTTCGCCGGGGCGTTGGTGGTGCGGGCGACGGGGGTGCTGCCGGTCGCCGGCGCCTGCACGACGGGGATCGCCGCCGTGGGCGCGTTGTCGGTGACGTCCTCGGGGATCTGGGCTTCGCCGCCATCCGCCTGATCCTGCGCGGCGGAGTCGGGCTCGGCGACGACCGGGGTCGCCTGCGCCGGGGGCGCCGAGGCCTCGCCCGCGGAGGGTTCCGCGGGAGCGCCGGAGCGGCGCTGCTCGAGCACCGGCCACCAGCTCTGGTCGACCGAGTTCTTGTCGGCGAGGTATCGCTCGTACATCTCGTCGACGAGCCACTCGTTGGCGCCGAATTCGTCGTCTGCTGTGATCCCGGTCACGGGGCTCGACACGGTTGAACCGCCCACTCTCGTGCGTTGAAGTTGGGTACGTGTGGTGGCGTTTGCTGCCGGTCTAGCTTAGGCGCACGAGCGAGCCTGTGAGGGCCCCGAAAGAGGGTCTCGTCAGGAACGCACAGCCGGCAGTCGGCGCATGAGCAGGAAGGCGCCGCCGAGAGCGAGGACCCCGAAGCCGAGAAGAAGCGCGGAGCCGGTCTCGACGCCGGTCGCGGGCAGCCTCGCGGAGCCGCCTCCGGCCACCGGGCCGACCGCGATCGCCTGGGAGACGGATGCGGCGGCGAAGTTGCCGGTCGCGCTGCGCTCCGCCGTGACGGTGCACGTGCCGTTGGCGACGAAGGTCACGGTCGAGCCGGTGAGCGTGCAGACGCCGACCGGAGCCACGGTGAGGGTCGGCGTCGTCCCGACCGCCGAGCTGGAGAGGGTCACCGCATAGGTGCTGGCGACGGCCGGCGCCACGGGCGCGGTCGAGGTGAAGGCCACCGTCTGCGGATACGCGGGCGTCGTCGTGCCGGTGCCGGTGAACGTGCCGGTGCTCGAGTGGGTGACGCCGCCCGTGATGGTGCCGTCGTTCACGAGCGACCCGGCGCCGGTGTTGGTGACCGCACCACTCGTGCCGCCCGCGTTGTTCGTGAACGTGCCCGCGTTGGACACGCTGGCGACGGTGCCCGGCCCGTTGGTGGCCGTGGCACCGGCCGCAACCGTCAGGAGGCCGGTGACCTGGGCGAACGCGGCGGTGTTGCTGAACGACCCGGCGTTCACGGTGACGGGGGCGAGGATGTTGGCGGGGTTGACGACCGAGCCGCCGTTGATCGTCAGCGCGGAGTTGAGGGTGCCGAGAGTGTTGGTGAACGTGCCCGAGTTGTTGACGACCGCGCCGCCGACCGACCCGTTGTTGACGACGGTGTCCGCATTCGTGACGGTGGTCGACACGGTTCCCCCGTTCGTGAACGTGCCGTCGGTGACCACGACCGGGCCGCTGGCTCCCGCGAAGCCGAGCGTGAACTGCGCCGTCGGGCCGTTCACGGTGACGCTGCCGCTGTAGTTCGTGCCGCTCTGCACGTCGAGGGTGCCGGCGCCGACGATCGTGGTGCTCCCGCCGTAGTCGCCGGCGCTGATGGTCAGGGTGCCCGCGACCGTGATGGTCCCGGAAACCCCGTTGCCGGTGGCGCCGGTCTTGGTGAGCGATCCGCCCGCCGCGATCACCAGGTTGCCCGTGAGGTCGCCGCCCGCGACGCTCTGCGCCGTCGAGACGGTGCACGTCGTCGTCGGGTCGTCCCACGCGCCGCCCAGGTCGGTGCACTGCGCGACATCGGCGGATGCCGGGAGTGCGGGGACGACGGCGAACCCGAGCGCGAGGGCGAGGGCTGCGAGGGCGACGGGAAGGGTGTGGCGGGGCGACATGGGGGATCCTCACGAGATAAGTGCACTCATGCTACATGTGCAGTCATATCACCGACGATTCGACGGCGTCCGCCGTACCCTCGGAACATGCGCTTCCTCGCAGAACGACCCGCCCACGACCTCACCTACTCCGACGTCTTTCTCGTGCCGAGCCGCTCCGGCGTCACCAGTCGCCTGGATGTCGACCTCGCCCCCGACGACGGCACCGGCGCGAGCATCCCGATCGTGTCGGCCAACATGAACTCGGTCACCGGCCCCCGGCTCGCCGCGACTCTCGCCCGTCGCGGCGGTCTCGGCGTGCTGCCGCAGGATCCGCCCCTCGACGAGGTCGTCGCCGCCGTCGCCGAGGTGAAGGCGCAGTCCACCACGTGGGCTCCGGCCGACGGCACCCTGCGCACGATCGACGCCGCCGACCCGCGCGCGGCCTTCGACGCCCTCGTGGCCGCCGGACTCGACCGCGCCGACGTCGTGAGCGGAGGCGAGGTCGTCGGATCGGTCACCCGCACCCAGGCGCTCCGCGGCACGATCTACCGTCCCGCCCTCGACGCCTCCGGGCGGCTGCGCGTCGCCGCCGCTCTCGGCATCAGCCGCGGCATCGTCGACAAGGCCCGGGCGCTCGCCGACGCCGGCGTGGACGTGCTCGTGATCGACACGGCGCACGGCCACCAGGAGGGGATGCTCGCCGCCCTCCAGTCGGTGCGCGAGCTCGACCTCGGCCTGCCGATCGTCGCCGGCAACATCGTGACGCCCGAGGGCGCGCGCGACCTCGTGTCGGCCGGGGCGGACATCCTCAAGGTCGGCGTCGGACCCGGGGCGATGTGCACGACCCGCATGATGACCGCGGTCGGTCGCCCGCAGTTCTCCGCCGTGCTCGAGACGACCGAGACCGCGCGCGAACTCGGCGCCCGCGTCTGGGCCGATGGCGGGGTGCGCTACCCCCGCGACGTCGCCCTCGCCCTCGCCGCCGGGGCGTCGAGCGTCATGATCGGATCCTGGTTCGCCGGCACCCTCGAATCACCCGGTGAGATCGAGACGGATGCCGACGGCCGGGCCTACAAGCAGAGCTGGGGGATGGCGTCCACCAAGGCCGTCCACGGTCGGTTCGGCACGCTCGACCCCTACGAGCTGGCTCGTAAGGAGCTGTTCGCCGAAGGCATCTCGTCGTCGAAGATCTACCTCGATCCGCTCCGCCCCTCGCTCGAGGACCTCCTCGACATGATCACCGCGGGGGTGCGGTCGTCGTTCACCTATGCGGGCGCCGCCGATCTGCCGGCGTTCCACGAGCGCGCCGTCGTCGGCATCCAGTCGGCGGCCGGGTACGAAGAGGGAAAGGCGCTCCCCGTCTCCTGGTGAACGCCACCCCGCGGGTTGAGGGCCGCCGAAGGCGGTGTATCGAAACCTCGAGCCGGCACTCCCGGTTTCGATCCGCGTCGCCTGCGGCGGCGCTACTCAACCCGTTGACGGGTGCCTAAGCTCGGCGCATGCCTGAGTTGCACATCACGGGTGACGAGGTCGCCGACCGGCTGCTGTCGGACGAGCCGCTAGCGCTGCTGATCGGGATGCTGCTGGACCAGCAGGTGCCGATGGAGACCGCGTTCGCGGGTCCGGCGAAGATCAAGGACCGGCTCGGCGCGTTCGACGCCGCGACGATCGCGGACGCCGACCCCGAGAAGTTCGCCGAAGTGTTCAAGCAGACCCCCGCCGTGCACCGGTTCCCCGGGTCGATGGCGGAGCGCACCCAGGCACTCTGCGCCGCGATCGTCGCCGACTGGGGCGGTAGCGCCGCACGCATCTGGACCGACGGCGACCCCGACGGAGCGACAATCCTCAAGCGCCTGAAGGCGCTTCCCGGGTTCGGCGAACAGAAGGCGAAGATCTTCGTCGCGCTGCTCGGCAAGCAGTACGGGCTGACGGCGGCGGGCTGGGAATCCGCCGCAGGTTCCTACGGCGAACCGGGCAGTCATCGCTCCGTTGCCGATATCGTGGATGCTTCCTCCCTCACGA
>NZ_JBIIAW010000126.1:0-7420 GCF_044239695.1 Pseudolysinimonas sp. | reverse complement strand
CGCGCGTTCAAGATCCTCAAGCGCACCAGCCACATCACCATCGAGGTGGCGACCCCCGACGAGTTCGAGGTCGCCGCCAAGCCGAGCTCGAAGAAGGAAGGGGCGAAGTAATGGGCCAGAAGGTCAACCCCTACGGCTTCCGCCTGGGCATCACCACCGACCACGTGTCGCGGTGGTTCGCCGACTCGACCAAGCCGGGTCAGCGTTACGCCGACTACGTGGCCGAGGACGTGAAGATCCGCAACCTGCTGAAAACGAGCCTCGACCGGGCCGGTGTCGCGAAGATCGAGATCGAGCGCACCCGTGACCGCGTCCGCGTGGACATCCACACGGCTCGCCCGGGCATCGTCATCGGTCGCCGTGGCGCCGAGGCCGAGCGCATCCGCGCCGACCTGGAGAAGCTCACCAAGAAGCAGATCCAGCTCAACATCCTCGAGGTCAAGAACCCCGAGGCCGAGGCTCAGCTCGTCGCGCAGGGCATCGCCGAGCAGCTCTCCGCCCGTGTCGCGTTCCGTCGCGCCATGCGCAAGGGCCTGCAGGGCGCGCAGCGCGCCGGCGCCAAGGGCGTCCGCATCCAGGTCTCCGGCCGCCTCGGCGGCGCAGAGATGTCCCGCTCCGAGTTCTACCGCGAGGGCCGCGTGCCCCTGCACACGCTCCGCGCGAACATCGACTACGGCTTCTACGAGGCCCGCACGACGTTCGGCCGCATCGGTGTGAAGGTGTGGATCTACAAGGGCGACATCACCAACAAGGAACTCGCGCGCGAGCAGGCTTCGCAGAAGTCGACCCGCCCGGAGCGTCGGGATGACCGCGGTCCCCGCGGTGGCGGCCCCCGTGGCCCCCGCACCGACGCCCCCGCGACCGCAGGAGCCGAGGCGTAATCATGCTCATTCCCCGTAAGGTCAAGCACCGCAAGCAGCACCACCCCGGACGTTCGGGCGCTGCCACCGGTGGTACCAAGGTCAGCTTCGGCGAGTTCGGCATCCAGGCCATCACGCCCGCGTACGTGACCAACCGTCAGATCGAGTCCGCTCGTATCGCGATGACCCGTCACATCAAGCGTGGCGGCAAGGTGTGGATCAACATCTACCCCGATCGTCCGCTCACCAAGAAGCCGGCCGAAACCCGCATGGGTTCCGGTAAGGGTTCGCCCGAGTGGTGGATCGCCAATGTCAAGCCGGGCCGGGTGCTCTTCGAGGTCGCCGGCGTCCCCGAGCAGCTTGCTCGCGAGGCGCTCATGCGTGCGATCCACAAGCTCCCGCTCAAGGCCCGCATCATCAAGCGCGAGGAAGGTGACGCCTGATGGCCGTCGGATCC
Source organism: Pseudolysinimonas sp. (assembly GCF_044239695.1). GTDB lineage: Bacteria > Actinomycetota > Actinomycetes > Actinomycetales > Microbacteriaceae > Pseudolysinimonas_A. Next base: position 6,103 of record NZ_JBIIAW010000126.1, on the reverse strand, counting down.
AAGGAGCTCGCACCCACCGAGCTCGACACGTTCGAGAACGATCGGCTGATCGACGAGCTCAAGAAGGCCAAGGAGGAGCTGTTCAACCTGCGCTTCCAGTCGGCCACCGGTCAGCTCGAGAGCCACGGCCGCCTGCGCGCCGTGAAGCGCGACATCGCCCGCATCTACACCGTCATCCGTGAGCGCGAGCTCGGCATCCGTGCCACTCCCGCCCCGGTCGAGGTTCCGGTGAAGGGTGCCAAGAAGACCACGCCCAAGAAGGCGGACGCTGCGGAGGCGGATGCGGTGGAGACCGCAGCCGACGACAGCGTCGACACCGAGGAGAAGAAGTAATGGCTGAGGTCAAGGCCGCGGCGCCCACGAAGGCGCCCGCGAAGACCGCCGCCCCGAAGGCGAACGAGGGCCACGAGTCCGCCGCGCACGACGTGCGCGACGAGAACGCCCGTGGATACCGCAAGTCGCGCCGTGGCTACGTCACGAGCGACAAGATGGACAAGACGATCACCGTCGAGGTCGAGGACCGCGTCAAGCACCCGCTCTACGGCAAGGTCATCCGTCGCACCTCCAAGGTCAAGGTCCACGACGAGCAGAACTCCGCCGGCATCGGCGACCTCGTCGTGATCGCCGAGACCCGCCCGCTCTCGGCGACGAAGCGCTGGCGCCTGGTCGAAATCGCAGAGAAGGCGAAGTAACCCATGCTTCAGCAGGAATCCCGCGTCAAGGTCGCGGACAACACGGGCGCCAAAGAGCTGCTCGTCATCCGCGTGCTCGGAGGCTCCGGCCGCCGGTACGCCGGACTGGGCGACCAGGTCGTCGCGACCGTCAAGGACGCGATCCCGGGCGGCAACGTGAAGAAGGGTGACGTCGTCAAGGCCGTCATCGTCCGCACGATCAAGTCGACCCGCCGCCCCGACGGCTCGTACATCAAGTTCGACGAGAACGCCGCCGTGATCCTCAAGAACGACGGCGACCCGCGTGGCACCCGCATCTTCGGCCCGGTGGGCCGCGAGCTGCGCGACAAGAAGTTCATGAAGATCATCTCGCTGGCACCGGAGGTGCTCTAACCCATGGCCAACATCAAGAAGGGTGACCTCGTGCAGGTCATCTCGGGACCGAGCCAGGCTCGCGGCGGAGACCGCGGTAAGCAGGGCAAGGTCATCGAGGTGCTCGTCGAGAAGAACAAGGTCATCGTCGAGGGCATCAACTTCGTGACGAAGCACGTGAAGGTCGGACAGACCCAGCGCGGCACGAAGACCGGTGGCATCGAGACCCACGAGGCTCCCATCCACATCTCGAACGTCCAGGTCGTCGACCCCAAGTCGAAGAAGCCCACCCGCGTGGGCTTCCGCGAGGAGGTCGTCGAGAAGGACGGCGTCAAGAAGAAGGTTCGCGTCCGCTACGCGAAGAAGTCCGGAGAGAAGCTCTAATGGCTACTGCCACTGCTGCGACGGCTGACAAAGCCCAGCCTCGCCTGAAGCAGAAGTACCGCGCGGAGATCACCAAGGCGCTCACCGAGGAGTTCGGGTTCACCAACCCGCACCAGGTGCCGCGTCTGGTCAAGGTCGTCGTGAACACCGGTGTCGGCGAGGCAGCTCGCGACTCCAAGGTGATCGACGGCGCGATCAAGGATCTGACGCTGATCACCGGTCAGAAGCCGCAGGTCACGAAGGCCCGCAAGTCGATCGCGCAGTTCAAGCTGCGCGAGGGCATGCCGATCGGCGCGCACGTCACCCTCCGGGGCGACCGCGCGTGGGAGTTCGTCGACCGCCTGGTGACGCTCGCGCTGCCCCGCATCCGCGACTTCCGCGGTCTGTCGGACAAGCAGTTCGACGGCAACGGCAACTACACGTTCGGCGTCTCGGAGCAGAGCATCTTCCACGAGATCAACCAGGACAACATCGACCGCGTCCGCGGATTCGACATCACCGTGGTGACGACGGCCAAGAACGACGACGAGGGACGCGCCTTCCTGCGCCAGCTCGGCTTCCCGTTCAAGTCCGCCGACGCCGCGGCTCAGCAGTAACACCGATCAAAGAAGGTCGGCCGGGGTGGACCCCGTGCCGAAACCGATTGAGATAAGGACTCAACACTCATGACCATGACGGACCCTGTGGCCGACATGCTGACCCGTCTCCGGAACGCGAACCGCGCGTACCACGACGAGGTCTCCATGCCGAGCAGCAAGCTCAAGACCAACATCGCGGAGATCCTCCAGAAGGAGGGCTACATCACCGGCTGGAAGGTCGAGAAGAACGAGCGTGTCGGCTCGACCCTCACGATCGACCTGAAGTACGGGCCGAACCGCGAGCGTTCGATCGCCGGCATCAAGCGCGTCTCGAAGCCCGGCCTGCGCGTCTACGCGAAGTCGACCGAGATCCCGCACGTGCTCGGCGGACTCGGCGTCGCCATCCTGTCCACCTCGTCGGGGCTCCTCACGGACCGCGGCGCGACCAAGAAGGGCGTGGGTGGGGAAGTCCTCGCCTACGTGTGGTGATCTGACATGTCGCGTATCGGACGTATGCCGATCACCGTCCCCGCGGGCGTCACCGTGACCGTCGACGGCCAGGCCGTCAACGTCAAGGGCCCCAAGGGCGAGCTGAGCCTGAACGTCAAGGCGCCGATCGAGGTCGCCCTCGAAGACGGCACCCTCACGGTCACCCGCCCCGACGACGAGCGCGCCTCGCGTTCGCTGCACGGGTTGACCCGCACGCTGATCTCCAACCAGATCACCGGCGTCACCGAGGGGTACTCCAAGGGCCTCGAGATCGTCGGCACCGGGTACCGCGTGCAGGCCAAGGGCGAGTCGCTCGAGTTCGCGCTCGGCTACTCGCACTCGATCACGTTCGACCCGCCCCAGGGCATCTCGTTCGAGGTCGAGGGCAACACCAAGGTGACCGTCCGCGGCATCGACAAGCAGGCGGTCGGCGAAGTCGCCGCCAACATCCGCAAGCTGCGCAAGCCCGAGCCCTACAAGGGCAAGGGCGTGCGTTACGCCGGCGAGGTCGTCCGCCGCAAGGCCGGAAAGAGTGGGAAGTAATGGCTACCGTCAGCAAGTCCGCGCAGCGTACGCGTCGGCACACCCGACTGCGCAAGCGCATCGTCGGCACGGAGGCGCGTCCGCGTCTCGTCGTGAACCGCTCGGCCCGCCATGTCTTCGTGCAGATCGTCGACGACAGCAAGGGCCACACGCTGGCCTTCGCCTCGACGCTCGAAGCAGACCTGCGTTCCTTCGACGGTGACAAGACCGCGAAGGCCAAGAAGGTCGGCGAGCTGCTCGCCGAACGCGCCAAGAAGGCCGGGGTGGACGCCGTCGTGTTCGACCGCGGCGGAAACCGCTTCGCCGGTCGTGTCGCCGCGATCGCCGAGGGTGCCCGTGAAGGAGGGCTGAACCTGTGAGCGACGTCACCAACAACCAGGATGCGACCGAGGTCGAGACCCCCGAGGTCGAGACCGCTCCGGAGAGCACCGAGACGGTGGCTTCGGTCGCCGGTGGTGCCGCGCTGGAGGCGCCGGAGGGCCAGGTCGTCGAGACCGCCGCCGGCACCGCGCCCAGCACGAACGAGCGCGAGGCCCGTCGCGGGTCGCGCGAGCGTCAGCCCCGTAACGACCGCAACTCGCGGGACCGTGGCGACAGCCAGTTCCTCGAGCGCGTCGTGACGATCAACCGCGTGTCGAAGGTCGTCAAGGGCGGCCGCCGGTTCAGCTTCACGGCGCTCGTCGTCGTGGGCGACGGCAACGGCATGGTCGGCGTCGGCTACGGCAAGGCCCGCGAGGTGCCGCTGGCGATCTCGAAGGGTGTCGAAGAGGCGAAGAAGAACTTCTTCCGCGTCCCGCGCTCCGGCAAGACGATCCCGCACCCGGTGCAGGGCGAGGCCGCGGCCGGTGTCGTGCTCCTGCGTCCGGCTGCCGCCGGTACCGGGGTCATCGCCGGTGGTCCGGTGCGCGCCGTGCTCGAGTGCGCGGGCATCCACGACATCCTGAGCAAGTCGCTCGGCTCGTCGAACACGATCAACATCGTCCACGCGACCGTCTCGGCGCTCAAGCAGCTCGAAGAGCCGCGCGCCGTCGCCGCCCGTCGTGGACTGCCGTTCGAGGATGTCGCCCCGGCCCGCCTGGTGCGCGCCGAGGCCGACGACCTCGCCAACGCGAAGGCAGGTGCCTGATGGCCGCGCGCCTCAAGGTGACCCAGATCAAGTCCAAGATCTCCGAGAAGCAGAACCAGCGGGACACGCTGCGCAGCCTCGGACTGAAGCGCATCGGCGACGTCGTCGTGCGCCCGGACGACAAGCAGAACCGCGGCTACGTGAAGACGGTCGCGCACCTCGTCAAGGTCGAGGAGATTGACTGATGGCTGAAGAGACTGAGAAGAAGGCGCCCGCGAAGGCTGCTGCTTCGAAGGCCGCCGCCCCCAAGGCTGCTGCGCCCCAGAAGGATGCCGCCCCGAAGGCCGCCGCCGAGAAGAAGCCCGCCGCCGCGAAGGCTGCTGCCCCGAAGGCGGCCGCCGCCAAGGCTGACGCCCCGAAGGCCGCTGCTGAGAAGAAGCCCGCGGCCGAGAAGGCTGCTGCTCCCAAGGCTGCTGCCGCCGCGAAGGACGACACCGCTGCCAAGCCCGCCGCGAAGTCGACGGCGGCGAAGGCCGCGCCGAAGAAGGACGCCGCCCCGGCGCGTCCCCAGGTGCTGAAGGCCCACCACCTCCGTCCCGCCGCCGGTGCCAAGAAGGACCGGATGCGCGTGGGTCGCGGTGAGGGCTCGAAGGGCAAGACGGCCGGTCGTGGCACCAAGGGCACGAAGGCCCGCTACCAGGTGCGTGTCGGCCTCGAGGGCGGCAACCTGAACTCCATCATGCGCGCGCCCAAGCTGCGCGGCTTCAAGAACCCGTTCCGGGTGGAGTACCAGGTCGTCAACCTCGAGCGTCTCGCCGAGCTCTACCCGAAGGGCGGGGACGTCACGATCGGCGACCTCGTCGCCAAGGGTGCCGTCCGCAAGAACGAGAAGGTCAAGGTGCTCGGCACCGGCGACATCGCGGTCAAGCTGAACGTCGCCGTCGACAAGGTCTCCAGCTCCGCGGAGCAGAAGATCGTCGCGGCCGGCGGCTCCGTCAAGTAGCACGTCTTCCCGCGTCCGGGAGGGCGACCGTCAGCGGTCGCCCTCCCGGGCCGGATAGGCTCAAACCTCCCGTTCCTGCAATCTGAAGGAGGCGTCGTGTTCAGTGCCGTCGCACGGATCTTCCGCACGCCCGACCTGCGCAAGAAGATCGGCTTCACGCTCGCGATCATCGCGATCTTCCGGCTCGGATCGTTCATCCCCGCCCCGTTCGTCGACTTCGAGGTCGTGCAGAACTGCCTCACGCCGATCCAGAGCGGCGACGGCGGGGGCGCGGCCGGACTCTACGCGCTCGTCAACCTCTTCAGCGGTGGCGCACTGCTCCAGCTGTCGATCTTCGCGCTGGGCATCATGCCGTACATCACGGCGTCGATCATCGTGCAGCTGCTGCGCGTGGTCATCCCCCACTTCGAGACCCTCTACAAGGAGGGCCAGCAGGGCCAGGCGCGTCTGACGCAGTACACGCGCTACCTGACGATCGCGCTCGGTGTCCTCCAGTCGACGACGCTCATCACCGTGGCCCGCAGCGGCCAGCTGATCCCCTGCGACCTCCCGCTCATCACGTCCGACGGCGAGACCGTCTGGGGCATGCTCCTCATGGTCATCACGATGACCGCCGGCACCGGCCTCATCATGTGGATGGGCGAACTCATCACCGAGCGCGGCGTCGGCAACGGCATGTCGCTCCTCATCTTCACCTCGATCGCCGCGACGTTCCCCTCGTCGCTCGGCCAGATCGCGACCGTGCAGGGCATCGAGATCCTGTTGATCGTCATCGGGATCGGGTTGCTGATCATTGCGGCCGTCATCTTCGTCGAGCAATCGCAGCGACGCATCCCGGTGCAGTACGCGAAGCGGATGGTGGGTCGGCGAACCTACGGCGGCAACAACACCTACATCCCGATCAAGGTCAACATGGCGGGCGTCGTGCCGGTCATCTTCGCCTCGTCGCTGCTGTACCTGCCGTCGCTGATCGCCCAGTTCAACCAGGGTTCCGACG
>NZ_JBIIAW010000051.1:0-21678 GCF_044239695.1 Pseudolysinimonas sp. | reverse complement strand
GCTGGGTCACCTGGATCAACGACAACCTCACCAACGGCGGACATCCGCTGTACATGGCGCTGTACTTCCTGCTCATCGTCGGCTTCACCTACTTCTACGTCGCGATCACCTTCAACCCCGAAGAGGTCGCCGACAACATGAAGAAGTACGGCGGCTTCATCCCGGGCATCCGCGCGGGGCGTCCGACGGCCGAGTACCTCGACTACGTGCTCACCCGCGTCACGCTCCCGGGCTCGCTCTACCTCGGTCTCGTCGCGCTGATCCCCTTGATCGCCCTCGTGGCGATCAACGCGAACCAGAACTTCCCGTTCGGCGGCACGAGCATCCTGATCATGGTCGGGGTCGGGCTCGAGACGGTGAAGCAGATCGACTCGCAACTGCAGCAGCGTCACTACGAGGGACTCCTGCGGTGACCCGGCTGCTCATCGTGGGCCCGCCCGGGGCCGGCAAGGGCACCCAGGCGGCGCGGATCTCGGAGCGCTTCGGGATCCCGACGATCTCGACCGGCGACATCTTCCGCACGAACATCGCCGACGAGACCGAACTCGGCAAGCAGGTCAAGGCGATCGTGGATGCCGGCGACTACGTCCCCGACTCGCTCACGAACGCGCTCGTCACCGACCGCCTCAACGAAGCGGATGCCGACGGCGGCTTCCTGCTCGACGGCTATCCGCGTACTCCCGACCAGGTGCAGTACCTGACGGATCTGCTCGCGCAGCGCGGGCACACGCTCGACGCCGTGATCCGGCTCGTCGCCGACCAGGACGAGATCGTGCGGCGCCTGCGTCAGCGCTCGCTCGACCAGGGTCGGGTCGACGACTCGGAGGAGGCGATCCGGCACCGCCAGGACGTCTACATCCGCGAGACCGCCCCGCTCATCGACATGTTCCGTGAGCAGGGGCTGCTCATCGAGGTCGATGGCCTCGGCGCGATCGACGACGTGACCACGCGCATCTTCGACGCCCTCGACGAGCGCGGCCTCCGCACCGCCGCCGCCTGACCCGATCGTGCGTCGGTCGGGGAGCGCGGTCGGCGCGCTCCTCGGGATGCTGCTGCTCGCCTCGTGCGCGATCACGCCGCCCGTGCTCGGCGGTCCTTTCGCCGACGACGCGGCGCCGCCGACCGCGGGTGGACCGCGGACGGATGAGGATGTCGCGGCGCTGCTGATCCTGGGCGATCCCGAATCCCCGCTGGGCGCGTCGAGTGTCGCCGACGATCTCGCCGACGCCCAGAACGCCGCGCCCGAGGTCGATCCCGCGCCTTGCCGCGACAGCACGGTCGCGCTCGTGCTCTTCGACCGTGACGGCACGGCCGAGGGCACGGTGTTCCGACCGCCCACGCTCTTCCGGGATGCGCCGGGGGCCGATCTGCTGGTGACCCAGGTCGCGCGGCGATTCGCGTCGCCGGCCGACGCGGACGACTTCCTGGGCGACCTGCGCGCGGCGCGGTCGGCCTGCCCCGCGTACACGACCGCCGACGGGTCCACCGTCGAACAGGCCGTCGTCGCGGGCGACCTCGCGGTGAGCTCGGCCGGGTTCGCGGTCACCGTCACCTCAGGGGATGGCAGTTCGATCCAGACCTACGAGTGGGTGCTGGTCGAGGGCGACGTCGCGATCTCGCTGCGGGCCGACCTGCTCGATGAGGACGCGGCGGCGACGCTTCGCGCCCTCGCCGAGGAGTACGCCGACCGATTGATCGGGTAACCGGCAAATTCGGTTACTCGTCGATGAGTCGAACGAGCTCGTCGATGTAGGTGGGGAAATCGATCGACGCTCGGATCAGCCGCAGCACGTCGGAGCGCTCGCTGAACACTTCGACGAACTGCTCGAACACCGTCTGGAACTTCGCGCGATCCTTCGCGCTGAACGCCACGAGGGCGACGACCTGCACGGTTCCCTCGCCCCACCGGATGGGGTTCTCGAACAGCGCGATCCCGATCGCGGTGCGCTTCGCCGACATCGTGAGCGCGTGCGGCACGGCGAGCCACTCGGTGAATGCCGTCGACGAGATGCGCTCGCGGGCGAGCACGCCGTCGAGGTAGTCGTCGTCGATGATCCCGCGCTCCTGCATCCGCTCCCCGAGCAGGCGGATGAGGCTCTCCGCATCCCGCGCACCGGGGTCCCGGAAGAAGAGCGCGTCGTCGAAGTAGAGCAGCAGCTCGTCGGCGATCGCGCGGCGACGACGCTGACGACGGATGCGGGTGATCGCCCCGCGCACGGCATCCAGGTCGGCGTCGGTCGGCAGGGGCTGCACGATGACGACGTTCGCCGGGCGCACCTCCCAGGGCACGGTGGAGATCACCAGGTCGGCCTGCAGCGCGGCCGGGTCGACATCGGTGCGGGTCAGCACGCGGTCGATGACGACGTCGTCGCCGAGGGCCGGCAGGATGCGGCGCTCCAGCAGTTCGGCGATGTCGTGGTAGCCGGGGCTGACCAGTACGCAGCTGAGGCGCGCGCCATGCGTCGCGCGGCGCTCGAGGTGTGACCCGATGTGCAGCGCGATGTAGGCGATCTCGTCCTCGCCGATCGAGATGTCGAACGCCTGCTGGATCTCGGCCGCGATGAAGACCGCCAGCTCGTAGGTGAGCGGATAGGACGACTTGATGGTGCGCGCGAGCGGATTGGGGTTGCCCACCCCTTCACGGGCGCGGATGACGAGGTTGCCGACATGGGCGCCGAGTCGGGTGAGGAAGGCGTCGTCGTCGAGGTCGACGAGGAACTCCTCCTGGGCGTGGTCGACGATGCGACGCAGGACCTCCACGTGCTCGCCGCCGTCGCGGGGGAGCACGCGGGTGCCGGCGCGGGTGGTGAGCAGCGTCGTGAGCGCGGTGAGCTCGCCCGCGGGGAGCCGCGTGCCGAACCGCTCGGCGACGAGCCGATCGAGGTCGGCGGCGACGGGATCGCCCGGCGTGGGGGCCCGGTCGGCGAGCGCCGACCCGCGCGAGCGCTCCACGGCGATCGCGGTGTGCAGCAGCACCCGGTCGAGGCCGAACTCGTTGATCGTGTAGCCCTGCGTCTCGAGCACGCCGATGACGTCGGTCTTGAAGCCGGAGAGATCGTCGATGCCGAAGGACTCCTGCACGCGGCGGAGGTCGATGAGTCCGTGGGCCTGCTCCTCGGAGAACAGGCGGCTCACGAGGCGGCGGTGGCCGGCATCCGGGCCCTCGAGCCGCACGTGGTCGCCGTCGCGGACGAGGTCGAGCCCCGCCTCGCGGGCGGCCGCCCGCACCTGCCGGAGGTCGCCTTCGATCGTCGACTCGCTCACGAACAGCGAGTCGGCGAGCTCGTGCACGTCGAGCTCGACGCCGGCGTGCGTGAGCCGGGTGACGAGGAACGTCATCCGCTCCCGGGGCGTCCCCACCCGTTCGGCGCTACGGTCGCGGTTGGCGAACTCGGCGTGCGCGTCGCGATTGAGCCGATAGCCGTCGGGGGAGGAGAGGATGACGTCGAGGGGGGCCGCGGCCACCTTGACGGCGGTCACGTAGCTGCGCACCGTGCGGGTGGAGACCCCGAGGTGCTCGGCGATCTCGCTCGCCGGCGTCCACCCCTCGCTGCGCGAGAGGTAGGCCAGCAGCATCGGTGACTTGTCGGCCATGTCGCTGCCACTCAACCAGCTCTTCCGGCCCGGCGCCACGGAGTGGGGCCTTCCGCGGGGGCGGAAGCGAATCTGGTGGGGCGCCACGCCCCGCTTCGCAAGACTGAACGGGTACTGCCCGGCTTGGAATCGCGAGGAGGCGACATGGCGACGATCGTGCTCGTCTGTGCGGCCGGGGTCTCCGGCACCTTCCTCGCCCGGCGCATCGCCGCCTCGCTCCCCGAGATCGACTTCGTCGTCGCGACGGAGCACGCCCTCGATGACGTGCTGTCCGACGCGGACGCCGTCCTCGTCGCCTCCCATCTCGAAGGTTCGGTCGACGCGATCCGGCTCCGCGCGGCCCCCCGGCCCGTCGGCATCCTCTCACCCGATGCGATGACCCCGGCCGGCAGCATCCTCGCCGTCGACGCGGTCGACGCCCTGATCCAGTCCCTCATCGAAGCATCACCGCAAAGGAGCACCGAATTGTCTGAGCGCACCGTCGTCGTCGCCTCGAGCCACGGGCTGCACGCCCGGCCGGCCGCCCTGTTCACCCAGACCGCCGCGAAGGCGGGGATCCCGGTGAAGATCACCAAGGGCGACCGCACGGTCGACGCGTCGAGCATCCTCGGCGTCATCTCGCTGGGCATCGACCACGGCGACGAGGTGCTGCTCGCGGCCGAGGGCGAGGATGCCGAGGCGGCCCTCGACGCACTCGAGGCGATGCTGCTCGAGGACCACGACGCGTGACCACCCTGAGCGGAATCGGTGTCGGTCGCGGGCTCGCGGTCGGCCCGGTACTGCGCATGCCCGATCCGCTGCCGGAGCCCCCGACGACGCAGAGCACCCTCGGCCCCGACGCCGAGAAAGAACGCGTCATGCACGCGCTCGCGGCGACGGCTGACGACATCCGGGCCCGGGCCGCGAAGGCGGGCGGCATGGCGGGCGAGGTGCTCGAGGCGCAGGCGCTGATGATGGACGACCCGATGCTGAAGACCGATGTGGATGCCCGCATCGACACCGGTGCGACGGCCGAGCGGGCCGTGCACGAGGCGTTCGGTGTCTTCCGCGACATGCTCGCCGGCATCGGCGGATATCTCGGGGAGCGCGCCGCCGACCTCGACGACGTCTCACGCCGGGCGATCGCCCGCATCGCGGGGGTGCCCGCTCCGGGGGTGCCCGAGAGCGACGTGCCGTTCGTGCTCGTCGCCCGCGACCTCGCCCCCGCCGACACCGCGCTGCTCGACCCGGAACTCGTGCTGGCGATCGTGACGAGCGAGGGCGGCAAGACCTCGCACACCGCGATCCTCGCCGGTGAGAAGGGGCTGCCCGCGATCGTCGGTGTGGCCGGAGCGCTCGACCTCGCCGAGGGCACCACGGTCATCGTGGATGCCGGCGCCGGCACCGTCGAGGCCGACCCGTCGGCGGAGGCGCTGGCCACCGCCGAGCAGAAGATCGCCGACCGAGCGGCCCGCGTGCACACCACGGGACCCGGGGCGCTCGCCGACGGCACCGCCATCCCACTGCTGGCGAACCTCGGTTCGGCCGAGGGCGTCGATTCCGCGGTCGCCGCGGGGGCGGAGGGCGTCGGGTTGTTCCGCACCGAGTTCCTGTTCCTCGACTCCTCGTCGGCCCCGAGCGTCGAGACGCAGAAGTCCGCGTACTCCGCCGTGCTCGCCGGCTTCCCCGGCAAGAAGGTCGTCGTGCGGGCCCTCGACGCCGGCGCCGACAAGCCGCTCGCCTTCCTCAATGACGCCGAGGAGGAGAACCCGGCCCTCGGGCTCCGCGGCATCCGCTCCCTGCGGGCGAGCGAGCAGATCCTGCGCGACCAGCTCACCGCGCTCGCCCAGGCGGAGGCCGAGAACGAGGCCGAGGTCTGGGTGATGGCGCCGATGGTCGCCACGGTCGACGAGACCCGCTACTTCACCGGCCTCGCGCGCGAACTCGGGTTGACGACGGCCGGCGTCATGGTCGAGGTCCCCGCCGCGGCGCTGCTCGCCGACCGCATCCTCGCCGTCGCCGACTTCGCCTCGATCGGCACCAACGACCTCACCCAGTACACGATGGCGGCCGACCGGATGCTCGGCTCGGTGGCGTCGTTCCAGGATCCGTGGCACCCGGCCGTGCTCAAGCTCGTCGGCGAGATCGGATCCGCAGGCACGACCTCCGACAAGCCCGTCGGCGTGTGCGGCGAGGCCGCCGCCGACCCGAAGCTCGCCGTCGTGCTCGTCGGCCTCGGCGTCACGACCCTCTCGATGTCCGCCCCGGCGATCGCCGACGTGCGCGACGAGCTCGCCCGGTGGACCCTCGCCGGCGCGCGCGACGCGGCTCAGGCCGCCCTCGCCGCGGAGGACGCCGCCGGCGCCCGCGCCGCGGTCGAGGGTCTCACTCCCGCCTGACCCCCGCGTAACACCCCTCACCACGGCAGTACCCCTCACACAAAGGAGAAATACCACCATGACAACGACGTCAACCGCCGCTGCGCCGGCCGGCGCACGAGTGAGAGTGCAGAAGTTCGGCACCTTCCTCAGCGGCATGATCATGCCGAACATCTCGGCATTCATCGCCTGGGGTCTCATCACGGCGCTCTTCATCCCGACCGGCTGGGTCGGGTTCGACGGACCCGTCGAAGCCTGGCGTTGGGCGGGCTCGCCGATTCTCGGCGGCGGCGAATTCGAGGGCACGAACTACGTGGGTCTCGTCGGCCCGATCATCACGTACCTGCTGCCCCTCCTGATCGCCTACACCGGCGGCAAGATGGTCTACGACACCCGCGGAGGCGTCATCGGCGCCGTCGTCGCGATGGGCGTGATCATCGGAGCCTCCGGCACGATCATGTTCCTCGGCGCGATGATCTGCGGCCCGGCCGCGGCCTGGATCCTCAAGCAGGTCGACAAGATCTGGGCGGGCAAGGTCAAGGCGGGCTTCGAGATGCTCGTCGACAACTTCTCGGCCGGCATCCTCGGCTTCATCCTGGCGATGGCCTCGTTCTGGCTGCTCGCCCCGGTCGTGAAGTGGTTCGCCGACCTGCTCGGCGGCGCGGTGGGCTTCCTCACCGAGAGCGGACTCATCCCGCTCGCGTCGATCATCGTCGAGCCGGCGAAGGTGCTCTTCCTCAACAACGCCATCAACCACGGCGTGTTCACCCCGCTCGGCGTCGAGCAGGTCGCCGAGCAGGGCAAGAGCCTGCTGTTCCTCGTCGAGGCCAACCCCGGCCCCGGCGCGGGTCTGCTGCTCGCCATCACCGTCTTCGGTGTCGGCGCGGCACGCGCGACGGCTCCCGGCGCGTTCATCATCCAGTTCCTCGGCGGGATCCACGAGGTGTACTTCCCGTACGTCCTCGCCAAGCCGATCCTGCTCCTCGCCATGATCGGCGGCGGCGCGACCGGTGTGCTCACCAACGTGATCTTCCAGTCCGGACTGCGGGCCCCGGCCTCGCCCGGCTCGATCTTCGCGGTGCTGATCTCGACGGCGAACGACAGCTACCTCGGCGTCATCCTCTCGGTGGTGCTCTCGGCGGCGGTCACGTTCCTCATCGCGTCCGTCATCCTGCGGGCCAGCCGCAAGCGCGACCTCGAGGCGGCCGACGCCTCGTTCGCCGCGGCGATCGCGCAGACCGAGGCCAACAAGGGCAAGTCCAGCTCGGTGCTCTCCGGCCTCGCCGGAGCTGCGGCCGCGGGGACGATCTCGAACATCGTGTTCGCGTGCGACGCGGGCATGGGCTCGAGCGCGATGGGCGCCACGGTGCTGCGCAAGAAGCTGAAGGATGCCGGCGTCACCGGGGTCACGGTCACCAACAAGGCGATCGCGAACCTCGACGGCACGGCGGATCTCGTGATCACGCAGCAGGAACTCACCGAACGCGCGAAGCAGAAGGAGCCGAAGGCGGTCCACGTCTCGGTGGACAACTTCATGGCAAGCCCCGCGTACGACGAGGTCGTCGCGACCGTCGCCGACCGCCAGAAGGCCAAGAAGTAGTCATCACCCGCTGGTAAGAAACAGCGCGCAGGATGGGTGCGGGGCGGTGGATTTCTCTCCCGCCCCGCACTCTCCTCCATTCGCCACTCGGGAAGGAACCCCATGACCAACGTCCTCGACCTCGACCGCATCAAGCTGTCGGGGGATGCCCGCACCCGTGACGACGCGATCCGCGAGGTGGGGGCCCTGCTCGTCGACTCCGGCAGCGTCACGCAGGCCTACGCGGACGCGATGTTCGACCGCGAGGCGTCGGTGTCCACCTACATGGGCAATCTCCTCGCCATCCCGCACGGGACGAACGAGGCCAAGGACGGGATCATCTCCTCCGCGCTCGCCGTGATCCGGTACGACCAGCCGATCGACTGGAACGGCAACCCGGTGCGCTACGTCGTCGGCATCGCCGGCAAGGGAGACGACCACCTCGGCATCCTGTCCGGCATCGCGATCGCGTTCAGCGACGAGGCGACGGTCGAGAAGCTCGGGGCGGCCTCGACCCCCCAGGAGTTCGCCGACCTCATCGACCTGGACGCCTAGGGATGCCCACCGCCGTCCACTTCGGCGCCGGCAACATCGGTCGCGGCTTCATCGGACTGCTGCTGCACGAGGCCGGCTACGACGTGGTGTTCTCCGATGTGAACGCCAGCCTCATCGGCCTGCTCAACTCGACGCCGTCCTACCGCGTGATCGAGGCGGGCGCCGGGGGCGCGGAGAAGACGGTGACCGGCTACCGGGGGATCGACTCGTCGGCGGATCCCGACGCGCTCGTCGCCGCCATCGCCTCGGCCGACGTCGTCACGACCGCGGTCGGCCCCAACGTGCTGAGATTCGTCGCCCCGGCGATCGCGGCGGGTATCCTCGCCCGTCCCGTCTCGGCGGGACCGCTCGCCGTGATGGCGTGCGAGAACGCGCTCGGGGCGACCGCGCTGCTGCGCGACGAGGTGCTGAAGCGCGCCCCCGCCGAAGAAGTCGGGGTGCGCGCCGTCTTCGCGAACACCGCCGTCGACCGGATCGTGCCCGAGCAGACCACCGACGGACTCGACGTGCTCGTGGAGCCGTACTGCGAGTGGGCGGTCGAGTCCGCCCCGTTCGGCGCCGTGGTCCCCGACATCCCGGGTGCGCACTTCGTGCCCGATCTCGCGCCGTACATCGAGCGGAAATTGTTCACCGTCAACACCGGTCACGCCACGACCGCCTACTACGGCCGCCTCGCCGGTCACGCGACGATCGCCGCCGCCCTCGCAGACGCCTCGGTGCGCGCCGCCGTGGAAGCGGTACTGGGCGAGACGGCCGCATTCCTGATCGCGAAACACGACTTCCCCGCCGCGGAGCAGCAGGCCTACCTCGAAAAGACCCTCGGGCGCTTCAGCAATCCCGCCATCGACGACTCCGTGGAGCGGGTCGGCCGCCAACCGATGCGCAAGCTCTCGCGGCACGAGAGGTTCGTCGGTCCCGCGTCGGAGATCGCCGAGTCCGGGGGATCGACGGATGCGCTGCTGGGGGCGATGGGTGCGGCCCTCCGCTTCGATGTCCCCGGCGACGACGAGGCCGTGACGTTGCAGGCCATGCTGCGTGACGGCGCCGACATCCCGGCCGAGGTGATGGGCCTCAGCCCCGCCGACGCGCTCTACGACGGTGCCGCCGCCACGGTCGCCGCCGCGCGCGCCGCACTCTGATCACTCGCTCCCACCCGAGCGGCCGGGACCCATAGACGACTCCAAGCCTCCCCTGGTGGAGCACATGTGAACCTCGCCGACGCTGGACGACGTCCCCACGTCCCCTGCGTTGCATT
Source organism: Pseudolysinimonas sp. (assembly GCF_044239695.1). GTDB lineage: Bacteria > Actinomycetota > Actinomycetes > Actinomycetales > Microbacteriaceae > Pseudolysinimonas_A. The sequence continues at coordinate 12,338 of NZ_JBIIAW010000051.1, read as the reverse complement.
GGAGAGCTGTGAGTCTGTTCAGACTGGCGAAGAGATTGCGTCGTCGCACCTGGATCATCATCGGAGCGGTGACTCTGGTGGTCGCCGCAGCGGTGACCGTGAGCCTCGTGCTCCTGCTGCCGACCCGGTCAGCGGCGCAGGAGGTGACAACGACCGCGACCGCGAGTCTCGAGACGATCGAGCAGAGCGTCGAGGTCACCGGCACCCTGTCGCCGCTGGTGAGCGAGGAGGTTGCCTTCCCGGCCAGTGGCACCGTGCTGACGGTGGATGTCGTCGCCGGACAGACGGTCGCCGCGGGCGACGTGCTCGGCACGATCGACACCCTGCAGGCCACCGCCGACTTGTTGCAGGCGCAGGCGGATCTCGCCTCGGCGCAGGCCGACCTCTCCGACGCATCGACCACCGCGGCGATCGCTGCCGCCAACGCCTCCGTCGCCGTCAGCCAAGCGGCTGTCGATGATGCTCAGGCCGCACTCGACGGAACCACCCTGGTGGCGCCGGTCGCGGGCGTCGTGACCAGCGTCGACGTGGAGACCGGGGATGTCGTCGGCTCCACCTCGTCGGGAACAGCCGGCGGAAGCACCGCGTCGACCAGCACCGCCGCGTTCACGATCGTCGGGCAGGACTCCTGGCAGGTCGCGGCGACCGTCGGTGAAGCCGAGATGGCCCTCATCGCCGTCGACAACCAGGTCGAACTGTCGACCGACGACGGAACCGAGATCTTCGGGCTGGTGTCCGAGGTCGGGCTGTTGCCGTCGACCGACGACGGCACCGCCGCGTACCCGGTGACGATCACCGTGACCGGGACCGCCGAAGGCCTCTACGACGGCATCTCGGTCACCGCGACGATCATCTACGAACGGCGGACCGACGTGCTGACGGTGCCGAGTGCGGCCATCACCACCGCTGAAGACGGGACGAGTACCGTCACCCTCGTCACGGCGGACGGCAGCGAGATCGAGACGACCGTCGAAGTCGGCGAGAGCAGCGGGACCCTCACCGAAATCCTCTCCGGCCTCGCGGAAGGCGATGAGGTCGTCGTGGCGTCCTTCACCCCGGGTGAGGGCAACAGCGGCACCTTCACGGGGGGCGACGGAGGCACCTTCCCCGACGGATTCACTCCTCCCGACGGATTCACTCCTCCCGACGGGGGCACCTTCCCGGGCGGAACGGGGGAGAACGGATGAGCGCCCGGCCGAGCACGACCCGTCCGCGCACGGTCATCGACCTCGCCGACGTGCGCAAGACCTACCGCTCGGGAACGATCGAGTTCGAAGCACTTCGCGGCGTCGACCTCGCGATCGAGGAGGGCGAGTACGTCTCGATCATGGGACCGTCGGGGTCGGGCAAGTCGACTCTGATGAATCTGCTCGGGTGTCTCGACACCCTCACCAGCGGGTCGTACCGACTCGCTGGGCAGGACATCGCCGACCACGACGAGCAGGAACTCGCTCGCATCCGCAACCGCGAGATCGGATTCGTCTTCCAGGGCTTCAACCTCCTCCCGTCGCTGTCCGCCGTGCAGAACGTCGAGCTCCCGCTCGTGTACGCCGGAATCGGCCGCGAGGAGCGACGGGAGCGCGCCGCTCGGGCTCTCGACCGCGTCGGTCTCGGAGATCGCCTCGCCAACCGGCCGGGTGAGCTCTCCGGTGGACAGCAGCAGCGCGTCGCCGTCGCCCGAGCCCTCGTCGGTGAGCCGACGATCATCCTCGCCGACGAGCCGACGGGCAATCTCGACTCGGTCTCCACCGGCGACGTGCTGAGGCTTTTCGATGAACTCCATGCCTCGGGCCGAACCATCGTGCTCATCACTCACGAACCCGAGGTCGCCGAGCGCACCCGTCGGATCGTGCGGGTGCGCGACGGCCTCATCCAGAGCGATGAGGCGGTGGCAGCATGAACTGGGCTGAGACCTTCCGCACGGCGGCCGACGCGGTGCGCTCGCACCTGCTTCGATCCCTGCTCACCGTGCTCGGCATCCTCATCGGGATCGCCGCTGTCATCCTCACCGTCGGGCTCGGGCTCGGGACCCAGAAGGACGTCAGTGCGCAGATCAGTTCGCTCGGCAGCAACCTGCTCATCGTGGCCCCGGGCAGCAGCACCGATGGCAGCGGCCAGCGCGGCGGCTTCGGCACCGCGTCGACGCTCACCCTCGCGGATGCCGAAGCTCTGGCCTCGAGCGTGAGTGCTCCCGACATCAGCGGCGTCGCCGCCGAGAAGTCGACCTCGCTCAGCCTCGAGGCGAACGACACCAACTGGACCACGACCGTGACCGGTGTGACCACGTCGTGGCTCGACGTGCGAGCGCGGGAGATCGCATACGGCACCTTCATCACCGAGGAGGATGTCAACTCGACCGCACGTGTCGTCGTGCTCGGTTCCGAGACCGCGACCGAGCTCTTCGGCCGGGCCAACGTGGTCGGCCAGAGCGTCACCATCGACGGGACGGCGTTCGAGATCGTCGGAGTGCTGGAGTCGGCGGGGTCCAGCAGTTCGACCAATCTCGACGACATCGCGATCGTGCCCATGTCGACAGCGGCCAACGTGCTGATCGGCGGCACGACGAGCACGAGCGTCTCGACGGTCTATGTGCAGGCGGCGTCGGCCGAGCAGCTCTCGGCGGCCTATCAGGAGGCCGAGACCATCCTGCTCAACCGGCACGGCATCACCGACAGCGACAGCGCCGATTTCTCGCTCAGCAGTCAGGACGCTCTGGTCGAGACGGCCACCTCCGTCTACCAGACGCTCACCGTGCTGCTGACCGGCATCGCGGCGCTCTCGCTCCTCGTCGGCGGGATCGGCGTCATGAACATCCAGCTGGTCTCGGTCACCGAACGCACCCGTGAGATCGGCTTGCGCAAGGCCCTCGGTGCCCCGCCCGGCGTGATCCGTCGACAGTTCCTGTTCGAGGCGGCGATCCTCGGACTCTCCGGCGGCGTGCTCGGCGCGCTGCTCGGTTCGGTCGCCGCACTCATCCTGCCCGGAGTCATCGGGTCGTCGATCGTGCTCTCGGGTGAGGCCATCGCGCTCGCGATCGCCGTCTCGATCGTGATCGGCATCACCTTCGGCGTCTACCCCGCCGCCCGCGCCGCTCGCCTCGCCCCGATCGACGCGCTCCGCACCGAGTGACCCGTCCTACCCCTGTGAAGGAGACATCCATGACCCCCACCTCCCGCCCCGCGGCCCGATGGGCGCTACCGTTCGCATTCGTCGCGGCGGTCGCTCTCACCCTGACCGGCTGCGCCGCAGCGACGACTGCGACGACGACCACCGACTCGACGGCCGAGGTCGCGACTCCGTCGGACACGGCGCGCGGCATCTCGGGTGAGATCGCCGCGGTGTCCGACGACCTGCTGCAAGTGCAGGACGCCGACTCCCAGACCGCCGTGTCATACACGGCCGACACGGTCGTGAGCGTCGAGACCGCCGGCAGCCTCGCCGATGTCGTCGTCGGCTCGTGCGTCGTCGCGATGAGCGCCGACGGCGTCGCGACGTCGATCACCGTGACGGCCGCGGTCGACGGCGAGTGTGCAGCGACCGGGGGGTTCCCCGGCGGGGGCGAGGCCCCGAGTGGCGCGCCGACGGGGATGCCGACCGATGGTGAGGTACCCGAGGGGATGCCGACCGACGGCGAGATGCCTGACGGCATGCCGACCGGGTCACCCGGTTTCCAGGGCGGCGGAGAGTTCGCGACGGGGATCGTGAGCGCCGTCTCCGGGTCGACGATCACGCTCGAGACGACGGAGGCCGAGACCACTACGCTGACGGCGGCCGACGACACGGCGTACACGATCACGGTTGCGGGCGATGCCTCGGCTCTCGAGGTGGGACTCTGCGTGAGCGCCGACGGCGAGGCGGACACCTCCGGCGGGTTCGCCGCCACGGCGCTCACCGTCTCTCAGCCGGGCGACGACGGCTGCTCGACCTTCGCAGGCTTCGGGGGCGGCATGCCCGCAGGCGGGGCCGCGCCCGAGGACGCCGAGGACGCCGAATGAGCGTCCGGGAGACGGCAATCGTCGTCGCACGTCGCACAGGGTCCGGGATCACGAGCGCGGCCCGTCGCGGCCGAGCGGTGCTGATCGGTGTTCCGCGCAAGCTCCGCATCCCGCTGGCCTTCGGCACCGCGGGTGTGCTCGTCGTCGCAGGCGCCGGGCTGGCCTGGGCGTCGACGGGGTCCTCGAACTCGGCGTACGTCACCGCGGTCGCCGAGGTCGGATCCGTCGACGAGCAGTTGGCGCTGACTGGCTCGCTCGCCTCGGCCACCCGTCGCGACGTCGCCTTCACGGTCGCCGGAACCGTCGCGACGGTCGAGGTCGCCACCGGGGACGAGGTGGTCGCCGGCGCGACCCTCGCGACCCTCGACCTCGACGAGCTCCAGGACGCCGTCGACACGGCCGAGGAGTCGGTCGCCCGAGCCGAGCAGCAACTCGACGACGACCTCACCGGGCAGACCACGACCTCGTCGACGTCGTCCGGTGGGGGTGCCTCGTCGTCGTCCACCGCAGCGACCGACCCGTCCGAGAGCGGAGCGCTCGACGAACAGATCGCCGCGGTCGTCGCCGCCCAGGACGCGCTGCTGGCGCTCATGGATGCGGCCGACACCTCGCTCGCTGAGGCGCACACCGCCGGCACCGACGCGACCGCGGTCTGCGACCCCTTCCTCGCCGCGACCCTTCCCGACGATCCGGCGGCGTTCGACGCGACGGCTCTCGCCGCCATCCAGGATCTGCTGAGCACGTGCACCTCCGCCATCGATGGGGTTCTCGACGCGGCAGACGTCGCTGCCGCTGCGCAAGATGCCGTCGCGGCGTCGATGGATGCCCTCGACGCCGCGATCGACGACCTGCAGCAGGCGGCGGCCGAGCTGGAGACGTCGCTCTCGTCGGGAACCGATTCGACCGGGAGCGGCGGATCGGGATCTTCGACCGCCGCGGGATCCGGCGGCTCAACCTCCCAGTCGACCGCCAGCGCCGCCGACATCGTCGCCGACCGTGCCGCGATCGCGGCAGCGGAAGCGGAACTGGCGATCGCGAAGTCCGCCCTCGGCGCGGCCGCCCTGGTCAGCCCGATCGACGGGACGGTCGCGCAGGTCGCGCTCGCGGTGGGCGACGAGGTCGAAGCCGGATCGACCACGGCGATCATCACGATCATCGGCGACGACGGCTACATCGTCGAGACGACGGTCGGGCTCGCAGACCTCACGAAGCTCGCCGTCGGCCAGAGCGGTGAGGCGGTGATCTCGAGCTCCGGCGCGAGCTACGCCGCGAGCGTCGTCGCCCTCGGATTCGTGAATGTTGCGACCGACTCCACGACTCCCTCGTACACGCTCACGATCTCGGTCGACGCCGGAGGGGAGGTGCTGCTCAACGGAGCCGCGGTACAGATCGTGATCGATGTCGCGGCGGCGAGTGACGTGATCGTCGTCCCCGTCTCCGCGGTGCACCGCAGCGACACGGGCGACACCGTGGATGTCCTCGTCAACGGCCAGGTCGAAGCCCGCGCCGTCGAGATCGGCGCCGTGGGCGACGTCTACGTCGAGATCACGTCGGGCCTCGAAGAAGGCGACGTCGTCGTGCTCGCCGATTCGACCGAGGAGATCACGGCGGAGACCGACGAGACCACGACCGGGCTGACCGGGATCGGCGGCGGCACCCAGACCGGGCCCGGTGGCGGCGGCGAGCCTCCCACCGGGGGCTTCCCGACCGCGCCGCAGGGCTGATCGGAGCGCCCGGGAAGGTCATACGACATCCCGGGCGCTCTCGGCTGGCGCGACACGCCCGAATGACGTAGTGTTGACCCTTGGTGCCTTTCGGCGGCTTCGGCCTGCCTGTGCACCACACCCACCCCGCAGATCAGCAAAGCACTAGTAGAGGTATGGCGAAAAAAGACGGCGTCATCGAGCTTGAAGGCTCGGTGCTGGAGGCTCTTCCGAACGCGATGTTCCGCGTAGAGCTCACGAACGGGCACAAGGTGCTCGCTCACATCTCCGGCAAGATGCGCCAGAACTACATCCGCATCCTTCCTGAGGACCGTGTCGTCGTCGAGCTCAGCCCGTACGACCTCACCCGCGGACGCATCGTCTACCGCTACAAGTAAGCGCTGCTGAGAAGTAACGCCCCGCGACCCGTGTCACGGGGACGATGACAGCGAGAGAAGAAGAATCATGAAGGTCAACCCCAGCGTCAAGCCCATCTGCGACCACTGCAAGGTGATCCGTCGCAACGGCCGCGTCATGGTCATCTGCAAGAGCAACCCGCGTCACAAGCAGCGCCAGGGCTGAAGCCCTGGCGCTAGGAAAGTCCTTTCGGACTTTCCGGATTGTGACGGCCGCGGGCGTCCCGCCCGCGGCTCACGCAGGCTCAGATTTCACAACTGAACATCCTCAAGCGTCACCAAGATCCCGCGGAAGCGGGGGACACCTCGGGTCGGAGGCCCGGGCACCGGAGACGCACAGACCTCCGAAATCTCTCAGGAGTAACGCAATGGCACGTCTTGCCGGCGTCGACATCCCGCGCGACAAGCGCGTGGAAGTGGCGCTCACCTACATCTACGGGGTCGGCCGCACTCGCGCGCTGTTCACCCTCAAGGAGACCGGGATCTCCGGTGACATCCGGGTCAAGGACCTGACCGACGACCAGCTCGTCGCGCTCCGCGACTTCATCGAAGGCACCTACAAGGTGGAGGGCGACCTCCGTCGTGAGGTGCAGGCCGACATCCGCCGCAAGGTCGAGATCGGTTCCTACGAGGGAATCCGCCACCGCCGCGGCCTCCCGGTGCGCGGTCAGCGCACGAAGACCAACGCGCGTACCCGCAAGGGCCCGAAGCGCACCGTCGCCGGCAAGAAGAAGGCAGGCAAGAAGTAATGGCCGCTCCCAAGGCCTCCGCAGCCGGCCGCAAGCCGCGCCGCAAGGAGAAGAAGAACATCGCCGTGGGCCAGGCCCACATCAAGTCGACGTTCAACAACACCATCGTCTCGATCACCGACCCCTCGGGTGCGGTCATCGCCTGGGCCTCCGGCGGCGACGTCGGCTTCAAGGGCTCGCGCAAGTCGACCCCCTACGCCGCGGGCATGGCTGCTGAAGCCGCCGCGCGCAAGGCGCAGGAGAACGGCATGAAGAAGGTCGACGTCTTCGTCAAGGGCCCCGGTTCGGGCCGCGAGACCGCGATCCGCTCGCTCACCGCAGCGGGCCTCGAGGTCGGCACGATCAACGACGTCACCCCGCAGGCGCACAACGGCGTTCGTCCGCCGAAGCGTCGCCGCGTGTAACCCGGACAACTCTCAACTGAACAACCCGGCGGCCCAGCCACCCGCCGTTCTTCCGTGGGCGTCATATGGCGGACGCCCTCGCTGAAAGGAATACACGTGCTCATTGCACAGCGTCCCACTCTGTCCGAGGAGAGCCTCTCCGAGTTCCGTTCGCGGTTCGTCATCGAGCCCCTGGAGCCCGGCTTCGGGTACACCCTGGGCAACTCGCTGCGTCGCACCCTGCTGTCGTCCATCCCGGGCGCCGCGGTGACCAGCATCCGTATCGACGGGATCCAGCACGAGTTCTCGACGGTTCCGGGTGTCAAGGAAGACGTCGTCGAGGTCGTCCTGAACATCAAGAACCTCGTCGTCTCGAGCGAGCACGACGAGCCGATCACCGCCTACCTGCGCAAGCAGGGTGCGGGCCAGGTCACCGCGGCCGACATCTCGGCCCCGACCGGCGTGGAGATCCACAACCCCGAGCTCGTCATCGCGACGCTCAACGACAAGGCGAAGTTCGAACTCGAGCTCACCATCGAGCGCGGCCGCGGCTACGTGTCGGCGACCCAGAACCGCAGCGAGTTCTCCGAGGCCGGCCAGGTGCCGATCGACTCGATCTACTCGCCCGTGCTCAAGGTCACCTACCGGGTCGAGGCGACGCGTGCCGGGGAGCGCACCGACTTCGACCGCCTGGTCGTCGACGTCGAGACGAAGCCCGCGATCACCCCGCGTGACGCGATCGCGTCGGCCGGCCGCACGCTCGTGGAGCTGTTCGGTCTCGCCCGCGAGCTGAACACCGCCGCCGAGGGCATCGAGATCGGGCCCGCCCCGGTCGACGCCGTCCTCTCCAGCGAGCTCAGCATGCCGATCGAGGACCTCGACCTGAGTGTGCGCAGCTACAACTGCCTCAAGCGCGAGGGGATCAACACGGTCGCCGAGCTGGTCGCCCTCTCGGAGACGCAGTTGATGAACATCCGCAACTTCGGCCAGAAGTCGGTCGACGAGGTGCGGGACAAGCTGACCGAGATGGGCCTGTCGCTCAAGGACAGCGTCCCCGGCTTCGACGGGGCGCACTTCTACGGCGGATACGACGACGAGGAGCAGAGCTGAGCCTCGCGGCCCACGCTCTGACGGAACTGAGAGAGAACCACCATGCCTAAGCCCACCAAGGGTCCCCGCCTCGGAGGCGGCCCGGCTCACGAGCGCCTGCTGCTCGCGAACCTCGCCGCCGCGCTGTTCACGCACGAGCGCATCCAGACGACCGAGACGAAGGCCAAGCGCCTGCGTCCGCTCGCCGAGCGCCTCATCACCTTCGCCAAGCGCGGAGATCTGCACGCCCGTCGCCGGGTGCTCGCGACCATCGCGGACAAGGGCGTCGTGCACAAGCTCTTCACCGAGATCGCGCCGCAGGTCGAGGACCGTGAGGGCGGCTACACCCGCATCACGAAGACCGGCTACCGTAAGGGCGACAACGCTCCGATGGCGGTCATCGAGCTCGTGCTCGAGCCCGTCGTGAAGAAGCCGTCCGCCAAGAAGGCCGCCGCCGCGAAGGCCGCATCCGACGAGAAGCCGGCCAAGGCCGCGAAGCCCGTCGCCGCCGAGGAGGACGTCGTCGAGACGCAGGCCGAGGAGACCGAGGTCGACGCTCCGGTCGAGGACGCCGCTGCGGAGGACACCGCCGCCGAGGAGGCCCCCGAGGCTCCCGCCGAGGACGACGCGAAGTAGCGACAGAGAACATCCCGGAACGGGCTCGCCTTCGGGCGGGCCCGTTCTGCTTTCGACCGGGCCCGCCGCAGCGTGCTAGAACGGCGTCGGCAACGAGAGGCTCGTCGACTCGTCGCGCAGCGGCGGCAGGGCGGCGAGCCGGTCGACGGCGTCGTGGACGGTCGCGGTGAAGATGCCGGCTCCGAACGGCCCGAAGTGCACCTGATCCCGCGCCATCTCGTGCAGGTGGGGCTGGATCGCGTCGTGCCAGTTCGCGAGCTCGACGTTGCGGTACACGAGGGCGAACGACGAGAGCCGGTCGTTGTTCCCGGGGACCCAGCCACGCGGCGCCTGCGTGTTGACCACGACGAGTTCGCGCGTCGGCCCGATCAGCGACCGCACCTGCTCGAGGGTGGCTCCGTCGAACGGACCGTTCGTGCCGAGGGCGATCACGACGACGGGTCGCAGGCCGCCCGCAGCGGCGTAGGACTCCAGGACGCCGGGCGCCGTCGACATCTGCCGGGACACGGCGGCGTCGATCGTGATCCCCGGATACTCGGCCTGGAGCGCGGGCGCGGCCGCGAGCAGCACCGAATCGCCGATCGCGAGAATCTCATCGCCGGTCGTGACGGCGTCCGCGGTAGCCTCCTCGTCCACCGGCGCCGGGGCGGGTTGCGCGGCCTCGTCGATGGCCTCCTGTCCGGCCTCGATGTAAGCCTGGGCCTCGCCGCGGCCCGGATCGGCGGCGAGCGCGAAGACGCTCGCTCCGGCGAGCGCGGTGGCGACCAGCATCCCGGCGCTGGCGCCGAACGCCCGCCGAGAGCGCGGCGCGGCGTCGAGGATGGCCCGGGCCGTGCCGCGGAATCCATGCCGGCGCAGGGGTTGTTCGAGGAAGCGGTAGGAGGGCGTCGCGGCGACGACGGTGATCGCGAGCGCGATGCCGCCGACGCCCGCCGCGCCGAGGCCGTCGCGCGGCCAGGTCGGCAGGGCCGCGCCGACGAGGACGAACACGGGCCAGTGCCACAGGTAGAGCCCGTAGGAGCGCAGCCCGATCCACCGCAACGGCGCGACGTCGAGCACCCGCGCGAACGTCGACCCGGGCACGAGCAGCGCCGCGATCGCGATCGCGCTCAGCACGCTCACCAGGGCCAGCCCGCCGCGATAGGCGAGCACCGAGTCGCCCGGGAGCACGACCGCGAGCGCGAGGAGGGCGGCGATCGAGAGGCTGCCGCCGAGGCCGAGCGTCCAGCGTGCCGCCCGCGAGGTGAGACCCGAACCGCCGAGTCCGCGCCCGACCAGCAGCACCGCGAGGAACGCCCCGACCGCGAGCCCGAAGGCGTGCGTATCGGTGCCGTAGTAGACGCGCGTCGGGTCGAACGTCGCGCCGTCGGCCGGGACCGAAAGTCCCATCCACACCGCAGACGCGATCGCGACGGCGGCGATCAGCGCGAGCCGTGCCGGCCGCGGAATGCGCACGAGCAGGACGACGACGAGCAGCGGCCAGACGAGGTAGAACTGCTCTTCCACGGCGAGCGACCAGAGGTTGCGGAACAGCTCGGGCACGGTCTCGCCGAAGTACGACGAGCCCGCCGCGATGAAGAGCCAGTTGCTCGAGAAGGTCACGGCGCCGACCACCTGAGTGCCGAGGCCCACGAGCACGTCGCCGCCGACGACCAGCGCAGCCGTGCAGCACACGAGCAGCAGCAGGGCGAGCGCGGGCAGCAGGCGCCGCGCTCGCCGAACCCAGAAACCGCGCAACGAGATCCGTCCTGTCGCGGCCCGTTCTCGCAGCAGCAGCGTCGTGATCAGGAAGCCGCTCACGACGAAGAAGATGTCGACGCCGAGGTAGCCGCCGACGAGGGTTCCCGGCAGGAGGTGGAAGACGATCACCGTCGTCACGGCGAGGGCGCGGATGCCGTCGAGCCCCGGCACGCGGAGGCTCTCGGGGCGGGGACTCGTCGGTGAGGTCATGGTGTCGCGGAATCGGGCAGGTCTTCCGTCGACCAGGGTAGCCCGGTGCGGCAGACTTCTCAGGTGCCGCGCATCCGCCTCGACCTCGCCTACGACGGCGGCGGGTTCACCGGATGGGCCAAGCAGCCGGGCCTGCGCACGGTGCAGGGCGAGCTCGAGTCGGCGCTCACGACGATCTTCCGGCGGGGGGGCGTCGCACCCGGGGTGAACGTGGCCGGTCGCACCGACGTCGGCGTGCACGCCACCGGTCAAGTCGCGCACCTCGACCTCGGCGACGCCCAGCTCGCGGACCTCGACCGTCCCCGTCGCGGCGGGTCGGGGCCGACGGGTCTCGACGCGCTCGTGCGCCGCCTCAACGGGATCGCGGGTGCTGCGGGAGACGTGATCGTGCAGCGTGCGACCGTCGCGCCGCCGGGCTTCGACGCGCGCTTCGCCGCCCTCTGGCGGCGCTACGAGTACCGCATCGCGGATGCGCGCGCCTTGCGCGATCCTCGGCGCCGCGGGTTCGAGCTCGGCCACCCGACCGCGCTCGACGAGGACGCCATGCGGGACGCCGCATCCAGTCTCCTCGGCCTCCACGACTTCGCGTCGTTCTGTCGCCCCCGGGAGGGCGCGACGACGATCCGCACCCTTCAGGAGTTCGATTGGGCCCGGGATGCCGACGGCGTGCTCGTCGCCCGGGTGCAGGCCGACGCGTTCTGCCACTCGATGGTGCGCGCCCTGGTCGGCGCGTGCCTCGCGGCGGGCGACGGCCGCCTGGCCGCCGGTCGCGCCGCCCAGTTGCGGGATGCGGCCGCACGCACGAGCGAGTTCGTCGTCGTGCCGGCGAAGGGCTTGACCCTCGTCGGGGTCGGGTATCCGCCGGACGGGGAACTCGCGGCGCGGGCGGAGCAGACCCGGGCGAAGCGGTCGTTTGACGACTCCGGAAGCACGGACTAGTCTTACGAGGTTGCCTCCATCCCGGAGTCAGCGATCCGAGCCCTCCACCGCAGGGTTCGCGTCCATCGGATGCGAACGCTCACCGGAGTGGGATTCACGATCAACTCGAGTGAAAGCAGTTCACACTGTGACGCGTACGTTCAGCCCCAAGCCGGCGGACATCAAGCGCGACTGGGTCGTCATCGACGCGACCGACGTCGTCCTGGGTCGTCTCGCCAGCCACGCCGCCGCCCTGCTGCGCGGCAAGCACAAGCCCACCTTCGCCCCGCACATGGACATGGGCGACTTCGTCATCGTCATCAATGCGGAGAAGATCGCCCTTACCGGCCAGAAGCTCGAGAAGAAGCTGGCCTACCGCCACTCCGGCTACCCGGGCGGGCTGTCGGCGCAGACGTACGTCGAGATGCTCGAGAAGCACCCGACGCGCGCCGTCGAGAAGGCGATCCGCGGCATGCTGCCGAAGAACTCGCTGGGCCGC
>NZ_JBIIAW010000114.1:0-8199 GCF_044239695.1 Pseudolysinimonas sp. | reverse complement strand
GCAGGGGTCCCCGCTCTTGCCTCAGCGATCGCCGGCCTTGCCATCTCAACCCCGGTACACTCGGGAGGTTCCCCCCAAGATGATTCTGAGGTAGAGGTATGTCCGAAGCACGTCGCAATGACCTGAGGAACGTCGCCATCGTGGCGCACGTCGACCACGGCAAGACGACGCTCGTCGACGCCATGCTGCGCCAGACGGGTTCGTTCGGCTCGCACGAGCACATGGAAGAGCGAGCCATGGACTCGAACGACCTGGAGCGCGAGAAGGGGATCACGATCCTCGCGAAGAACACCGCGGTCACCTATAAGGGCATCCACGCGACCGAGGGCCCGGTGACGATCAACGTCATCGACACCCCGGGTCACGCCGACTTCGGCGGCGAGGTGGAGCGCGGCCTGTCGATGGTGGACGGGGTGGTGCTGCTGGTCGACGCGTCGGAGGGCCCGCTGCCGCAGACCCGCTTCGTGCTGCGCAAGGCGCTCGAGGCCAAGCTCCCCGTCATCCTGCTGGTCAACAAGACCGACCGCCCGGATGCCCGCATCGACGCCGTCGTCGAGGAGAGCCACGACCTGCTGCTCAACCTCGCGAGCGACCTCCACGACGATCTGCCCGACCTCGACGTCGACGCTCTGCTCGACCTCCCGGTCGTCTACGCGTCGGGGCGCAACGGCGCCGCCTCGTGGAACAAGCCCGAGAACGGCACGCTCCCCGACAACGACGACCTCGAGCCGCTGTTCGACGCGATTCTCAAGCACGTGCCGGCCCCGTCGTTCGACGACGAGGCGCCGCTGCAGGCCTGGGTCACCAACCTCGACGCGAGCCCGTTCCTCGGGCGCATCGCGCTGCTGCGCGTCTTCTCGGGAACGATCAAGAAGGGCCAGACCGTCGCCTGGGTGCGCCACGACGGCTCGCACACGACGGCCCGGATCACCGAGCTGCTGCTGACCCGGGCGCTCGAGCGCTATCCGGCCGAGAGCGCGACCGCGGGCGACATCGTCGCGATCGCCGGTTTCCCCGACATCACGATCGGCGAGACGATCGCCGACCCCGACGACATCCGTCCGCTGCCCGCGATCACGGTCGATGACCCGGCGATCTCGATGACGATCGGCACGAACACCTCGCCGCTCGTCGGGAAGGTGAAGGGTCACAAGCTCACCGGTCGCATGGTGAAGGACCGCCTCGACCGTGAGCTGATCGGCAACGTCTCGCTGAGGGTCGTCGACATCGGTCAGCCGGATGCCTGGGAGGTGCAGGGCCGCGGGGAGCTGGCTCTCGCGATCCTCGTCGAGAACATGCGCCGCGAAGGCTTCGAGCTGACCGTCGGCAAGCCGCAGGTCGTCACCAAGGAGATCGACGGCAAGCTCCATGAGCCCTTCGAGCACCTGACGATCGACGCGCCGGAGGAGCACCTCGGGGCGATCACCCAGCTGCTCGCCGCGCGCAAGGGCCGCATGGACACGATGACGAACCACGGCACCGGCTGGGTGCGGATGGAGTTCATCGTCCCGTCGCGCGGGCTCATCGGCTTCCGCACCGAGTTCCTCACGATCACCCGCGGCACCGGCATCGCCAACGCGATCGCGCACGGCTACGAGCCGTGGGCCGGCACGATCACCACCCGCATCAACGGGTCGATCGTCGCCGACCGCGCCGGCGCGGTGACGCCGAACGCGATCGTGCAGCTGCAGGAGCGCATGTCGTTCTTCGTCAAGCCCACGCAGGAGGTCTACGAGGGCATGGTCATCGGCGAGAACTCGCGCGCCGACGACATGGACGTGAACATCACGAAGGAGAAGCAGCTCACCAACATCCGCTCCTCCACCTCGGACAACTTCGAGAAGATGACGCCGTCGCGGGAGCTCACCCTCGAGGAGTGCCTCGAGTTCGCCCGCGAGGACGAGTGCGTCGAGGTCACCCCCGAGATCGTGCGCATCCGCAAGGTCGAGCTCGTCGCCTCGCAGCGCGCGCGCAACCTGTCGCGGTCGAAGAAGCAGGGTTAAGCCGTCAACCTCGTGGGGCTCCCGGTACGTCGAATGGACGACCGGGAGCGCTATCCTCCCGGGTAACGAGGCGAGGAGCATCCCATGCTGAAGAAGACCCACCGTCCCTGGCTGTTCGCGTTCGGGGTCGTCCCGCTCGCCCTGACGCTCACCGGATGCTTCGGACTCCCGAGCCTCCCCGGCTCCGACGGCGGCGGATCCGACCCCGTCGAAGACGAACTGGTCGAGGAGATCGTCGAGGGTTCCGGTGACGGCATCGACTTCGAGTCCGGATCGCTGCCGCCGGACTTCCCGGTCGACGACGTCCCGCTCGTGCCGGGCGAGGTCGGGCCGGCCATGTCGGTCTCGAACGGCCAAGCCTGGACCGTGACGATCTACACGGCCGACGAGGCGACGGCGAACAGCGCGACCGATCTGCTCGAGGCGGCCGGCTTCAGCAACGAGAGCCAGATCTTCTGGGAGACCGAGGAGTACATCGTGATCATCGTCGCGTCGCAGGAGGACGACGAGGGCCGCTGGCTGGTGCACTACCAGGTGCAGGTGCAGCAGTGACGGCCCGCGTCCGCCCGGTCGCTCTGCTCCTCGTCGGAGCGCTGCTGGTCGGTGCGCCGGTGCTCAGCGGGTGCTCGCTCGTCGAAGGCGTCATCGAGAGCCAGACCGGGGGAGACGTCGACCTCGGCGGCAACACCGTGCCCGCCGACTTCCCGGCGGCGGTTCCGCTCGCCGAGGGCGATGTGGTCAACGGCTCGGCCGTGACCGGACCCGGTGGGGAGCGTGTGTGGAACGTGCTGATCAACGTCGCCGACCCGGCGGCGCCCGACTCGATCGCCGCGCAGCTCGAGGGTGCGGGGTTCGTCGCGCCCGGAGTCGGCGGGGTCACCGACGAGGGCGGCACGCTCACCTACACGAAGGACGATCTGGTGGTGAACGTGCTGCTGGCGAAGGTCGGCGACGCCTGGACGGCGAACTACACCGTCGCCCAGGGCGCGTCGTGACCGCTCTCGCTCGCGGCTTCACCCTCGTCCTGGCGTTCGCGACCGGGGCGGCCATGGGCTTCGTGCTGACCTTCACCCACCGGCAGTACCTGGTCGAGGTCGGCGGGGCGACGATCCCGCTCGGGCTCATCGGTGGCCTCGCGATCGTCGCCGCCCTGATCGCGGGGATGCGGTTGGCGTTCGCGGAACGCCTGTCGCCCATCCTGGCGGCGGCCGGGGTGCTGGTCGGCGCCGGCATCCTCGTGCTGCCCGGCACCAACGGGTCGCTCTACCTGGAGACCGACCCGTTGGGCTACGTCTGGGTGCTCGCTCCGACCCTGCTGGCGATCGTCATCATCGGCTGGCCGGACCGCCGACCAGGCGCTCAGTCGAACAGGCCGGCGCCGACGTACGAACCCTGAGTCGCGCCCGGGGGGATCGCGAACACCGCGGACGAGACGTGACGGATGTACTCGTTCATCGTGTCGGTCGCGAGGGAGCGCTGCACGGCGCTGAACTGCGCGGGGGAGCGTTGCATCGAGATGAAGAACAGGCCGGCGTCCAGTTGCCCGAGCGCGTTGGACCCGTCGACGAAGTTGTAGCCGCGGCGCAGGATGCGGGTGCCCGAGGTCGTCGGGTGCGCGAGCCGCACGTGGGAGTCGACGGGGATCACCTTCCCGCCGTCGGTCGTGCCGAGCTCGAAGTCGGGGTCGTCGAACTCGGCGGAGCCGCTGAGCGGCGCGCCCTCGCCCTTCGACCGGCCGACGATGTCCTCCTGCTCGGCGAGCGAGACGCGGTCCCAGTTCTCGATCGTCATCACGATCTTGCGGGTGACCAGGTAGGTGCCGCCCGACATCCAGTTCTGGTCCTCGTCGCCGACCCAGACGAACTCGTCGACCGCCGCCGGTTCTTCGGACTTGAGGTTGGCGGTGCCGTCTTTGAAGCCGAACAGGTTGCGCGGCGTCGCCTGGTGGGTGGAGGTCGACGAGGTGCGGCCGAACCCGAGCTGGCTCCAGCGGATGCGCGCGGTCCCGAAGGCGAGACGGGTGAGGTTGCGGATGGCGTGCACGGCGACCTGCGGGTCGTGCGCGCAGGCCTGAACGCACAGGTCGCCGCCCGAGATCGACTCCTCGAGGAGGTCGAACGCGAAGAGCGGCAGCGGCTCGAGGTCGGTGGGCTTGCGGTCGGCGAGTCCGAATCGCTCGTCGAACAGCGTCGGCCCGACGCCGATCGTGATGGTGAGCCCGCTCGGCGGGAGCCCGAGGGCCTCACCGGTGTCGTCGGGTGGCAGGAGGGGCGCGCCGTCCACGGCGCCGTCACCGACCTCGCGGCCCTGCGTCATCGCCGCGGCGGCATCGGTCCAGTCCTTCAGCAACTGGATGAGGTCGTCGCGGGTCGCGGTGCTCGTCAGATCGAAGGCGGCGAAGTGCAGGCGGTCCTGCACGGGGGTCGTGATGCCGGCCTGGTGCTCGCCGTAGAACGGGTAGGCGTCCCGCGGGTCGCCGTCGGACGAGGCCTGGGTGGCGAAGGAGGCGGTGGTCGCGGCCCCGGCGGCGAAACCGGCGCCGGCTGTACCGGCACCGAGGATGCCGAGCGCGGCACGCCGGGAGATCCCGTCCTGCGGGGTGGGGCCTCCCGGCGTGCGCGTCGTCATCCGTCTATTCTCCGGGGATCCCGAGCACGGTGCCGGTCAGCTGCGAGAGCGGCTCCGACAGCGCGTTGAGCTGGGCGCCGAGTTCGTTGCGCTCCTCCTGCGTCACCGTCGAGTAGTCGACGAAGCCCGCGGCGTAGTCGCCGTAGGTGTTCAACAGGGTCTTCATCGCGGCGAACTGCTCGTCGAGTTCGGCGACGAGCGCCTCTCCGTCCTCTCCCGCGGACGCTGCGATGTCGCGCACCGCGAGGTACGCCACCTCGGCGCCTTCGACGTTGGCGAAGAAGTCCGACAGGTCGGTGTGCGCGAACTCGTTCTCCTCTCCGGGCAGCTTGCCGTCGGGGGCGGAGACCTCGTCGAGCAGCCCGATGGCGCCGTTGGTGATGTCGGCGATCGAGAGCTCGAACTCGTCGGCGTGCACGAGCTCGTACAGTTCGGTCACATCGGCGACGAGCTTGTTCCCGACCTCCGCGCGCCCGGCCGCGTCCAGCGGGTCGAGGGTCTCGCCCGGGTAGTTCTCGCGTGCGGCCTCGATCCAGAGGTCCATCTCGATGCGGTGGAAGCCGGTGAACGGGATGCCCTCCGCCTCGGCGCCCGGCTTGCGGTAGTCGATCGCCGGATCGAGGTCGCCGAACTGGGCGGCGGTCGGCTCGATGCGCTCGTAGCTCACCCGGGTCGGGGCGAAGAGGGCGCGCGCGGTGTCGTCGTCGCCGGCGAGATAGGCGGCGACGAACTCCTCGACGGCGGGCACGAGCTGCGCGGCCTGGTCCTTCGTGTACGCCGTGTACGACGCGACGGCGGCGGCGATGGCTTCCTCTTGGTCGGCGTCCACCTGAACGGTGTCGCCGGTGACGGTGAAGTCGGCCGTGCCGACCCCGGCCCCGATCATCCCGGGCTTGCATTCGGTGAAGTAGCTACCGGGCTGCGCGAGGACGGTGAGGTCGCGACTCGACCCGGGGGCGATGTTCTCGACCTCCGAGACGATCGAGAGTCCGTCCTCCCCCAGGAGGTAGAACTCGGTGATGCGGTCGCCGGAGTTGGTGACCGTGAAGGTCACGGTGCCGCTCGCCACGGTCGCGGTGTCGAGCACGCAGTCGTCGGCGGTGCTGTCGACCGCGATGACCGTCGCGTCGGCTCCCGCCGGGGCGTTCGGCACGCAGCCGGCGAGCAGCCCGCCGACCGCGACGATCGCGAGGGCGGTGGGGATTCGTCTCTTCATTTCTCTCCCTGGGTTGTGGGTGCAGGCTCTGACGCGGGCGCAGGCTTCGTCGCCCGGCCGCGGATCGTGACGCGGAGGAACAGGGGGACGACGACGGCCAGGTAGGCGGCCCAGACGCCGATCTCCAGCCAGGTCATCTCGGGTGAGAAGCCGATCGTGCCCTTGAGCACCGCGGCGAGCGGGCCGTCGGGCGGGATGACCTCGCCGATGCGGAACGCCCAGGCGCTGTCGCCGTACCAGCCGGGGAACGGCGTCCCGGACGGCGGGGGAGCGAACGGCCCCGGCAGCACGCGCGCCTCCTGGAGATCGTGGATGCCGTAGGCGAGCACGCCGCCGGCGACGACGATGAGCACCGCCCCGGTCACGGTGAAGAAGCGCGAGAGGTTGACCCGCAACATCCCGTGCGTGACGAGCCAGCCGAGAGCGACGGCGGTGAGGATGCCGAGCACTGCGCCGAGGATCGCGAGCGGCGCCTCGCCGATCTGCCGTGCGGTGGCCCAGATGAACAGCGCGGTTTCGATTCCCTCTCGGGCGACCGAGATGAAGGCGAGGAGCACGAGCGCCCAGGCGCTGCGCGTGATCGCGTGCTCGACGCCCTCCTCGAGATCGTGTTTGAGTTTCGGGGCGGTGGCCGCCATCCAGAAGATCATCCAGGTGACGAAACCGACCGCGACGATCGACAACGAGCCGCCGAGGATCTCCTGTGCTTCGAAACTGAGTCCGTAGGCGCCGAAGGTGAGCACCGCGCCGACCCCGAGCGAGAGCACGATGGCCGCGACGACCCCGATCCAGAGTGCCGGGAGCGCGGCACGGCGGCCCGTCTTGGTCAGGTAGGCGATGACGATGCCGATGACGAGAGCCGCCTCCAGCCCTTCGCGCAGACCGATCAGGAAGGTGGCGAGCATGTTGGCAAGGCTACCCTAACCAGCCAGGCCGCGTCGCACTTCGTAGACTGGCGGGGTGACGTACGTGATCGCTCTTCCGTGCGTGGATGTCAAAGACCGCGCCTGCATCGACGAGTGCCCCGTCGACTGCATCTACGAGGGCGACCGGATGCTCTACATCCAGCCCGACGAATGCGTCGATTGCGGCGCCTGCGAACCGGTCTGCCCGGTCGAAGCGATCTACTACGAAGACGATCTGCCCGACAAGTGGTCGGACTACTACACGGCCAACGTCGAGTTCTTCGCCGAGGTCGGCTCGCCCGGCGGCGCCGCCAAGATCGGCGTCATCCCGGGCGATCACCCGGTCGTCTCGGCGCTGCCGCCGCAGGCCCACTGACCGCGCGGCCGCTCGTGCCCCTCGCGCTCCCCGACTTCCCCTGGAATTCGCTGCTGCCGTTCCGGCAGACCGCTTCGGCGCACGCCGACGGGATCGTCGACCTCGCGATCGGGTCGCCCGTCGATCCCGTCCCGCAACTCATCCGGGAGGCCCTGGCCGCCGCCGTCGACGCGCCGGGGTACCCGGCCACCCAGGGCAGCCCCGAGCTGCGTGCCGCGATCGTCGGCTGGTACGCCCGGCGCGGAGTCGAGATCGGGGTCGAGAACACGATCCCGACGATCGGCTCCAAGGAGTTCATCGCCACGCTGCCGACCCTGCTCGGTCTCGGCGCGGGCGACGCCGTCGTGTTCCCCACGGTGGCCTACCCGACCTATGAGGTCGGGGCGCGGATCGCCGGAGCCGACCCCGTCGCCGCCGACGACCCCGACGACTGGCCCGAGCACACGCGGCTGGTCTGGCTCAACAGCCCCGGCAACCCCGACGGCACGGTGCACGGACTCGCATTCCTCCGACGCGCCGTCGTGCGGGCCCGTGAGATCGGCGCCGTCATCGCGAACGACGAGTGCTACACGGAGCTGAATTGGGAGGGCGACGAGGCGACGCCGTCGATCCTGCATCCCGACGTCACGCAGGGCTCGCGCCGACTCACCCTCGCCGTGCACTCGCTGTCGAAGCGCTCGAACCTCGCCGGCTACCGGGCTGGATTCATCGCCGGATGCAGCGACCTGGTCGGCGAGATCCTCGAGGCGCGCAAGCACGCGGGCCTCATCCCGCCGGCCCCCGTGCAGCACGCGATGGCCGTCGCGCTCGACGACGACGCGCATGTCGCGGAGCAGAAGGCCCGCTACGGCGCGCGTCGGCATGCCCTCCGCGGCGCCCTCGAACGCGCGGGCTTCCGCATCGACGGAAGCCGCGCCGGGCTGTACCTCTGGGCGACCCGCGAGGAGGACTGCTGGACCACCGTCGCGGCCCTCGCCGATCTCGGC
Source organism: Pseudolysinimonas sp. (assembly GCF_044239695.1). GTDB lineage: Bacteria > Actinomycetota > Actinomycetes > Actinomycetales > Microbacteriaceae > Pseudolysinimonas_A. Next base: position 85 of record NZ_JBIIAW010000114.1, on the reverse strand, counting down.
ATCCTTGCCACCCCCGGGTCGTTCTACGGCGCGGCCAGTGGCGACCACGTCAGGTTCTCACTGACCGCCACCGACGAGCGGATCG
>NZ_JBIIAW010000029.1:0-29559 GCF_044239695.1 Pseudolysinimonas sp. | reverse complement strand
GGCCCGCACCACCGCCGCGACGACGAGCGCCGCGAGGGTGGCCCGCGGGATGTCGGCTAGTTGCCCGAATCGGCCCCCTTCGCCGACATCCAAGGGGCGCTTTCGGGCAAATAGCCTCGCCGCACGCGACGTCACGAGCGGACGGCGGGCAACACCGGATGCGCGACGGGCAGGTGCTCGACCCGCAGCCGCTTGCGGAACACCCAGTAGCTCCACGCCTGGTAGGCGAGGACGACCGGCAGCCCCACCGCGGCGACGATCGTCATCACGCCGAGCGTGTAGTCGCTGCTCGACGCGTTCGAGACCGTCAGCGTGTAGGCGGGATCGATCGTCGACGGCAGCACCGCGGGATACGCGGCCACGAAGATCGCCGCCGCCCCCGCGACCAGGAAGGCCGCGAACCCCAGGAACGCGCGACCCTCGAGCCGCTTCCGGGCGGCGAGCCAGCCGAGCACCGCGGCCGCGGCGGCCACCACCACGAGGCTCCACGACACGACGGTGCCCGACTGGAACTGCACGAGCACCACCCAGCCGACGAGCGGCAGGAGGGCGATCGGCGCCATCCGCACGACGTCCCGGCCCGCACGTTCGCGGACGGGTCCGTCGGTCTTCAGCGCGAGGAAGGTGGCGGCGTGCACGAGGCAGAAGCCGACGGTCGCCAGGCCACCGAGGACGGCGATCGGGGTGAGCCAGACGAACGGGCCGCCGACGCGGTCGCCGTTGGCGTCGATCGGCAGTCCCGTCGTCGTCAGCGCGAGCGCCGCCCCGATACCGAAGGCCGCGAGGAACGAGCCGCCGCCGAGGGCGATGTCCCACCACCGGCGCCAGCGCGCCGACGACCCCTTGCCGCGCCACTCGATCGACACCGCGCGGAAGATCAGCCCGAGCAGCACGAGCACGAGCGGCACGTAGAGCGTCGAGAACAGCGAGGCGTACCAGAGCGGGAAGGCGGCGAAGGTCGCGGCGCCCGCGGTGATCAGCCACACCTCGTTGCCGTCCCAGACGGGTCCGATGGTGTTGAGCATGAGCCGGCGTTCCTGTTCGCCGCGGGCACGCACCAGCAGGTGCATCCCGACGCCGAAGTCGAAGCCCTCGAGCAGCAGGAACCCGATCCAGAGGACCGCGATCGCGATGAACCAGACGGTGGGCAGCACTTCCATTGTTGTCTCCTGTAGCTCAGTAGGCGAACGCGAGCACGTCGTCGCGACGGGACTCGGGGTCGTCGGGATCGTCGGCCGGCGGCGCGAGTTCGGGCATCGCCCCGACCACTCCGGAGCGCACGTACTTCACGAGCAGCGCGACCTCGACGACCATCAGCGCGAGGTAGACGAGCCCGAGCGCGATGAGCGAGAACAGCAGCTCACCCGCCGTGACCCCCGGGGAGACCGCGGCGGCGGTGAACATGTAGACGCCATCCGTCCCCGACGGGTTCGGGTTGGGCGCGACGACGAACGGCTGCCGGCCCATCTCGGTGAACACCCAGCCCGCGATGTTCGCTCCGAAGGGCGCGAGGATGCCGAACACCGCGAGGCGCATCAGCCAGCGCGAGCGGGGGACGGTTCCCTTGCGGGTGATCCACAGGGCGACGGCGGCGGCGAAGGCGGCGATCGCTCCGAACCCGATCATGATGCGGAAGCCCCAGTAGGTGACCTCCATGAGCGGCAGGTACTCGATCGTCTCGCCGGCCCGCTCGCCGTACTTCGGGTCGTCGGGCAGCGTCAGCCCGTACTCCTCCTGGTACTGCGGGATGAGGTCGTTGATGCCGGGCATCTCGGTCGTGAAGTCGCCCTTGGCGAGGAAGGAGAGGATGCCCGGGATCGCGACGATCGTCGTGACACTGTCGCAGTCCTGCGCGCCGAGGTCGCCGATCGACAGCACCGAGAATTCGGTTCCGGTGTGGCACGCGGCTTCGGCGGCCGCCATCTTCAGCGGCTGCTGCTCGTACATGAGCTTCGCCTGCACATCGCCGGTGACCGCGACGCCGGCGAATCCGACGATCGCGACGACGGCACCGATGCGCAGCGACCGCAGCCAGACGGAGTGGTCCTTCTCGTCGCGCCCGGGGATGTCGTCCGCCGATCCGACGACGACCCGCCCCCGCGCATCCACCGTGTCGATGCCGTCGTGACGCCGCCGCCACAGGTGGTACCAGGCGATGCCGAGCAGGAAGCCCCCGGCGACCGCGATCGCCCCGAAGAGGGTGTGGCTGTAGGCGGCCAAAGCGGTGTTGTTCGTCAGCACGGCCCAGATGTCGTTCATCACGGGTCGGCCGTCGACGAGTTCGACCCCGACCGGGTGCTGCATCCAGGAGTTCGCGACGATGATGAAGAACGCCGAGATCCAGGATCCGATGACGGCGAGCCACAGGGTCGCGAGGTGCACGCGCTGGGGAAGGCGGCCCCAGCCGAAGATCCAGAGGCCGAGGAAGGTCGACTCGACGAAGAACGCGAGCAGGCCTTCGAGGGCGAGCGGGGCGCCGAACACGTCGCCGACGAAGCGGGAGTACTCGCTCCACGCCATCCCGAACTGGAACTCCTGCACGAGGCCGGTGGCGACGCCGAGGATGAAGTTGACGAGGTACAACTTGCCCCAGAACTTCGTCATCCGCTTCCAGCGCTCGTCACCGGTCTGCACGTAGCGCGTATACAGGATCGCGACCATGAGTCCGAGGCCGAGCGTCAGCGGCACCATCACGAAGTGGTAGACCGTCGTGATCCCGAACTGCCAGCGGGCGATGTCGAGCGGGTCCACTGAGGTCTCCTTCCGGCGCCGACCAACGGCGCGCTCAGCCAGGGTCGTGGAGTGCGGGACGGATGCCCAGGGACTTAGGTCCCGCCGCGGCTTCTACGCCCTGTAGAAACATTTCTACACCATGTAGAAGTAGTTCGACGAGGCGTAGAATCACGGAGTGGCCAACCTCGGACAGCTCGAACGAAGCGTGATGCAGGCGCTGTGGGATGCCGGCACGCCCCTGTCGGCGTACGACCTCCTGCCCGGCCTCGCCGGCGCCGACACGGGCAAGCCGCTGGCCGCGACGACGGTCCTCACCGTGCTCAGCCGGCTCGAGAAGAAGGGGTTCGTGAGCGGCGACCGCAGCGCCCGCCCCCACCGCTACATCGCGATGGCATCCCGAGAAGACCACGTCGCCGAACTCATGCACGAGGTGCTCGGCGACGCCGCCGACCGCCGCGCCGTGCTCGAGCGCTTCGTCGGCGGGGTCAGTTCGGCCGATGCCGACCTGCTGCGCGCGCTCCTCGACCGTCGCTGATGGCCCCCGGGATCATCGCCATCCTGCTCGGCCTCGTCGCGCTCGGCCTCGCGGCGCCCGTGCCGATTCTGCTGGCACGCGCGAACTGGCCGACGCGCGCGCCCGGACGCGCGCTCGTGCTCTGGCAGGCGATCGCCCTCGCCGGCGGGTTCTCGATGATCGGTGCCCTCGTCGCCGGCGGCATCGCGCTCGCGCCGCACGACACCCTCGGCGGCGGCATCCTCATCGGTCTCGCCGTCGGGCTCACCCTGCACCTGCTCGGTCATCTCGCCGCGACGGTCGTCTCGGTCGGACGCTCCCGCTCCCGGCACCGGGCCCTGCTCGACCTGCTGACCTCCCCCGACCCGGCGCGTCCGCAGACCGTCATCCTCGACGCGCCGACGCCCGTCGCCTACTGCCTGCCGTCCGGCTTCTCGTCGATCACCGTGCTCTCCCGGGGCCTGCTCGACCGGCTGCCGCCGCAGGAGCTCGCCGCCGTGATCGCGCACGAGCGCGCGCACCTCACCCAGCGCCACGACATCGTGCTCGTCGCCTTCCGCGCCTGGCATTCGGCGCTGCCCTGGTTCCCGATCGCCGCGCGCGCCGCCGAGGAGGTCGCGGTGCTCGTGGAGCTCCTGGCGGATGACGGTGCTCGTCGCACCACCCCCGACGACGTGCTCGCCCGCGCGATCGCTGCGGTCGCGTCAGCCCCGGAGGGTGCGCGCGTCGCCGACCCCGGCATCCCTCGCGAGCCACCGCGGACGCGGGATCGCGTGCGGCGCTTGGTCGGCTGACGGCCCCAACTGCCCGGGCATCGCGGCGCGGCCCCCTTGTGGGGGACACCGCGGACCGCTACATTCCACACAACATCGGCTGACGCCCAGGAAGGCGACCCGTGTCTGGATCAGGAACTCGTAGTTTCGCGGTGCCCGCAATCCGACGCTCGTTTGTCGCGATCGGGGTCTTCGGCCTCGCACTGCTCGGCGTTGGATCCCCCGTCTCCGCGGCGTGGGGCGCGTCGACCGCCGATCCGTGCGCAGCTGCCCAGCGACTCATCGCGTCCGACCCGGAAAAGGCACTCGAAGAGATCGAGGCCATCCAGGAACTGGCGCTCGACCTCATCGTCAAGACCGAGGACGACGCGCTCCGCGACTCGCTCGCGCAGCAACTGGCTGATTGCACGACCGCGCACCAGGCGGCGGAGCTCGCACTCGCCGACGAGGAGGACGACGAGAGCGACTGTTGCGCCGACTTCGGTGAGAAGTGGAAAGCGTTCCTCGATGACTGCCTCACGCCGCTCTCGGGTGCGGCGCTGGCGTGGCTCGCGGTTCTCGCCGCGCTCCTTGTCGTCACGCGGCTCGTCATGCTGCTTCCCGCGATCCCCTGGCGTGCCGGGCGGTACAAATGGAGTGTCACCGGCCTTCGGGTGCTGGGTGGGATCGGGGCTGCGCTCGGAATCCTGGGGGCCGGGCTCGCCGTGTGGGCCGTCACCACCCTCGGATTGGCCCACCTCGTCTGGGTGGCCTTCCTGAGCGTCGCGATCGCCGGCACTCTGCCGTTCGCGATGTACCTCGCGGGGCGCACTCGAATCGCGGTCAAGGTCCTCACTGCCGAGGGAACGTCCGACTCGATCGGGGCCGCCGAGATCGTCGCGGCGATCAGCGACATCGCGGCGACCGAGGCGGGCGGGATCGAGATTCCCGACGCCCCGGACGTCGAAGCTCTCAAAGGCGCGGTTCTCGAAGAAGCCCCGGGCGGCAAGCTGCTGTCCGGGGCGCTCACGGCATTGCAGGGACTGTTCGGACTGGTGCCGTGGCAGATCGTCTTCGCACAACTCGACGACACACGCGCCAGCCTGACGATCCGTCGCAATGGACGGGTGGTCAAGGCGACGACGCTGGACCTCAACGATTTCCCTCCGCTGGCTGCCGCGCCGAAGGAGCCGCCGGTTGCGCCCAAGACCGACGCGGAGGCCAAGACCGACGAGAAGCCCAAGATCCCCGATCCCCGGCTCGAGTATCTTCGGAAGCTGGCGGCCGGTCACGTCGTGACGGCGGTGGCCGATCAGAACGCCGGGTTCTCCGGACTCTTCGGGGCGACGCAGGGGAACGCGGTCGGCCTGTACCAGATCGGCGCTCGTCTCTACCCGAAGGATGACGAGTCGTTCGCGATCTTCACCGGGGCTCTCCGTGATGACCCGAACTATCATCTCGCCGAACTCGGAGTCATGAACGCGCGCTTCCGGCGCTCGACATCGCGGGCCGAGTTGGAGACGTTCGCAGGGTTCTTGGGCCGGTTCCTCGATAGCCCCCACCAGAACGAGAACACCGACAGGTCTCGCATCCTCCGTCTTCGCACCCTCAACCTGAAGATCGTCGCGATTCGAAATGCTCTCGCCGCCGGACCGGCGTCGGTCGACGGCCCGACAAACTCCGCCCTGTTGACGGCCGGAGCCCAGGCCGCCGTCGAAGGGATCGGCATCCTGAAACGCAAGGAGATCGCAGCTCGACCGATCGCGCCGCTCCTCGAGATGGCCTTTGCCATCTCGATCGCACTCCTGACCCATCTCGAGGGAAAGCAGACCAAGAAGGAGGGAACAGAACAAGCCGCCGAGGGGGCGTGCGTCGCCCTCGCCAGTTCAAAGGATTGGTTGGAGAGAGCCAGGTTCTCGGTGTCGCCGGATATCGCCTATGACTACCTGTGCTATCTCTCCCGGACGAGTCAGGTGGAAAACCAGCCTCGCGTGGACATTGAGTGGCGCGTGCAGATGAACATCTTGCAGCCCGAGGACGCTGCCTACCTCTGGAACGATCCGGAACTGAAGGAGCTGCGGAAACTCGAGTGGTTCAAGAAGGGGTACCCGAAGCCGACTGAAGACACCGAAACCAAGCCCCAGGCCGCCACGAAACCAGCCCGCGCGAAGACGACGTCTCAGAAGAAGTGAGAGTCCGCCACTCGCCCCGACTCTTCCGCCACTCGGGGAGGGTCCAGGCCGGTAATCCGTGACAGATGTGACGGATTACCGGCCTGCCGCCTCAGTCGTTGGCGCGATACACCGACCGGGCGTAGTCGTGGTACGGCGCCGGAGCGACGGTCGCGCGGATCTTGACCTGGCGGTGCTTCTGGTCGACCTGCGGCTTCTTCGAGATCGGGTCCTCGCCCCAGACGACCTCGACGACCGAGCCCTCCTCGACCGAGTTGTCGAGCGTCGCGAGCGACATGTAGAGCTGGTCGAGGGCGACGTAGCCGGCGTCGGTCGAGATGCCGACTTGGCTTCCCCCCTGCAGCACGACATCCATCTGGTAGAAGCCGTAGCGCGCCTTCGGGAAGTCGAGGAACTTCGCCGGCACGCCCGGCTCGACCTGCGACTTCACGATCGCGGCGACGTCCTCGGCGTTCCAGAGCAGCGTGACCTTGCGACGCCCGGGCGCCTCGGCGATCTTCTCGAGCGCCTCACGGCCGTGGAAGTCGTGGTCGAACTTGACCGAGCGACCGAGGCCGAGGTCGAACGGCGTGAACTGGTAGTCGTGCACGTCGGTGGAGTACAGCGACCCGCCGATCGAGCCGGCGCGGGCGGCGGGCAGCCACTCGCGGTAGGCGGCGAAGTCGTCGTCCCAGATCGCGGGGAACGGCGTCGGCACCCAGCCCGATTCCAGCGGCGACGACGAATACGCCTTCGCGCCGACTCGGCGGATGTCGTACTCGGCGCCGGCTTCCATCATCGCGTCGATGACCTTCTGTCCGTCGGCGTAGTTGCCGTAGAACTCGAAGCCGGGCTGCCCGGCCATCCCGTGCCGCAGTGCCTTGACCTTCACGCCGGCGATCTCGAGGTCGGCGATGTGGAAGAACTTGACCTCGGGCACCGGTCCGCCCCAGAGCTTCTCCATCACGTGGTCGGCCTCGGGGCCCTGGATCTCATAGCGGAAGAAGGTCGGGTCGTTGCCGGCGCCGCGCATGGCCGAGTTGGCCTCGAGACGGTGGTGCACGTCCTTGCCCTCGCCCTCCGCCTTCTCGACGTTGTAGCGCACCCAGTCGATGAGGATGTGGTGGCCGACGAGCACGAGGCCCTCGCGGTCGTCGGAGTTGTAGAAGAGGATGCCGTCGCCGATCAGGTATCCGGCGTGGTTGACCGCGATCAGCTGCTTGGCGACGCCTGCCCGGAAGGTGGCGAACGTGTTCGGCGAGATGCCGGAGAGAATCGAGATGAGGTCCGAGCCGCCGAGGAACAGCTGTGTCATGTGGTGCGACTGGTCCATGATCGCGACCGTGGTCGACCAGGCGCGCTGCTCGTCACGCCAGTTGGTGAACTCCGGCTGGATGGGGAACGTGACCGACGGCCAGTCCTGATTGCGGAGCAGTTCGACGGGGTTGCCCGCGCGGGTGATGGCCTGGGCCAGGGTCTCTGACATCGAGTTTCCTTACTTCGTCGTGAAGGGTTCGTCGGCAGTGTAAAAGCCGCTGAACGGAAACGGTTGCGGAGCTTTCTTTGAGAGGAAGTAGGGTGAGCTCGAGCAAAGGAGCTTCTCGATGGCCCGACAGTCCAACGGTGTCTCGGCGATCAGCCGCGTCGTCATGGTGCTCGACACCTTCTCGTTCGAAGCCCCGTTCCTGTCGCTCTCCGAGATCGCGGAGCGCGCCGGCATCCCGATGTCGTCGGCCCACCGCATCGTCACCGAACTGGTCGAGCACGGCCTGCTGGAACGGATGCCCGATCGCAGCTACCGCGTCGGCAACCGGCTCTGGGAGATGGGCAGTCGCACCCCCGGGGCGCTCGGGTTGCGCGAGATCGCCCTCCCCTATCTGCACGCCATCCAATCCCGGGTGCGCCAGCACACCCAGTTGCTCGTGCGGTCGGGACTCGACGTGCTCGTCATCGAACGCCTGTCGTCGCGGGATGCCGTCGTCAACGCGTCGATCGTCGGCGGCCGCACCCCGTTGCAGCTCTCCTCGAGCGGCATCGTCTTCCTGGCTTACAGCGAGGAGGATCTCGTGCCGGCCATCGTCGACCGCGGGCTCGCGCCGATCACCCCGTCCAGTCTGCGCACCGAACAGCAGTTGCGGGATGCCGTCGCCCGAGCGAGCGTCGACGGGTACGCCGTGTCGACGGGGTGGATCTTCGAGGAATCCCGCGGCATCGCGGTGCCGATCCGGGGCTCTCAGGAGGTGATCGTCGGCACGGTCAGCGTCGTGATCCCGAACGACGACTCCCCGGTCGACGATCTCGTGCGCCTGCTGCGCCTCGCCGCCGACGGCATCTCGGATGCGCTGCTGCGCAGCTACCTCCCGCCCGGGCACCCGCACGCGCGAGCCGGCGGCGTGTACCGACAGCTCGTCGCGTCGTCCGACAAGTCGATGGCGTACTTCGAGCACCTCCTCGAGGAGCACGAAGCGCAGGCGAGGGCTCAGACGGCGACGTAGCCCGTCAGCCGCGGGTAGACGGCGAGCGCGTTCGCGGCGTAGATCTGCGCGCGGGTCTCCGCGCTGACATCCGCCGCTTCGAGGTACTTCCCGGTGTCATCCCAGCCGGAACCCGTCGTCGGGTTGTCGCCGCGCACAGCGCCGAGCATCTCCGAGCCGAACAGCACGCGCTCGGTCGGCACGACGTCGAGCAGCAGGTCGATGCCCGGCTGGTGGTAGACGCAGGTGTCGAAGAAGATGCGCTCCGTGGCGCCCTCGAAGTCCCAGCCCTCGCGCACGCTCATGCCCTGGAAGCGCCCCCAGTGGAAGGGGATGGCGCCGCCCCCGTGCGGGATGACGAGCCGGAGGTTCGGCTGCTCCTTCATGAACCCGCTGGAGAGGGCCTGCACGAAGAAGGTCGTGTCGGCCGAGAGGTAGTACGACCCGGTGGTCTGGAAGAACGGGTTCTCGGCCTGGCTGACGTGCAGCATCCCGGGCACGTCGAGTTCCTGCATCGCCTCCCAGAGCGGCCACCAGTAGCGGTCGCCGAGGTCGGGTCCGGTCCAGTACCCGCCGGTCGGGTCGGGGTTGACGTTGACGGCGACGAAGCCGAGCTCCTCGACGGTGCGCCGCAGTTCGCGCACCGAGGCCTCGATCGAGGTGCCGGGCGACTGCGGCAGTTGGGCCACCGGCACGAAGTTGGCGGGATAGAGGTCGCAGACGCGCTTGATGAGGTCGTTTTGCCGGGTGGTCCAGTCCAGCGACGTCGTCGCATCGCCGACGTGGTGCCCCATCCAGGAGGCCCGAGGCGAGAAGAGCGTCAGGTCGATGCCGCGCTCGCGCTGCACCCGCAGTTGGCCGCCCTCGATGCTCTCGCGGATCTCGTCGTCGGTGACGGGGAAGGGTCCGGCCGCCGGCGCGGGGCCGCCGGTCAGGGCGCCGACCTGGGCGTCGCGCCAGGCGCCCACTCCCGGCGGCGTCGTCGTGTAGTGGCCGTGGCAGTCGATGATCACGACTCGAATGTAGCCAAAATTGTCGACGATCGCGCGAGGGAGAGCTCGATCTCGGCGGCGGCATCCCGGAGCGCCGCGACCACCCGGTCGTTCTCCTCCCCGCGCGGCAGCACGACCCCGAGCGCCGCGACGACCGACCCCCGATCCCGGATCGGCACCGCCACCCCGGTCGACACCGCCTCGATCGACCCGGGGGCGACGGCGTAGCCGAGTCGACGCACCTCGGCGAGCTTCCGCCGCAGCGCGCCCGGGTCGTCGATCGTCTCCGCCGCGAGTCGCTCCAGCGGGGCCGCGAGCACGCGCTCCACCACCGCGGCGGGCGCGGCGGCCAGCAGCACGAGGCCGGACGACGACGCGTGCAACGGCAGCCGACCGGCGATGCGGGTGATGTTGGCACCGGCATCCGGATGCGACAGCCGCTCGAGGAACAGCACCTGGTCGCCGTCGAGCACCCCGAGCTGGGTGTGCTGCCGCACGGCCGCCTGCACGCGCCCCATCGCCGGCAGCGCAGCCTGGCGCAGCCCGAGCGCCATCGAGCCGCGCGTCGCCAACTCCCAGAGCCGCATCCCGACCCGCGCGCGACCCTCCTCGTCGCGCTCGAGCACCCCGCTGCGCACCAGGTCGCCGACCAGCCGGTGACCCGTGGATGCCGGCAGCCCGGCCCGTCGGGAGATGTCGGTCGGCGTCTGCTCGGTGTGCTCGGCGTCGAAGGTCGCGAGCACCCGCACGATCCGGTCGATCACGCTGTCGCCGGAACGGGAGTTCGCCATGGCACGAGGGTAGTCCCATTGAATGGGCAACCGTCCCCGCGACAGCTCCGCGCTGCGCAGACTGGCCGGGACCTCGATCGAAGGAGATCCCATGGCCCCCGCCGTCCGCACCCGCGTCGCCATCGTCGGCGCCGGCCCTGCCGGGCTGTTCCTCTCGCACCTGCTGCACCGCGACGGCATCGAGTCGATCGTGCTCGACAACCGCTCGCGGCAGGACATCGAGAAGACGATCCGCGCCGGCATCCTCGAGCACGGCACCGTCGACCTGCTCGTCGAGACCGGCGCCTCCGAGCGCGTGCTCGTCGACGGACGGCGGCACGACGGCATCGAGCTGCAGTTCCAGGGCGCGGGTCACCGCATCGACTTCGAACGCCTGGTCGGGCGCAGCGTGCATCTCTACCCGCAGCACGAGGTGCTCAAGGATCTGCTGGCCCGGCGACTCGAAGACGGCGGCGACATCCGCTTCGAGCACGAGGCCCTCGAGGTGCTGGATGCCGACACCGACACCCCGCGCGTCATCGCCCGGGATGTCAGTGCCGGAGGAAGCGGCGAACAGGTCGAGATCGTGGCCGACTTCGTGATCGGCGCCGACGGGTCGCGCAGCGTGACGCGCACGGCGGTCGTCGGCTCGATGACCGGCGGCTACTACCGCGAGTATCCCTTCGCCTGGTTCGGCATCCTCTGCGAGGCTCCGCCGTCGTCGGAGGAGCTGATCTACGCCAACTCCGAGCAGGGCTTCGCGCTCATCAGCCAGCGCTCCCCCACCGTGCAGCGCATGTACCTCCAGTGCGAGCCCGAGCAGGATCCCGCCGAGTGGAGCGACGCGCAGATCTGGGACTCGCTGCAGTCCCGGGTCGCCGGACGCACCCTGCACGAAGGGCCGATCTTCCAGCGCGACGTGCTGCGCTTCCGCTCGTTCGTCGCCCACCGCCTGCAGAAGGGTCGCGTCTTCCTGATGGGCGACGCCGCCCACACCGTGCCGCCGACCGGCGCGAAGGGCATGAACCTGGCGATCAACGACGTGCGCATCCTGCACGAGGGCCTCGCGGCGTTCTTCGCGACGGGGTCGACCGCCGGGGTCGACGCCTACGAGGAGCGCGCGCTGCACCGCATCTGGCGCGCCCAGCACTTCTCCTGGTGGATGACGAACATGCTGCACCTCACGCCCGACGCGAGCGACTTCGACCGTCGCCGCCAGATCGGCGAGCTGGAGAGCGTGGTGTCATCGGATGCCGGCAGCACCTACCTCGCCGAGGCCTACACCGGCTGGCCCTACGAGGACTGAGCTCCGTGCTGCCCGACTCGGTGGCGTGCCGGGCAGCACGGTCATCCGGAGCGTCAGGCGATCGCGACATGGAACTTGAAGCCGACGTGGGAGTCGACGAACCCGAGGCGGCGGTAGAAGCGATGCGCGTCGGTGCGCGCGGCGTCGGAGGTGAGCTGCACCAACGAGGTCCCGAGGTCGATCGCCGCCCGCTCGACGACCCAGCGCATCAGCGCGCTCCCGATGCCGGACGAACGTTCGGTGCCCGCGACCCGCACGGCTTCGACGAGCAGTCTCGTGCTCCCTCGACGGGACATCCCGGGAATCACGGTCAGCTGCAGGGTGCCGACGATCGAGTCGGTCTCGGTCACCGCCACGAGCAGCTCGTTCGCGGGATCTCCGATGATCCGGTCGAGCGCCGCCGCGTAGGCGGGCTCGTCCTCGTCACGAGCGAGGTCTCCCCGGCCCGCGCTCACCGGGTCGTCGGAGAGGAGTCGCATGATCGCGGCGAGGTCGTCCCGGAGAGCGCGGCGGATGACCACCGACGCCGTCGACGCAGGCACGGTGACCGGGAGGTTCAGCAGATCGAGCACAGCCCATTGTCGGGGAAAGACGGAACGGGCCCACCCGCCACCAGGGGGCCCGTTCCGAGCTGTGGGCAGCCTAGAAGGCGCGCAGGATGACGGCCGACCCTTGACCGCCGCCGCCGCAGATGCCGGCCGCGCCGAGCGACCCGGATCCCGCCACGACGAGTTGCCGGGCCAGGGTGCCGACGATGCGAGCACCGGAGGCGCCGACCGGGTGGCCGAGCGCGATCGCGCCGCCGTGCTGGTTGACGATCGCGCCGTCGATACCGAGCAGGTCGACCGAGCGCACCGCGACCGCCGCGAAGGCTTCGTTGATCTCGACGGCCGCGAGGTCGGCGGGCGTCGCTCCTCCACCGAGCCGGGCGAGCGCAGCGAGAATCGCGTTGGCCGGTTGCGCGTGCAACCGCGTGTCGGGACCGGCGACCGCCGCGTGCGCCTCGATGCGGGCGAGCGGCGTGATGCCCCGCGCGGCGGCGGTCTCCTCGCTCATGAGCACGAGCGCGGCGGCGCCGTCGGTGACCTGTGACGAGTTGCCCGCCGTGATCGAGCCGTCGGCCGAGAACGCGCCGCGCAGCTTCGCGAGCGTCTCGGGGGTCGTGTCGGCGCGCACGCCGTCGTCATCCGTCACGACCGTCTCGCCCGAGCGGGAGGTGAGCGTGTAGGGCGCGATCTCCTCGGCGAGGAACGCGGCGGAGGCGGCCGCTCGCTGGTGGGACCCGGCCGACCAGGCGTCCTGCGCCTCGCGGGTGACGCCGTGGTCGGCGTTGCCGGCCTCGGTCGACGCGCCCATCGAGCGGTGCTCGAAGGAGTCCAGCAACGCGTCGTGCTCGAGGGTGTCGACCATCTCGATCGCGCCGTACTTGACGCCGGCGCGCCCCCGGAAGGCGTGCGGGGCGCGGGTCATCGACTCCATCCCGGCTGCGACCACGATGCTGTGCTCGCCGGCCTCGATCGTGCGGGCGGTCGCGATCACGGCCTCCATCCCCGAGAGGCAGACGGCGTTGATCGTCATCGCCGGCGCCGACAACGGGATGCCCGCGGCGACCGCCGCCTGACGGATGGGTCCCTGGCCGGCGGCACCGGGCAGCACCTGGCCACCCCAGATGCGCTCGACCTCGGCGGGGTCGACTCCGGCGCGGGCGAGGGCCGCCGTGATCGCGTGCGCCGCCAGATCGGAGGCCGGGATGTCGGCGAAACGCCCCGTGAAGCGCGAGAACGGGGTGCGGGCGTAGCCCACGATGACGACGCTCATGAGCGCTCCTTCAGATCGACGGTGAACGGCGCCCCGGTCAGCGCACGCAGTTCCTCGACATCCTCTCCCGGAGCGACCTCGCGCAGCACGAGCCCGTCGGAGGTCACGTCGAAGACGGCGCGGTCGCTCACGATGCGGTCGACGACGCCGACCCCGGTGAGCGGCAGGTCGCAGGTCTCGACGATCTTCGGGGTGCCGTCCTTGGCGACGTGCTCGGTGACGACGATGACGTGCGGGGTGCCGGCGACGAGGTCCATCGCGCCGCCCATCCCCTTGACGAGCTTCCCCGGGATGGTCCAGTTGGCGAGGTCGCCGTTGCCCGCGACCTGGAGTGCGCCGAGAATGGCGGTCGCGACATGACCGCCACGGATCATCCCGAACGACGTCGCGGAGTCGAACACCGCGGCGCCCGGCAGCAGCGTCACGGTCTGCTTGCCGGCGTTGATGAGGTCGGCATCCTCCTCGCCCTCGAACGGGAACGGCCCCATGCCGAGGATGCCGTTCTCGCTCTGGAGGGTGACCTCGACACCCGCGGGCAGGTTGTTCGCCACCAGGGTGGGGATGCCGATCCCCAAGTTGACGTAGTCGCCGTCCTGCAGGTCACGGGCCGCGATCGCGGCCATCTCGTCACGCGTCCACACGGGGCCGCACCGTCCTCTGCTCGATCTCCTTGGTGAGGTCCTCCGACGCCACCAGACGCTGGATGTAGATGCCCGGCGTCATGATGTCGTCGGGCTCGATGGCATCCACGATCTCTTCGGCTTCGGCGATCGTCAGGCGTCCGGCGGTCGCGACGAGGGGGTTGAAGTTGCGGGACGTGAGCCGGTAGCGCAGGTTGCCGAAGCGGTCGGCCCACCGGGCGCGCACGAGGGCGACGTCCGCGACGATGCCGCGCTCGAGAATGAACCGGCGCCCGTCGAACTCGGCCTCGGGCTTGCCGTCGGCGATCGGCGTGCCGACCCCGGTCGGCGTGTAGAAGCCCGGGATGCCCGCGCCCCCGGCGCGCAGTCGCTCCGCGAGCGTGCCTTGCGGCGCGAACTCGACGTCGAGCTCGCCCGACAGGTACTGCTCGGCGAACAGCTTGTTCTCCCCGACGTAGGAGGCGATCACCTTGGCGACCTGTCTGTTCTCGAGCAGCAGCCCGAGCCCCTTCCCGTCGACGCCCATGTTGTTCGACACGATCGTGAGGTTCTTCGCCCCCGTGTCGCGCAGCGCACGGATGAGGTTGGTCGGATTGCCGCTCAGTCCGAACCCGCCGACCGCGATCGTCATGCCGTCCTGCACGACGCCGGCGAGCGCCTCGGCCGCCGACGGCCAGATCTTCTGCGCCATGCCACTCCCTCGTGCTCGTGCCGCGTGTGTCCACATCGTGGTCTGCGCTGAGCATAGACACGCGTTGCCTGCCTGTCGAAGAATGATCGGGATGTGGCCGCTCGAGCCCACAGGCGTCCATAATGTGGACATGACCACGGTTCCGGGAACCCAGGTGATCGGTCGCGTCGCCGCCGTGCTGCGCGCCGTGAGCGTCGCCATGCCCCGAGGGCTGGGCACCTCAGCCGTCGCGACCGCGACGGGCCTGTCCCGGCCGACGGCGCACCGCCTGCTCTCCTCGCTCGCCGCCGAGGGGTTTCTCGATCACGACCCGCTCACCGGGCGCTGGGTTCCCGGGCCTGAGCTGTATCTCCTCGGGTCGGTCGCGGCCGAACGCTACGACATCACGGGTCTCGCCCGTCCGATCGTGCGCTCCCTGGCCGAGGCGACGGGCGAGAGCGCCTTCCTCTCGGCACGGCGCGGTGACGAGACGGTCTGCCTGCTGCGGGAAGACGGGTCGTTCCCGATCCGGTCGCACGTGCTCTACGAGGGCATCCGGTTCCCGCTCGGGGTCGCCTCGGCGGGCCTCGCGATCCTCGCCTTCCTGCCCGACCCGACCGTCGAGGCGTATCTCGAGTCGACCGACCTGGCGGCATTCGGCGACTCCCACTCCCCCAGGCGGCTGCGCACGCGGATCGCCGAGACGCGTGCCGCCGGCTGGTCGATCAACCCGGGTCTGCTGGTCGAAGGGAGCTGGGGGATGGGAGCCGCGGTGTTCGACGCGTCCGGGCAGCCCGCCTGGGCGCTCAGCCTCACCGGCATCGAGGCCCGCTTCTCGCGCGACCGACGACCGGAACTGGGGCGGCTCCTGCTCGAGCACGCGCATCGGCTCACCCAGGCGTTGCGTGGTCGGTGAGCGCTGTCGTTGAGCGCTGTCCTTGAGCGCGGTCGCCCGAGTGCGGTCGCCGACACTTCCGGCGAAACCGGCCCATTCCCAGCCACGACCCCGTAAGGTGGGGCTGCGATCGGCGTTTGCCTTTGGCGCTTCATGGCATCATCCCCGCACTCCGGGTAGGCCGCCGATCGGTTGGATTCGCACATCTCGAACCCCGCTGCTTCCTTCGAGGGAAGCGCCCTCGGGCGTATCCGCGTGACCACTCCCCGCAC
Source organism: Pseudolysinimonas sp. (assembly GCF_044239695.1). Lineage (GTDB taxonomy): Bacteria > Actinomycetota > Actinomycetes > Actinomycetales > Microbacteriaceae > Pseudolysinimonas_A. The sequence goes on along the minus strand of NZ_JBIIAW010000029.1, from coordinate 13,551 downwards.
CGGGGAGAAGATCGACCCGATCCGCCAGTTCACGGCGGTCGCCCAGGTCATCCGCGAGTCCGGCTACCTGGAGCGCGCCCGCTGGTTCTACCTCCTGCTGATGACGGGCCTCGGGCTGGCGCTCCTCGGTGCCGGTGCGGCGTTCCTTCTGCTCGGCGACTCCTGGTGGCAGCTGCTCGTCGCGGCGACCCTCGGCATCCTCTTCACGCAGTTCGCCTTCTTCTCGCACGAGGCCGCCCACCGTCAGGTGCTGGTCTCCGGCCCGGCGAACGATCGGATCGGCCGCCTGGTCGGCAACTTTCTCGTCGGCATGAGCTACTCGTGGTGGATGAACAAGCACACCCGCCACCACGCGAACCCGAACCAGGTCGGCAAAGACCCCGACATCGCGGGCGACATCATCGCCTTCACCGACGAGAAGGCGACCAACGCCCGGGGGCTGCTGGCGGTCATCAACAAGCGCCAGGGCTGGCTGTTCTTCCCGCTGCTGATGCTCGAAGGCCTCAACCTCTACGTGCAGTCCTTCGCCTGGCTGTTCTCGCGCCGGAACAAGGTCACGGGCCGGTTCTTCGAACTGGGGCTGCTGACCGCCCGCTTCGCGATCGTGTTCGGCGCCGCCTTCTGGTTCCTGCCGCTCGGCCTCGCATTCGCCTTCCTCGGCGTGCAGATCGCCGTCTTCGGCCTGTACATGGGCGGCGCGTTCGCCCCGAACCACATCGGGATGCCGATCATCCCCGCCGGTTCCAAACTGGACTTCTTCACCAAGCAGGTCCTCACGTCTCGCAACATCCGGGGCGGCTTCTGGGCGAGCGTGCTCTACGGCGGCCTCAACTACCAGGTGGAACACCACCTCTTCCCCAGCATGGCCCGGGTGCATCTCGCGAAGACGCGACGCATCGTGCGTGAGCACTGCCGCACCCTCGGCGTCGCCTATACCGAGACCTCGATCCCCCGCGCTTACGCAGAGGTAGTCTCTTACTTGAATCACGTCGGGCGCTTCGCGCGCGACCCCTTCACTTGTCCGGTCGTCGGTCTGTACCGACGCACCTGACAAACCCGGTCATGTCGACCGGAACCCCGCGTCAGTTCGATGCGGTTTATCGCAGTAGAGAGAAGAACAAAATGGCAACTGGAACCGTCAAGTGGTTCAACGCCGACAAGGGCTTTGGCTTCATCGCCCCGGACGACGGCACCCCGGACGTGTTCGCGCACTTCAGCGCGATCGCGGGCACGGGTCGTCGCGACCTCAATGAGGGCGAGAAGGTCCAGTACGACGTCACGCAGGGCCCGAAGGGCCCGCAGGCGTCGAACATCCAGCAGGGCTGAGTCGCCCCGCATACCGAACGAACCCCGTCCACTTCAGTGGGCGGGGTTCTTCCATTCCTGGCCGGCCGCGGGCACCGGACGCATCGCGTCGAACAGCTCCGCCAGCGGGATGGAGGCCACCCGCACCCTGCTGTCGCCGATCCCGTACGGAACCCAGAGCACTCCATCGTGGGCGATCCCGCCGCAGGTGTAGACGACGTTCGGCACGTAGCCTTCGCGCTGCGGCTCGTCGGGCGCGAGCAGCGGCTCCTCGAGCCGGCCGAGCACCACGGCGGGGTCGTCGAGGTCGAGCAGGATCGCTCCGATGCAGTACTGCCGCATCGGTCCGACGCCATGGGTGAGCACGAGCCAGCCGCGGTCGGTTTCGATCGGCGACCCGCAGTTGCCGCCCTGCACGACCTCCCAGAGGAGGCTCGGTGCGTAGACGGGCGCCTCGTCCTTCCAGGCAAGGCCGTCGCGCGACGAGGCGAGCGAGATCGTCTCGCCTCCGCTCCGGGTCAGCGCGAGCAGTCGCCCGCCGACCCGCCGGGGGAAGAACGCCATGCCCTTCGTCAGCGCGGGGCCGCCGATCAGTCGCTGCACCGAGAACTGCCGGAAGTCGGTCGTCGTGATGAGGCGCGACCGGATCGAGCGGCCGTCGTACGCCGTGTAGCTGCCCCGATAGAGCACCGACCCGTCGTCGTCGGTGAACGCCACGAACCGGGCATCCTCCATCCCGTGCCGTTCCTCGTCGGTCGCCGGCAGCAGCACCCGCTGGCTGATCGCCGTCGCCGGGTCGAATACCGCGTCGTAGGCGGATCGGCCCACGTTCCGCACGGCCTCGACGCGAGCCCGGGACTCGTAGTGGCTGAAGTACTCACCGGGCAGCTTCCGGATCACCGCGTCGATGTCGGAGGACCTCGCCGTCGCCGGCAGCTTCTGGATGACGGCGCGTGCCACGTCGGTCAGCTCGCCGTCGTGCTCGAGCGCACCGCGGAGGTGGGCCCGCGTCCAGGCTCCCTCACTGATCTCGGCGCGCCCGAGCGGCAGCACGCGTTCCTCGAACCGCCACGCCCGCCCGGGACCGATGATCGCGGTGCAGAACGAGATCGCCGAGATGTGGCCCTCACCGATGGACCGCAGCGACAGCAGCACGCGGAACATGCCCGCCTCCAGGCCGCCCTGATCCGGGGCCACGACGACGCTCGGATTACACAGGGCCGCGCCCTCGATCGCGTACTCGGCCGTGAACGTCGCGCCGAGCACGAGCGCGAGACGGTCGTCGAGGTCGTCGGAGCCGGGATGCACCTTCGCGGCGTTCGCCCGCACGATCGGCTCGAGGCCGGGATGCCGGGTCGCGAAGTCGTGCGTCAGCGCGGCAGCACTCGCCTCGATCGCACTCCGCGGCGCGGCGAGGACGCGGGCGATGACCTTCTCGCTGCGCGACGTCGCCCCCGGGGTGCTCTCCCCCGGCAGGAACAGGTCGGCCACGACGCGGGACGGGTCGGGACGCAGTTCGACGCCGGCATCCCGGATGTCGCGGTTCACGCGAGCCCGAGCGCCCGCGCGTGCTGGAACGTTCCCAGCGCGGCGAGGGTCGACTCGGCGCCGCGATTGCCGTTGCGACCGTCGGGCTCGAGTCCGTCGTAGCCGGCGCCCGTCACCGGGTCGTACATCGGGATGCCCGAGTCGTTGGCGCCGAGGAACCACGCCCACGCGGCGGCGACCCCGTCACGCCAGATCGGGTCGAGCGTCTCGGCGAAGGCGCGGGCGCAGGCGTCGGCGAGAGCGGCGGCCTCGATCGCCTGCTGGTCCCAGAGCGGGCCGGACTCCCCGGGGCCGCGACCCGCCGAGCCCGTCAGCGACAACCCCGCCGCGCCGGTCTCCAGCCGCAGCAGGAAGGCGAGCAGGTGGAGTCCCCGGTCGACGAGATCCTGCCGGCCCAGCGCCGCACCTCCGGCGATGAGCGCTTCGCACAGCGTCGCGTTCGCATACCGCAGGCGCGCCTCCGGCCAGGCCCACCCAGCCGTCGCGAGGGTCGGGATGACCTCGAGCGCCGCGCCGAGGAGCGCCCGGGCGCCGTCGGCATCCGGGCCCACCGACAGCACGTCGGCCGCCCCGAGGGCGGCGAAGGACGACGCTCGCACGTCGGGCGAACGTCGCGTGGCCGCACGCAGGAAGGCGTACATCGCCCGCGTGCGATGGAACGGCAGCGCCGCGTGCGTCGCCGCGAATCCCAGCGCCCCGACGGCGCGACCCCACCAGTCGCCGATCGTCGGTTCGTCGATCCAGACACCGCCGGCATCCATGCGGTTGTGCACGGAGCCGTCGGGGGTGACCGCCGACTCGAGGAACCCGAGGTAGATCTCGGCGAGCGACGCCAGCTCCGGCGTCTGGTCGGGCTCCCGCACGACGACGGTGAGGGCGCGGGCGACATCGTCGACGCAGTAACCGTGTTCGAGGCGCGGCGCGTCCTCCAGCGCGTGCTCGAACACGCCGATCCCGGTGCTCAGCCGCGCGAGATGGCGATACGACGGCACGAGCGTCGGGGCGAGGACGCTCACGCGGCGGCCGCCCGCAGCAGATCGGTGCCGAGGAGGCGGTACTGCGCCCCCACCTCGGCCCACCCGGTCTCGTGCGACTCCTCGGCGCCGGCTGCCTTCATCCCGGCCACCAGCTCGCGACGCCCGAGGATCGCGGTGAGAGCGGCGGCGATCTGCGCGGGGTTCTCATGATCGACGAGGATGCCGGCGCCGCCGCTCAGCAGTTCGACCGCGTGCGGGAACCGGGTGGCGATCACCGGCTTGCCGGCGGCGAGGGCCTCGACGAGGACCCCGGAGGTGGTCTGCTCGCGCGAGTCGTAGGGCAGGAGGACGATGTCGGCGCCGGCGACGAGTCCCGCCAGCTCTGCGGTGTCGCGGTAGTGGCCGTCGAGCACCAGGTCGCCCTGGACCCCCAGGTCGCGGGCGAGGTCGGCGAGCGAGTCCCGATACACCTCGCCCTGCTCGAGCAACACCTTCGGATGCGTCTGGCCGGCGACGACATAGCGCGGACGAAGACGTGGTGCCGCACGATCGGCGAGCGCCCGGATCCCCCACTCGATGCCCTTGCCGGGCCCGATGAGACCCCAGGTGAGGACCGTCGGGCGCGTCGCGGGCGGCGGGACGGCAACGGGGACCCAGGGCGTGACGCCGTGCGGGATGACGTGCACCTTCGAGGCGTCGACGGCGTAGCGGCGTTCGAGCAGGTCGGCGCCGGCCCGGGTCATCACGACCACCGCCGACGCGAGTCCGGCGACGCGTTCGAGGAGCCACCGCTGATGCGCGGTCGGCGACTCGCGCACGGTGTGCAGCACGACGACGCACGGTGCGGCGATCCGCGCCAGCACGTCGAGGATCTCGTCGCCGTCGGGTCCCCCGTAGATCCCGTACTCGTGCTGCACGATGACGACGTCGCAGGCGTCGAGGGACCGCGCCGCGGCGACACGGCTGTCCACGCTCCCCGGGCGGAGGTCGCCGACGACGGCCGTCCGTCGACCCGGCACCGCAGCGCCGGCGGGCACGAGGTCGTCGACTCGTACGACCCGGGAGTCGGGGTCGCCCGGTCCCGGGACCGCGGAGGCGAGTGCGGCGGTGAAAGTCGCCAGGCCGCAGCGTGTCGGCGGGTAGGTGCTGAGGAAACCGAAAGTGGTCACGCGCGTCCGATCCTGACCCGTCGCGCGGTCGCGACGGTCGTTCCCGAGACGTCTGCCGATCGGCACCCCTCGCGGGATCCCGCCATCGCGATCCGGTGATCACCGCACGACACCCCGGCGATCTTGCGCCCACCCTACGCCCCGTAGCTGCGAACCGGCCCGGCCGCAAACCCCCGATGTCGTCGGCCGAGCGGTGCGAAGATGCAGGATGCGACGCGACGTGATGGTGGATCTCGACCTGGAGTCCGACGGAGCCGCGCGACTCGTGCTCGCGGTCGGCGTCGCCGACGGGTACGACGTGGAGGAGCGCTTCGAAGCCACGCAGGACGGTGTGGTGCTGCCGGTGACGGTGCTCGACGACGTCCACGGCGGACGCCTCCACGTGCTGGAAGCGAGCGTCGGCCCGGTGCACATCGAGTACACGGCCACCGTCTCGGGGTTCGCCGCGCCCGCCGACGTCGATCCGATGGAGGAGATCCGCTACCTCAGGCCGAGCCGCTACTGCGAGTCCGACATCCTGCGCCCGATCGCGGTCGCCGAGTTCGCGGGACTGCGCGGAGCCGACCTGTTCGCGGCCGTCTCGAGCTGGGTGGGCACTCGGATCGCCTACGTCACCGGATCGAGCCTGCCGACCGACGGCGCGGTGCGCACCCTGCTCTCCCGCCGCGGGGTGTGCCGCGACTTCGCGCACCTCGTGGTCGCGTTCCTCCGCGCGCTCGACGTGCCGGCACGGGTGGTCGGCGTCTACGCGCCCGGGCTGTCGCCGATGGACTTCCACGCGGTCGCCGAAGCCGCCATCGACGGGGTGTGGCACGTCGTCGACGCCACGAACCTCGCCCCGCGCCAGAGCCTCGTGCGCATCGCGACGGGCCGGGATGCCGCCGACATCGCGTTCCTCTCCGCCCGGGGGGACCTCCCGGTGCGGATCGCCGATCTGCAGGTGCGCGCCGTCGTCGACGAGTTGCCGCGCGACGACATCCGGCACCCGGCCCGGCTGCACTGAGCAGGCGTCGGCCAACCTGAGAGGCCGCACATGTCGTGCGCCTACCGTCGGGGGATGACCAGGCCGCCGCTCTCCACGCGTACGCTCCAGGCGGCGATCGAGGCGAAGCGCCGAGCGGATGCCCGCCTTCGATGGATGCAGTCCTTCCGGCCGGCCCCACCCCAGGTCGCCCGCCGAGACGTTCCCGTCGCCCGCCCCACGCGCGGCTGATCGCCCTCGACCACTCCGGTCGATAGTCAGCGCGTGGCGGACGACTCCGCGTCGAGATCGGCCCCGTCGACCTCGGCGGGGATGACCGACTCCTTCTGCCCGGCGTAGGTCGCCGAGAGGGTGCGGTACGACCTCGTCAGGAAGGCGAGGGCGGCGAACACGATCATGGCAAGCCCCGCGATCAGGAACACGAACGCGATACCGCGTGCCTCCCCCTCGCCGAGCAGCCAGCCCCAGGTCTGCGCGCCGGTGCCTTCGTTCATGTACGGGATGATGATGAACTCGGCGATCGGCGCGATGAGGAACGCCGTGACCGGCGCGGCGGCCGCCTCGAACGCCGACGCGAACCCGAACACCCGCCCCTGGGTGCGGAACGGCACGACCTTCTGGATGACGGTCTGCTCGGAGGCCTCGACCGCCGGGATGATCGTCATGTAGAGCCAGATGCCCGCCGCGTAGAGCAGCCAGGATTCCCGGATCGTGAACAGTGCGCCGAGCAGCCCCATCACCATGACCAGGAACAGCATCGTGCGGATCGGATTCTTGCCCAGCCCGAACTTCGCGATGAACAGACCCCCGATGATGAAGCCCGTCGAGGCGACCGCGAACACCACGCCCCACAGCTCCACGGGGAACAGCTCCAGCCCGTAGGGATCCATGAGCGCCATGTAGACGCCGCCGATGAGGTTGTTGAACGTCGAGAAGATGATCAGCGCGAACAATCCGGGAACCAGCCGGATGGCGCCGATCGCGCCGCGGACGTCGATGATCGGCTGCCCCTCGGCGACCTGCGGCTTCTCCTCGGGGATGCGCAGGAAGAGCAGGTGCCCGAAGGCGAGGGCGGTGAACACGATGGCGAGCAGCAGGGTCGGGCCCATCCCGAGGAGGCCGATCGACAGCCCCGAGAACACGCTCGTCACCATGAAGGCGAGACCCTGCACGGTGCCGACGAGACCGTTCGCGTTGGCGTGCCGCTCCTCGGGGATCAGCAGCGTGACGGTCGTCGAGAGCGCGATGTTGCGCATGTTCTCGATCACCCCGCCGAACAGGATGATGCCGGCGAACAGCCAGAACCAGGGCCCGCCGAGGTCGAGCAGGGCGCTCTCCGGCTGGAGGAGGTAGATCACCCCGGCGATCGCGAACGCGGCCAGCGTCGTGCCGCTGGCGAAGATCATCGCCTGGTGTTTGCGATGCCGGTCGACGATCGAGCCGAACACCATGCCGAACAGCGCGACGAGCAGCATGTAGGCGCCGCCGATGATGCCCGTGGCGAGCACCGAGCGCGTCTCGAGGTAGACCCAGAAGGTGAGCGCGAACCAGAGGTAGCTCGTCGTCACGTTCGCGACCGCGGTGTTGACGAGAACGCCCGCGAACGTGCGCATCCCGTTCGGCGGCGGCACGTGGGTGGCGGCAGGCTGCGAGCTCGGCTCCGTCATGGCAGAGAGCCTAGGCGCGACCGCCGACACGCGGGAGAAACAAAAGGTGGTGGATCGCCGCCCGAAGGTCGGGTTCTTGGTGGTCCTAGCGGAAGCGCTTTGGAACAATAGGCAGCGTCTGGATCGGCTGCTTGAGGATATTCGATCGCGCAAGCCTCGCATGCCAGGGCGCTCTCCGCGCGTCCTTCAGAAACAGCGACGGCTTCAAGCGGACGAACGCGAAGCAGTGATAGCGGGCTACCGGGCAGGCCAGACCGTCTACCAATTGGCAATCGTGTTCCGGTGTCACCGAAACACGATTAGCAACTCCCTTCAATCGGCGGGCGTGATCTTGCGAGGACGCCCTTTGACCGAAGACCAGGTCGACTCAGCTGTGCGACTCTATGAGTCTGGGCTGAGCCTCGCGAAGGTCGGCACAGAGCTAGGGGCGACCGCCCGTACTATCCAACTACGACTACGAGAGCGCGGCGTTGCCTTGCGTGACTCACATGGCAGAGCACGAAATGAGACGTGACAGGGGGCGGGCTAACCACTCGCTGTCCCAATCAGGCTGTCGAGTTCGGCTAGAAGCGGGTCGCTCTCACCCACCTGCGCAACGACGTCACGGCGTAGTTGATTCGCCCGCGCGGATACCGGCTCTCCGGCTTCCGCGAGCCAGCGCAGCTGGTAGTACCTAGTCCGCATTGTGAGCGGATGTGCCGGACCTACAACTCGATCGAATCGATCGACGAGTCCCTCAAAAAGATGACTCGCTTCCAACGGGTTCCCCATGAAACCGATGCAGTTCGCTCGGCTGCCTTCCGACATGAGCACGGTAGGGAAATCAGGCCCGAACGTCTCACGCCGCGCTTGCAAGACGACTTCGAGCTCGTCGCGGGCGGTCGTGAGGTCACCGATGCGCATTCGGGCGAAGGCCAGGTTATAGCGACTCGTCACTGTGTCGGGGTGGTCACTGCCTAAGACTTGCTGCCTCTTGCGGAGATTCACCTCTAGGAGTCGAGCAGCTTCGGCGAAGTCTCCACTCTGCCCATGCGCATAGGCGAGATACTCCTGAGTCATCAACGTCTCTGGATGATCCGAGCCGAGAAGGTCGACGTACCGTTGCTCGACAACTAGTAGTTCTCCGACAGCCAGCCGAGCGTTCGCTGAATCAGCGAGAGCCCATCCACGTATCCGTCTACTGTCTAGAACTTCGAGTTCTGGATCTCCCGACTCTTGCTGACGCTTGATGAGCGCTTTCAGACCCTGAGCAGCCAAGGCGTTTGAACCGGAGCGCGCCGTCAAGTCCAGTTGTGCGAACTCCAGGCTGTGACTCGGCGGCAACCCGGAACGCTCCGTCAGCAGGTAGCACTTGCTCAACAAGTTTCGAGCCGCGATCAAGTTGAAATCATCGCGGAGAAGAGCCATCACGACGGAGGTCGATACTCGGAGGAACGTCTCGACTGGTCGGTCACATCCAAGATCTATTGGTAGAGCTTGCAACTGCTTTGCTGCTTCGTTCGCCGCGCGCCACCGTGCGAATGGATCGCTCCAGTGCGTGTGGGCCTGGAGGGCTACCTCAATGTTCTCCATGAGCCGGCTCAACGCGAGATCGCGCTCGCGGTCAGACATGAGGTCAATGAGCAGTTTCTGCACCAGTGAGTGCATCAGCAGCCAAGGCTCGACTTGGCTGCCCGCCGAGTAGCGCTCAGCGAAGCCGGACGCCGCGACTCGATCTACAGTCGCGACGCTCAGGGCCGGATCGAGTCCGAGGAGTGCTATCGGCACGCCCGACTGCGCACCTATAGCAAGCGAGGCTAGGACAGAGCGCTCCAAGTCAGTCATCTGACTTAGGCCGCTACTTATCGCTGTCTCAACTGTGAGTCCGTCCGGCTCAACCTCACCCAAGTTCGCCTTGTTGGCAAGCAACATCCGAAGGAGGACGGGGCGGCGGGCTCCGAACTCGATCACATCAGGCGCTGCTTCGCCGAGAACGTGCCGACTCTCGTCGAGTGTCATGGGCCCGACCCGAATCGGGGAGCCGTCTGTGAACTGGCGAACTGACTCAAAGTCAGTCGCGGTCACGATAGTTCGACCACTTCCTTCCGAACGACAGAGGATGGGCAGCACCTCGGATATTGCGCCCGCGTCGCCATCGACACCGTCAACAACAACGAGCCAGTTTCCGGGCCTTCGCGAAACCCAGCGTTGGATCATTCGAGCGACGTCGGCCTCAGATTCCTCCCCCTGCGCCCAGCCGATCCCACGCGCGACGTTCATCGCACTGGCTCCGAGATCGGTCCCATCAAGCCACACGATGGTCGAAATGTCGTACTTGCTTGCTCGATAAGCGAAGTCGAGAGCAATCTGGGTCTTGCCACTCCCCGAGGGTCCAACCAGCGCGTATCGCGTTATCCCAGCGCCGATCAACGGGAACGCGTCGAGGTACTCTCGCCGTTCTACATAGGTAGTTGGTCGGGGCGGAAGGCCAACCACAACCGGCTCATTCGGGTCGATCCCCGGAAGGCCGACGGCAGGGCGTGCTTCGCTCGCAATGTGCACGCCACCTCGGACAACTCCGATCGCGACACCTGACTCGCTGAAGGCTGCAAGGTCACGACTCAATGTCTGTTGTCGATTCGAACCGAACCGTGGACTTCTCCGATCGCCGTACCGGTCCTTGAGTAAACCGTGAGACTTCTGCCAGTCGCTTGAAAGACTGAAGGATCGATGAGCCGCGCAGCCAAAACCAGGGCCTCCGCATCAGCTCCATTCGGTGCAATTCGCTCAAGCACGCGAGCCGCTTCGGCGCTCCGTGCCCAACTCTTTCGCGGATCGCGACCACGGTCGCGAAACCACTGAACCACCTTCAGCAAACCTCGATCAGAGCTGTTGCCTACGACCCCAGCGGCGACTGCCAACCCAATCCATTGGGTTATGTCGATGAGGGCCTTGACGATCATCGGGTCCATGGCGCTCCATTCCAAGTGGACGGGTGCTGGACTTATCCTGGCACGCGCTCGCGCCCTTTTGCGGCGCGACTGCAGCCTTCGACTGACGAGGTGCCGAGACAACCTGAGCCTTCGGTGAGTCAGCCTTCGAGTTGCTTTGGTGCCTTCGGTAGATCCTGTTCCCCTTTACTCATCAAAGCCGCCCGAGCAGAACCAGTCGTTCGCGCCCCACGCGCGATAGGCCGCCGGCCGCCAAGCGTCGGTCAGATCGGCACTCCTAGATTCGGCCTCAGCAAGGAGATGCTCCGCGACCGCCGCTGGTCCGCCAGCATCAAGAAGATCAGACAACCTTGCTCGGATGGCCTGAACTTCGGCCCCAGCGTTAGCCGCATAAAGATCGTTCAACTCGAGGTCGCGGAAGTGGTTGCGAACTCTTTGTTCCTCGACCGCCGTCCACACATCCAGCGGATCGACTCGGAATACGAGGGGCGCCCCCGACTCCTCAACTAGATCGGCCTCCAGCCAGTCGCCGGCGGCGGCGAAGTCGTCGTAATAGGGATGTAACGGCTGCTCGGATTCGGTCGCAGCTACGAAGTTCTGCTTCACCCAGTTGCAGTCTCGACAGACCGGGACCAGGTTCAGCGGCGTGAGGGCAAGTGTCGGGAAGCTCGCCTGCGGCAAGTAGTGATCGAGCGTGCCAACCGGCCGATGGTGGCACAACGGACACTTGCTCCAGAAAGCCCATTCCTTCAGCTCCGCGTACAACGCCCGTGCTAGGCCCGTCTTTGCCGCGAACCGCACCTTATAGGCCCACTTCGCGTCGGCCCCGACGGTTGACGAGCCGGGTTGGGGGAAAGTGAAGAGCTGCGCTGCATCGCCCAGCTGGTCGTAGAGCGTTTCGTCGGCGATCAAAGCAAGCGCGTTATGCCGGAGGTTGTCGACTCGACTTCCAACTCCCAGCGCCCCGAGGACAGTCGAGAGGGTCAAGGTCGGCTTTGGCAATGAGATCACCGCTGCCGCCTTGCTGCGTACCAGGCTCGCAAGATGGCTCGACCTTCACCACCCACTTGCTGGTCGAACTTCTCCAGCACGGCGTCATAGCTCGGCAAGTCTTCGGCTGTTTCGATCAGCATGCGATGGAAGCCGGACTTGGTCACTTCCAGGCCGAAGACGTCGTGAGTTAGAACTCCGACGTTCTCACCGAACGTCTCTCGCGTTGGCCGTTCTGCCCTGGAGATCGGCCCGGTCCTGCGAATGATCGAAACGCACGTGGCCGGCGCCTCTTGGAGAATGACGGGCGAGTGAGTCGCTGCAATCGCGATGCCATTTCTCTCCTGCATGAGGTCAGAAAGAGCACGCACGAACGCGGCCAAGAGCGGCGGATGCAGGTGGGCCTCGGGCTCGTCGAGCAGCACGATCGTCTGCTCTACGACAGCCTCCACCAGTCGCGTGATCGTCAGGAGCACGATCTTGTGCCCGGAGCTCAGCTTCTTGAAGAGCCGCCTTGCTTTGGCCTTTACCGTCCTCGCTTCTAGGTCAGCGAGGCTGGTAACGTCTGCCTGCTCAAAGTTCGGGTCAGTCTCCAGAGTTGCGAGAGCGCCACGCCATAGGTGCGCGAGGCCGCTGGCAAGAATGATCGAAGCGCTGTCCGCGAAGACATCGGCCAACTCATCCGGCAGGCGGGTCCGCTGCGAAACGAAGGTCGTCCCCTCGTCGTCCTCGTCTTCCTCTTCCTCGTGCAGCCCGACGTACGCGTACCGCAGACCATTAATCTGGCCATCCGACATCGGCAAGGTAAAGGGATCAAAGGCACTGAAGGAAACGAACACCACGTTCGCAAACTCGAAGTCGCCCAGGAACTCCCCCGGCTCCTGGCCCTGCTCCGGCTGCATCCCGAGAAGCGTCTGGCCCATCGCTCGCAAGAGTCGGGTCTTCCCCGCATTGTTTCGACCGATGATGACATGCACGTTCGTTGGCGGAAAGGACTGGGGTGTGACCTGGACCTCGAGCCGGAGGTCCGGCGCTCGTTCGCTCGTGCCGGGGAGAGAGTAGGAAAAGTCGTATGGCACGAGACGATCGCCTCCGTGCGCCACGCGGTTGTATTGCTTCTTGACGGACTCGACCGGCACGCTACGCAGCAGGGAGCGATAGAGAATGCGCGAACCTTCGGCTCGCTCCAATAGCTCAGGGTTGTAAGCCATGTCACGAAGGGCGCGGAACAGCACACCAGCACGGTTGCCACCGAGTAGGTGGACGGCACGCGTGTAGTAGTCAATGTCCTGACCGACCGAAACGAAGTCCGCCGAGAGCCGCGAGAAGTCGTCTGGGAGAGGAGTCCGCGCTTCCTCAGTGTTCTCGTACTCGTGCGAAAAGCTGCCGATCTTTACCGGTCCGATGGCATCGAGTTCGCCCTCGTTGTCGACGTAAGAGAGTCGGTACAGGGTCCTAAATTCGAACCAGTCGTTCCAGATAAGGGGCTCGAGAAGGAAGTCGCCAATTGGCACGGTCGGCGTCGTCTCGCCAACCCGCGCTACATAGATCCGCATCCAGCCTCCCAGCTAGAACTCCCACGCCGAAGGTAGCCGAACTCAAGGCCCACCGAAGCCATAGCTGCCAAAGTAGAGCGCGGTGGTCGTCGTCACTGCGTCGGTTGCGTCACGAACGATCAGCCGTTGAACAAGTTCGCTACGGTCGGGGTTTCCGGTCTCACGGAGGAGGCGCGCCTTGCGATCGAGTTCTGGATCGAGCGAGCCAAGACCGATCCGAAGGTCATGGAGCGCGCAGACGCGGTGCGTCAGAAGATCGAGCGCGAGGCGCCTACACGCCGCGGCGCGATCGACTCGATCTTCGATGCGAAGCCCAAGGCCGGTGAGCAGCCGACACGGGGCCGCGCCGACAGGTGGAGTAGTCACAGCCCGGCTTCCTCTCGCTCACGCGATCGAGGAAGCCGGGCCAATTTCATTGCTGAGACCA
>NZ_JBIIAW010000028.1:0-29586 GCF_044239695.1 Pseudolysinimonas sp. | reverse complement strand
GCAGCGACGCCGGCGGTGGCGGGCTCACCAGTGCGGCCGGGATGCCGGTGCCGGGCGTCAGCAGCGTCCAGGCGGGCGGCCCGGGCACGGGGTCGACGACGCCCAGTGCGGCCGCGAACCGTCGCTCGCGCGGGGAGTCGCCCACGACCACGAGCCGCACGCCGTGCGCATCGCAGGCGGCGACCAGCCGGGCGCTCAGGTGCGGCGCCGAGGCCGCCGCGATCACGACCTCCGGCTTCGCGAGCGCGATCTTCGGGGCGAGCGCGTCCGCATCCGCCACCTCGGCGACGACGCGGTGCCCGAAGCGCTGCGCCTCCGCCCCGAGACGATCGACGTCGGCGACCGGGAGGGCGAGCCCGACGTCGCTCACGACGACCCCAGCGGCAGTCCCGACGGCACGACCGCGAGCGCATCGCCCTGCGCGATCGCCTGGAGCAGCCGGGCGACGCGGGTGCGCGGCACGAGCACCTCGACGGTCGACGCGGCACCACCCGAGCCGGCGATGAGTGTCTCGTCTTCGAGCACGCGCACGACCGTGGCCTGCGAGACGAGCACCACCGGGGTGCCGGCCTGGGTGTCGTCGAGAGCGCCGCCCTCGGGCAGCGCGACGCTCCAGACATCCACGAGGCTGCCGGTCTCGACGACGGTGCTGACGGGTCCGGCGAGTTGGAGCACGAGCGAGGTGGCCCGCTGTCCGTCGACGGAGCCCGCGGCCGAGACCGGCACGAGTTGCCCGGCGGCGACGGGTTGCGCCACGACGATCCCGTCGTCGGGGATGTCGCCGACGCCGAGGTAGAGCTCCTCGGCGCCGTCGAGGGCCACGCTCCGTTCCACGAGGTCGCCGGCGTCGACCCGATCGCCCGGCGCGAGCGACTCGCCGGCCGCGTAGACGACGACCCGGGTGTCGGCCGCTCCGACGAGCAGCGTCACCGCGGCGACCGAAGCGGCGACCAGCAGCAGTCCGATCACGAGCCGCACGTCGAGGGCGAAGCGACGGCGGGGGCTGGGGCCGGGCTCGTTCATCGATTCCTCCGGAGAAGTGGCGTGGACGGGCCCATGCTCACCCGTCGCCGATTCCGACGGCGGAAGTTCTCCACACCCCGGTTCGCGACCTGACGTGCGGCGGATAATCGGACCATGACGCACTCCGATCCCGCCGGACTCGCGCGTTTCCTCACCCTCGCCGATGTCGCGACGGTGCTCGCGATCTCGGTGCACCAGGCCTACGCGCTGGTGCGGTCGGGCGAGCTGCCGGCGATCAAGATCGGCGCGAGCGGCCACTGGCGGGTCGAGCACTCGGTCCTCGACGCCTACATCGCGGGCAAGTACGAAGAGAACCGCCGCCGCGGGATGTGGCAACAGGCGGAGTACGCCGACGTCGCCGAGCTCTTCGGCGACCGCTAGCCGCCCCGAGCGCGTTCAGAACCGCACGAGGTCGAGCGCGGCGAACGCGACGATCCGGATGCGGGACACCGACGCCGTGCGACGCGGCTCCCCCGGCGCGTGCTCGGCGAGGTCAAGGTGATCGCGGCCGACGCGATCGATCGTGCCGTGCCATCGCTCCCCGCCGACCCCGATCTCGACGGGAGCGCGCCGCCGACACAGGTCGCGCAGCACGAACGCGAGACCCAGCCGGGCCGAGAGCGCGGTCGGCGGTTCGGGCGCGGGGTCGAGGCGCAGGCTCGCGGCCAGCTGACCGCCGACGGGATCGAGGGTCGACACCGCCGCCAGCGGCACGATCGCCGATCGCAGCGCTCCGGCATCCAGTTCGCCCGCGATCCAGTCGCGCCCGATCGCGGCGACCGTGATCGAGACCCGCTCGGGTCCGCGGAGGGTGAGAACCAGAGGGGATGCCGGCGCGTCGGCGTGCACGGCCCGGACGCGGTCTCGGAGCGTGAGCCGCCCGAGGCGCAGTCGCTCCTCCTCGGCCAGCAGGTCGACCTCCTCGGCCCCGAGCTCGCTCTCGAGCTGGCTCTCGAGGTCGTCGAAGAGGTTCTGCCAGCGCATCCGGGCTATCCCGATACTCGCGCGGCCGTCATGCGGTCAGAGTAGTGACGCAACCTAGCGTCGCCGAGTCGCTTTCCACAGCCCGCTCAGGACTCGATGCCGCCCTGCTCCAGGTGCATGTAGCCGTTGGCAGCGCCGCCGTCGGTCAGCGCACGTCGCACCGAGTTCATCCAGTCACCGAGCCGCGCCGGGTCGGATCGCATGTACTGCATGAAGAGGACCAGATCATCACTCGGCTGATCCTCCACCGCGAGGTACCGCTCGACCAGGTAGAACGCCGCTCGGAACGCTTCGTCGAGCGAGAGCGTCGTCGGCAGCTTCACATCTACCGCTTCGGGCGAAAGGTCGGGCTCCCGACCGAATGTCGGCCACTCCGGTAGTCGCGGTTCCAGATCCATGAGTCCAGACTGGCCGACTCCGGAATGGGCGTCCACAGCGCCGAGGGCTTCTGCCAGCGCACGGCGCGACGTTATCCACGCCCCACTCCCGACGGGCGAGGTTATCCACAGTGGGAAGTAGTTCCCATTTACGCCCCTGGGGAGGCGTGGTCGGATGAGGCATCCCGCTGGGACGGGACGCACCGGAACCGATCAGGAGGCTACGGATGACTCACCAGCAGGCGGCGCAGACCGCGTTCGACGGCACAGCTGCGCTCCGACTCGAGCCGCGGTTCGCGGCCGACGACTTCTTCGATCAGCAGCCGACCCCGACCTCGGCGCTGCCCGACCCCCGGCCGCTCATCGAGAACCTGACGCGCTGCGTCATCGAGATCCTCGCCGGCGCCCGCGAACTCGACCAGATCGCCCGCTGGCTCACCGATGACGTCTACCGGCATCTGCTCAAGCGCGTCGTCCTGTCATCCCGGGCACGCCAGGCCAAGGGCGCTCCGGCGCTGCGGCCGACCTTCACGATCGGCTCGATCATCGTCTGCGAGCCGCGCGACGGGATCGTCGAGGCCACGGTCGTCGTGCGCGGGCGGGCACGAGTGCGCGCCGTCGCACTCCGGCTCGAGGGGCTCGACCGGCGCTGGCGGGCGACCGCCATCCACGTCCTCTAAGAGATCAGCGCTTCTTCTCCTGCGCCCGGCGCTGGGCCCGGTTCTGCGGCACCGGGGCGGCGGGAGCGCCGTCGCCCTTCTGCCCGAACGCCCCGCGCTGCGCGGGAGCCGCACCCGGGCGACCCTGCTGCGGGGCCGGCTGCTGGGTCGGAGCCTGGCGAGCGAACGCCGCATTCTGCTGCGCCGCCTGCTGCTGCGCGAGAGCGGTGGCCCGAGCCTCGACCTGGCCGCGCTGGTTGCGCACCTCGACCTCGCCCTGGGCGTCGGCGCTCGGCGCCGAGTACGACAGGTTCTGCTGCGGGGGCTGCTCGGCGTTGAGGCCGCGCGCGGCGATCCGCGCCTGGCCCGCGGCGTCGCCGGTGACCTGCACCTCGAGGTTGAACAGGAAGCCGATCGCCTCCTCGCGGATGGCGCCCATCATGCTCTGGAAGAGCGCGTAGCCCTCCCGCTGGTACTCGACGAGCGGGTCGCGCTGCGCCATCGCGCGCAGGCCGATCCCGTCCTTCAGGTAGTCCATCTCATAGAGGTGGTCGCGCCACTTGCGGTCGATGACCGAGAGCACGACGCGGCGCTCGAGCTCGCGCATCGCGGGGGCCCCGAGCTGTTCTTCGCGCTTCCGGTAGGCGACCTCGGCATCCGAGAGGATCTCCTCGGTGAGGCGCTTCGCCTTCAGCTGGCCCTTGCTGCCGACCTCGCTCAGCACCTCGTCGATCGTGATCGACACCGGGTAGAGGGTCTTCAGCTCGGTCCACAGCGCGTCGAGATCCCAGTCGTCGCTCGTGCCCTCCGACGTGTGCTCGTCGATGACCTCGGTGAGCACCCGGGTCAGGAACTGCTGCACGCGCTCGTGCAGGTCGTCGCCTTCGAGGATGCGGCGGCGGTCGGTGTAGATCGCGTCGCGCTGGCGGTTGAGCACGTCGTCGTACTTGAGCACGTTCTTGCGGATCTCGGCGTTGCGACCCTCGACCTGCGACTGCGCCGACCGGATCGCGCGCGAGACGAACTTGTGCTCGATCGCGACGTCGTCGGGGACTCCCGAACGCCCGAGCAGGTTCTCGACGGCGCCGGCGTTGAACAGGCGCATCAGGTCGTCCTGCAGCGACAGGTAGAAGCGGCTCTCACCCGGGTCGCCCTGGCGACCGGAACGACCGCGCAGCTGGTTGTCGATGCGGCGGGACTCGTGCCGCTCGGTGCCGAGCACGTAGAGACCTCCGGCCTCGACGACCTTCGCCGCCGCCGCCTCGACCTCGCGCTTGACCTCGGCGAAGACGGCATCCCACTGCGCCTCGTACTCCTCCGGAGTGTCCACCGGGGAGAGGCCGAGCTCGTGCATCTTCGAGGTGGCGATGAACTCGGCGTTGCCGCCGAGCATGACGTCGGTGCCACGTCCGGCCATGTTGGTGGCGACGGTGACGGCGCCGACCTGACCGGCCTGGGCGATGATCGCGGCCTCGCGGGCGTGGTTCTTGGCGTTCAGCACCTCGTGCTTGATGCCGCGCTTGGCGAGCAGCTTCGAGAGCTCGTCGCTCTTCTCGACGCTCGTCGTGCCGACGAGGATCGGCTGGCCCGTGCGGTGGCGCTCGACGATGTCCTCGACCACCTGCTGGAACTTGATCGCCTCGTTCTTGTAGACGAGGTCGGACTGGTCCTGGCGGATCATCGGCTTGTTCGTCGGGATCGGCACCACCCCGAGCTTGTAGGTCGCCATGAACTCGGCGGCCTCGGTCTCGGCGGTACCGGTCATGCCGGCGAGCTTCGTGTAGAGGCGGAAGTAGTTCTGCAGGGTGACCGTCGCGAGGGTCTGGTTCTCGGCCTTGACCTGCACGTTCTCCTTGGCCTCGATGGCCTGGTGGATGCCCTCGGAGTAGCGACGTCCGACGAGGATGCGGCCGGTGTGCTCGTCGACGATGAGCACCTCGCCGTTCATCACGACGTAGTCCTTGTCCTTCTTGAACAGGGCCTTCGCCTTGATCGAGTTGTTGAGGAACGAGATGAGCGGGGTGTTGGCCGACTCGTAGAGGTTGTCGATGCCGAGGTAGTCCTCGACCTTCTCGATGCCGGGCTCGAGCACGCCGACGGTGCGCTTCTTCTCGTCGACCTCGTAGTCCTCGCCCTCGACGAGCCGCTTGGCGACGTTCGCGAACTCGCCGAACCAGCGGTTCGCCTCGCCCGACGCCGGGCCGGAGATGATGAGCGGCGTGCGCGCCTCGTCGATGAGGATCGAGTCGACCTCGTCGACGATCGCGAAGAAGTGGCCGCGCTGCACCATGTCGGCGGTCTGCCAGGCCATGTTGTCGCGCAGGTAGTCGAAGCCGAACTCGTTGTTGGTGCCATAGGTGACGTCGGCGGCGTACTGCTCGCGACGTTCGGCGGGGGTCTGTCCGGCGAGGATGCAGCCGGTCGTCATCCCGAGGGCGCGGAAGACGCGACCCATCAGCTCCGACTGGTACGACGCGAGGTAGTCGTTGACGGTGACGACGTGCACGCCCTTGCCGGCGATCGCGTTGAGGTAGGCGGCGGTCGTCGCGGTCAGGGTCTTGCCCTCACCGGTCTTCATCTCGGAGATGTTGCCGAGGTGGAGGTTCGCCCCACCCATCAGCTGCACGTCGAACGGCCGCAGGCCCAGGGTGCGCTTGCTCGCCTCGCGCACCGCCGCGAAAGCCTCGGGCAGCAGGTCGTCGAGCGACTCCCCGTCGGCGTAACGGTCGCGGAACTGCTTCGTCTCGTCGCGCAGCTCGTCGTCGCTGAGGTCCTCGAAGTGCTCCTCGAGGTGGTTGATGGCTTCCGCGAAATGCTTCAGCCGACGGAGGGTGCGGCCTTCGCCGACGCGGAGGACTCTCTCCAGAACGTTCGCCAACGGGTGCTCCACTCGCTCTACCGACGGCACGCCGAAGACGCGCCGTTATCGGGGTGTGACTCTAGCAAGCGTAGCGAACCGCCTCCCTGACAATCGGAGGCGGTTCGCTGCGCGCGGACTTCGCTGAGAGCGGAGGCGCTTTCGCGCCTCCGCCGCGGTCCCAGCGCCGACGGCCGTCTCGGCCGTCGGGTCACGTCACCGCCGCTTGCGCTTGGTGCCGACCTCATCCGCCTGTTCATCGAGCGAGATCACCCCGTAGTTCCAGCCCTTGCGGCGGTAGACCACCGCCGGGTTGTCGGTCGTCGCGTCGATGAAGAGGAAGAAGTCGTGGCCGACGAGTTCCATGTGGTCGACGGCATCCTCATGCGTCATGCGCGCCGCGGGGAAGACCTTCTGGCGGATGACGACCGGGCTCCAGTCCTCCTCGGTCTCCTCCGTGGCGACGGGGATCTCGCCGGTGGCGACCGCTTCGAGCAGTGCCGTGCTCGCCGGCACGAGCTCGGCGACCCGACCGCTGCTCGCGGCCTCCCCGAGGGATTCGGGCCGACGCGCCCCGCGGTGGATCTTCTTGCGGTCCTTCGCCTGCCGGATGCGCTCGAGCAGCTTGTCGAGGGCGAGGTCGAAGGCGGCGTACTTGTCGCTCGCGGCCGCTTCGGCGCGGACGACGGGACCGGGGCCGATGAGCGTCAGCTCGACCCGGTCGTCACCGGTCGTTCCCCCGGTCTCGTGGTGCCGGATGACGCGGATCTCGAGGACGATCGCCTTGTCGGCGAGGTGGGCGACCTTCTCGGATTTCTCCGTGGCGTAATCCTCGAACCGATCCGGGATCTCGACTCCGCGACCGGTGATGGTGATGTCCATGGGCGTCCTCCTTCAGTTGCGCGGCATCCGCCGGAACCTCGTGAGGCCCCGCCATGAGTGCCTTTTCCTCACCGTAGACCCGCACCCTCGGGATGTCACGGGAAGATCACACTGAGTTGCTGAGTGTTCCCGATGAGCGTCCGTCGCGACGTGGGGTGGCCGCCAGGACGGCCGCCCCGACGACCTCGGCACCCGCCCCGCGCAGCACGTCCGCAGCCGCCGCGAGGGTGGCCCCGGTGGTCACGACGTCGTCGACGAGCAGCACCCGCAGGCCGTCGACCGGCCGGGCGAGCGCGAACACCCCGTCGAGGTTGCGGGCGCGCTCGGCGACCCCGAGCCCCTTCTGCACGGCGTGCGGGCGCGCCGGGAGGAACAGCGGGGACAGTCGGATGCCGGCGCGGGCCGCCAGCATCCGCACCGGCTCGAAGCCGCGCCGGCGACGCGCGGCCCGGGATGACGGGACGGCGACGAGTCGCACGTCGGGTGCCGCGGCGAGCGCCGAGGACACCGCCGCGGCGAAGGGCACGGCGAGCGCCGACGCGAGCCCCGCCCGCCCCTCCTCCTTCAGGGCGAGCATCGCGGCACGGGCCACCCCTTCGTAGGCGAGGCCGGCCGAGACGGGTCCGACGCCCGGTCGCGACGAGGTGGTGACGCGTGCGGCCAACGCGGGTGCGCACGCCCCGCACAGCGCGCGGCCCTCGAGCCCGCATCCCGCGCACGGCACCGGGAAAGCGAACGCGAGCGCGTCGAGAAGCCGCATCCGGCCAGCGTCGCCTCTGGCCGGGGACGGCCGAGCACACGGCGTCCGAACCGGGGAAAACCTACTGCTGCGTGGCGAGGAAGGACGCGACGAGACCCGTGTCGCGCCAGCCGCCGGCTTCGCTCGGGCGCCACACCGAACCGTCGCCGAGAAGCACCCGGATGCCGGCCACCAGGTTGCCGCCGACGATCGAGACGGCGCCGTCGATCTCGCCGAGCGGCTCGCGCGGACCGCCGAGGGCGAGCACGTCGGCCCGCGAGCCGCCGTCGTCGGCCCACAGCACCGCGACGTGCGCACCGTCCACCCAGGCGATGTCGATCACGGGACCGTCGACATCCAGGTCGTAGGCGGTGCCGAAGGCGACGGGCAGCAGATCCGCGTCGCGCTGGATGCCGAGCACCGTCACGCGCGGACCGTTCGAGGTGGCGAGCGCCAGCAGCACGCGCGCGCCGTCCCGGGAGACCTCGAGGGCGATGACCTCCCCGTCCACCGGCAGCGGGAGCGCGCGCTGGTCTCCGTTCGCGTCGACGACGAGGAGTCCCGACGGATCGTTCCGCGGGACCGACCATGTGAACCCGTGGGGGTCCAGGCTCGGGGCGACGAGTCCGCCGCGCGCGTCGATCGGAACGGGATCCCCGGTCTCCCCGACCAGGGTCACCCCGACCGGGCCGAGCAGGGCGACCGACGCCCGGTCGCGCGCGAGCGACGCGGCCGTCGACTCGAGTCCGTCGGCGCGGATGCCGATCTTCGACAGCGGGACGAGACCCTCGGAGGAGAGGACGCCCAGCCGGCCGTCGACCCCGCCGACCGCCCCGTCGCCGACCGAGTACGAGACGTCGATCGGAGAGTCGGGGCTCGGCGCGAGGTCCAGCTCTCCGGCCGCGACGTTCACCTCGTTGACGTTGCCGAGCACGTCGAGGCTCGCCCCGAGCTGCTGCAGCATCCGCCGCTGGGTCAGCGCGGACTCGGCCCGCACCTCGCCGCTCAGTTCGACGTTGACCTCCGGCGCCTCGTAGTCGGCCTTGCCGGTCACGCCCTGCGGGAATGCCGAGACCAGCACGCTCGACTGGAGCCACGGCGCCGGCCCGACGAGCAGCTCCCGCACGATGCGATCGGCCACGGTGCGGGTGACCGGGAACCAGCGCAGGTCGGGGACGAGGTACTCGAAGGAGGTGTCGAAGAAGTAGAGGGGGTAGGCGTCGAAGGCCCGGGAGAACCCTTGCTCGCTGAGGACGGTCCCGGGGTCGGCACGACTGATCCGGTTCTCCCCGTCGACGACGGTGAAGTCGTAGGTCAGCACCTGCGTCAGTCCGGGCACCTCGGTGTAGTGACCCGTGGCATCCACCTCGCCGACGACCGTCACCGTGATCCCCAGGGTGTCGTCGTCGATCGGCACGGGCACGCTCTGATTCGTGGTGACGAGAACCCGACTCGTGCCGTTCCATTCCGTGCCGGGCGCGAGGAACTCCCGGGCCACCGAGTACGGACCCTGCGGTGCCCGCCCGGCTCGGATGAAGCCCTGCAGGATGTCGGCCTGGTCCTGACCCGCGACCGGGCTTTCGGGCAACGTGATCGTGGCCACCTCGGGGGGATCGGAGTCGATCGCCTCGGTGCGCACGTCACCGGAGGTGGGGATGCTGACGCACCCCGCGAGCAGCAGGAGCGCGGCGAGCGCAGGAACCGCGGACATCCGTCTCATTCCGCCACCTCCTCGGGCGGCAGCTCGAGCGGGGAGCCGCGCAGGTCCTCGCCGCGACGTCGCGGCAGGGTCAACCGGAAGCAACTGCCCTCCGCCGGAGCCGACCAGACCTCCAGGACGCCGCCGTGCACCGTCGCATCCTCGAGCGCGATCGCGAGTCCGAGGCCGGTGCCACCGGTCGATCGTTGCCGTGACGGGTCGGCGCGCCAGAAGCGGTCGAAGACGTGCTCGAGGTCGGCGGCCGGCATCCCGATGCCGTGGTCGCGCACGGCGATCGCGACGGCATCCTGATCGCTGTCGACGTGCACGTCGATCGGCCGCGACTCCCCGTGGTCGATCGCGTTGCCGAGGAGGTTCTGCAGCACCCGACGGATGCGGCGGGCGTCCAGATCGGCGTCGAAGTGACCGCCGGGCGCGATCAGGCGGATCTCGGTCTCCTTCTCGTCGGCCAGCGGCCGCACCGCGTCGATCGCGTCCTCGACGAGGCGCACCAGATTCGTCGGCTCGAGTTCGAGCGTCACGGCCCCGGCGTCGTAGCGGCTCATCTCGAGCAGGTCGGCGAGCAGGGTCTCGAAGCGTTCGGTCTGCGCGTGCAGCAGCTCGGCCGTGCGCGCGGTCGCCGGGGGGAAGGTGCCCCGCTGGTCGTAGAGCACGTCGCCGGCGAGCCGGATCGTGGTGAGCGGAGTTCGCAGCTCGTGGGACACGTCGGAGACGAAGCGCTGCTGCACCCGGGAGAGATCGGCGAGCTGCCGGATCTGGCGTTGGAGGCTGTCCGCCATCCGGTTGAAGGAGCGCGCCAGCGTGCTCAGCTCGTCCTCCCCGCCGACCGGAAGCCTCTCCTCGAGCTGACCGGCCGCGAGCTTCTCGCTCGTCTCCGCCGCCACGCGCACGGGGCCGACGACGAGACGCACGACGAGATACGAGACGGCGCCGATGAGCAGCACGAGGGCGACCCCCGCGAGGGCGAGCGAGCCCTGCACGAAGGCGAGGGTCTCCTGCACGGGCCGCAGGTTGTAGACGACGTACAACTCGTAGGTCTGCCCTTGCGGGAGCTGCAGCAGCGAGCCGACGATGATGCCGGGCTGCGTCGACCCGTCGGCGGTGATCGGGATCGACTGCCAGGCGACCGTGTCGGGATCCGCGTCGGCCACCGCGGTGCGGAGGGCGGCGCTGACCATCGCGGCCTCCGAGAACGCCCCGCTCACCTGGTCGTCGACGAGCGGCTGCCCGGTCTGGCCCGGCGCGCGCAGCATCGCGACGAGCGGGTCGGAGGAGATGATCGCCCGCATCGCACTGAACGCGTTGTACTGCACCAGCTCGAGATCGTCGTCGACCCCCGCCTCGTCGGCCTGGGTGAACTCCCCCTGTGCCGCCAGGATGGCCCGACCGGCCTGGGCGACCACCTGGGCGGTGTTCTGGTCGAACAGGTTCGCACGCACGCTCGTGACGACGTACCCGCCGATGATCGTGACCGCGAGCGCCGACAGGACCACGGTGAGCGCGACGGTGCGCAGCTGGAGCGAACCTCGCCAGAGCCGCACGGCCCGGGCGAGAGTGGCGCGCCAGTCGAACCGCATGATCGTCTCGCGGGCGGAGATCAGGTGACCGCGCCCGCGCGGTAGCCGACGCCGCGCACGGTCGTGACGATGCGCGGGTTGTCGGGGTCGTGCTCGACCTTCGCGCGCAGACGCTGCACGTGCACATTCACGAGCCGGGTGTCGGCCTTGTAGTGGTAACCCCACACCTGCTCGAGCAGCATCTCGCGGGTGAACACCTGCTGGGGCTTCGCGGCGAGCGCGAGCAGCAGCTGGAACTCGAGGGGCGTGAGACCGATCTTGACGCCGTCGCGACGCACTTCGTGGCCGGCCACGTCGATGACGACGTCGCCGATCGCGACGGTCTCGCTCTCGGTGGCGGGCGTCGGCCGCAGGCGGGTGCGGATGCGGGCGACGAGCTCCTTGGGGTTGAAGGGCTTCACGACGTAGTCGTCGGCCCCGCTCTCGAGGCCGCGCACGACATCGGCGGTGTCGCCCTTCGCGGTGAGCATGATGATCGGCACGCCGCTCTCGGCGCGCATCGCCGCGCAGACCTCGATGCCGTCGATGCCGGGCAGCATGAGGTCGAGCAGCACGAGGTCGGGGTTCGAAGCCCGGAACGATTCCAGTGCTGCGGCGCCGTCCGCGGCGAACGAGGGCTCGTAGCCTTCGGCACGCAGCACGATGCCGATCATCTCGGAGATGGCGGTGTCGTCGTCGACCACCAGGATGCGCGCGTTCATCGTGCGGTCCAGAGTAGTAGGCGAACACTGTGTCAGGCGTGAGAGCATGACTGCGTCCGGGACAGGGAAGGGCTCGAGTGAGCGACAGCGGAACGCCGGCCGACGGGCAGCTGTGGGCCGCTCCCGGCTCGACACGTGCTGCCGGGGGCGCCGCGGGCGTGCCGCTCGCACCCCCCTCCGGCCCCACCCGGGACGGCGCCGCCCCCGTCGAGGAGATCCTCCGCCCCCGCCGAGCCTGGACTCCGCCGCCGAAACGCGGGCTCGTGCCGCTGCGTCCCATCCCGCTCGGCGTCGTGCTCGGCGCCCCGTTCCGGCTCCAGCGCCGCACCCCGCGCACGACCCTCGCCCCGGCGCTCGTGCTGAGTCTCGTGACGACGAGCATCGTGCTGCTCGCCCAGTGGGCGCTCACCGTCGGACCGCAGGCCGCGCTCGACGCGTCGTACTACCAGGACTTCGTGCGCGCCCAGAACCTGCTCGGCGTCGCCGGCGCCGTCGGCTGGTGGGTGCCGCTCACCCTGGCCTTCCCGGCGACGGCGCTGCTCGCCGGGCTGGTCGTCGTCCCCACCGCGCGGGCGCTGCTGGCCGAGCGGGTCTCGTTCCGCGGGGTGCGCTGGCGGCTGCGCGGGCGGCTCGGGGCGCTCATCCTCTGGACGGTGATCGTGCTGCTCGCGGCGACGGGCACGCTCGCCGCGGCCGCGGTGCTGCCGGTGGTCGTCGCGGCGGGCTCACCGGCCGGGCTCGGCTTCGCGTTCCTGATCGCGTTCCTCGAGGTGGTCGCTCTCGCCGTCGGCGCCGGCTACGTCGTCGCACGCCTCGGATTCACGAGCGCCGCGATCTCGCTCGAGGGGCACGGTCTCGGCGCGGCGATCCGGCGCTCCTGGGCGCTCACCGGCGGCGCGGGCTGGCGGCTGTACCTGTCGCAGGCGCTCGTCTGGATCGTCGTCGGCCTGGCGACCGCGCTCCTCGTGCTGCCGGTCGGCTGGGCGCTCGACATCGCCGCGGGTCTCATCTTCCCGAATGGCCCGACCTCGACGGAGGCCGAGTGGTACGGCGCCGGGCGCACGGTCGTGCTGAGCGTCGTGACCGCGATGACGGGCGCGTTCGGACTCGTCGTGCAGACGGTGTGCGGCGCGCTGTTCTACCTGGACTCGCGGATGCGGGTCGAGGGCCTCGACCTGACCCTCGCCCGCTACGTCGACGAGCGGCAGCGCGGGTTCGCCGTCGCCGACCCGTTCCCCGGCGGAGGGTCGGCATGAGGCACGACGTGCCCGTCGGCCCCGACGACGAGGAGGCCCGCCGCTGGCTCGAGGAGGAGCTCGGCCGCGGCGACGAGGTGTACACCGAGCCGGAGACCCCGCAGTGGCTCCAGGATCTGCTCGACTGGTTGCGCGATCTGCTCGGGTCGTCGGACGTCGAGGTGCCGACGACCGGGGCCGACACGGGCGGCACGGTGGGCATCATCCTCGCCGTCGTGCTCGTCGTCGCCGCTCTCGTGGTCGCCTTCGCGATCTTCGGCCTGCCCCGGCTGCGTCGGCGGAGCGCGGTGACCGGCGAGCTGTTCGGCGAAGACGATGACCGCTCGTCGCGCGAGATCCGCAGCGCGGCGCAGCAGGCGGCGGATGCCGGCGACTTCACGGCTGCGGTGGTCGAGGTCTTCCGCTCCCTCGCCCGCGATCTCGCCGAGCGCGGGATCGTCATCGCCTTCCCCGGCACCACCGCGCGCGAGTTCGGTCGCAGCGCGGGCGAGGTGTTCCCCGCCGCTGCCGAGCGCCTCCAGGACGCCGCGCAGGTCTTCGACGGCGTGCGGTATCTGGGCAGAACGGGCACCGAGGAGCAGTGGCAGCGGATGTCGGCCCTCACCGCCGAACTGCGCGCCGCGAAGTCGCCGCGCGGGCCCCGTGCCGCCGACGCCCTCGACGCCGCCGCCGAGCGCGCCCTCACCGAGGAGGCGGCCGGATGACGACGACCGCTCCGCCGTCGCCGGTCGCCCCGCGACGCAGTCCGGTGCGCGGCATCCTCATCGGGGTCGCGATCGGCCTCGCCTTCGTGCTCGTCGCGGTGCTGGTGTTCGCCGTCACGCGCACACCCCAACGCGACGTGGACTACCTCTCGCCGACCTCGGGCAGCCCGGTCGGCGCGCGCGCCGTCGTCAACGTGCTGCGCGAGCAGGGCGTCGACGTCGAGATCGCCTCGACGCTCGCCGACCTGCGCGACCTCGAGATCGATCCCCGCGCGACGACGCTCGTCGTCTACGACTACTACCTCGTGCTCGGCTCCGCTCAGCGCGAGGACCTCCTCGCCCTCGCCGACCGCCTCGTCGTCATGGACCCCTGGGACGAGGAGCTCACCGACTTCGCTCCGGGCGTCGTGCTCGACGTCGACGCCTCCTCCGGCGTCTACCCCGCCGACTGCGATCTGCCCGCCGCCGTGCGGGCGGGAGAGGTCGAGGGCACTCCCTACGGCTACGACACCTCGGATGCCGAGAACGAGACGCTCGGCTGCTTCGAGACCGGCGACGACATCTACGCCGTCGTGCAGACCCGCACGGCGGGCACCGAGGTCGTGCTCGTCGGCGTCAGTCAGGCGTTCACCAACGATGCGGTGCTCGACGCGGGCAACGCCGCGTTCGCGCTCAACCTGCTCGGTGAGGACGAGACCCTGGTCTGGTACCTGCCCGGTCTCGCCGAACTCGACTCCGGCGACGTGCCGACGCCGCAGAGCCTGACGCCCCCGTGGGTGACCCCGGTCATCCTGCTGCTGCTGTTCCTCACCCTCGTCGCCGGCGTCTGGAAGGGCCGTCGACTCGGCCCGCTCGTCGCCGAGAAACTGCCGGTCATCGTGCGCTCGAACGAGACGATGGAGGGACGCGCGCGTCTCTACGAGCGGGCCGGAGCCCGCGAGCACGCTCTCGACTCCCTGCGCATCGGCACGATCTCGCGGCTCGCCTCGGCGTGCGGGCTCCCGAAGCGCAGCACCGTCGACGAGGTGATCGATACCGTCGCGCGGCTCACCGGGCGCGATCGGGAGGGGCTGTCCGACCTCCTCGTCGACCGCATCCCGACCGGGGACGCCGCGCTCGTGCGCCTCTCCGACGAACTGCTGCGACTCGAAGCCGACACCATCCAGTCCACTCGCGGCCGCTGACCTCCCCGCCCACACGAAAGAATGGCTCCCATGGCAACCACCGACGAACTCCGCGGCGCCCTCGCCTCCGTCCGCACCGAGGTCGGCAAGGCCGTCGTCGGCCAGGACGGCGCGGTCACCGGCCTGATGATCGCGCTGCTCGCCGGCGGCCACGTGCTGCTCGAAGGCGTGCCCGGCGTGGCCAAGACCCTGCTCGTGCGGTCGCTCAGCCAGGCGATGCGCCTCGACACCAAGCGCATCCAGTTCACCCCCGACCTCATGCCGGGCGACATCACCGGGTCGGCCGTCTACGACCCCAAGTCGGGCGAGTTCGAGTTCCGCGAAGGGCCGGTGTTCACCAACATCCTGCTCGCCGACGAGATCAACCGCACGCCCCCGAAGACCCAGTCGGCGCTGCTCGAGGCGATGGAGGAGCGACAGGTCTCGGCCGACGGGGTGACCCGCAAGCTGCCCAGCCCGTTCCTGGTCGCCGCGACGATGAACCCGATCGAGTACGAGGGCACGTACACGCTGCCCGAGGCCCAGCTCGACCGCTTCCTGCTGAAGCTCGTGCTCGACCTGCCCGAACGCGACGTCGAACTCGAGGTGCTCACGCGGCACGCGAACGGGTTCAATCCGCGCGACCTCGCCGCCGCCGGCGTGACGCCGGTTCTGGATGCCGCCACCCTCGCCGCCGCGCAGGCGGATGTCGCCGGGGTCACCGTCTCCCCCGATGTGCTCGGCTACGCGGTCGACCTCGCCCGCGGCACCCGACAGTCGCCGTCGGTGAAGCTCGGCGTCTCGCCGCGTGGCACGACGGCGCTGCTCGCGGCGTCGCGCGCCTGGGCGTGGCTCTCGGGATCTCCGGGGGTGACGCCCGACCACATCCAGACGATGGCCGTCCCCGTGCTGCGCCACCGCATCCAATTGCGCACCGAAGCCGAGCTGGAGGGGGTCGCGCCCGACACCGTCCTGCGCTCGGTGATCCAGCAGGTGCGGGTGCCGATCTAGGTGCCGGTCTAGAGGGATGGCCGTCTCCGGCTGGTTCGTGCTGCTCGTCGCCGTCGGCGTCGTGCCCGTCGTGCTGCTCGACGGCGTGCCGGGCGCGGTGCTGTGGGCCGGTGTGCTCGCCGCCGTGATCGCGGTCGACCTCATCCTCGCCGGATCCCCCGCGGCCCTCGAGTTCGCCCGCGACCTCCCCGCCCGCCTGCGGCTCGGTGAGAGCGCGGCGGTACGGCTCGCGATCGCGAACCCGGGACGCCGGACCGTGCGCGGCGTGCTGCGTGACGCCTGGGAACCCTCGGCCGGGGCACGGCCCAACCGGCACCGCCTGACCCTCGCGGCAGGAGACTCCACCGTCGTGACCTCGACGCTGACGCCCGTGCGCCGCGGCGAGCGCCGGGCCGCTCACGTCACCGTGCGGTCGTTCGGACCCCTGCGCATGGTGGCGCGGCAGCGCAGCATCCCGGTGCCCGGCCACGTGCGGGTGCTGCCGCCCTTCACCTCCCGCAAGCACCTGCCGTCGCGGCTCGCGAAGCTGCGGGAGCTCGACGGGCGCACCTCGGTGATGGTGCGCGGTCAGGGCACCGAGTTCGACTCGCTGCGCGAATACGTGCGCGGCGACGACGTGCGCTCGCTCGACTGGCGCGCCTCCGCGCGGCGGCGGGATGCGGCGACCGGGCAGATGAAACTCGTCGTGCGCACCTGGCGTCCGGAGCGCGACCGCCGGGTCATCATCGTCATCGACTCGTCGCGCATCTCGGCGGCGCGCATCGCCGACGAACCGCGCCTCGACACCGCGTTCGAGGCGGCGCTCCTGCTCGCCGCCCTCGCCACCCGGGCCGGCGACCGCGTGGACGTGCTCGTGCACGACCGCGTCGTGCGGGGCCGGGTGCAGGGCGCGACCGGGGCCGACCTGCTGGCCCGCACCGTCGACATGCTCGCCCCGATCGACCCCGAACTGCTCGAGGGCGACTGGCACGCCATCCCGGAACTCGTGCGCGGCGTCACCAACCAGCACGCGCTCGTCGTGCTCGTCACCCCGATCGACACCCCGGGCGCCTCCCGACCGCTGCTCGGGATGCTGCCCCAGCTCACCCGGCGGCACACCGTGGTCGTCGCGGCCGTCACCGACCCCCTCGTCGTCGCCGCAACCCGCGACCGCACCGGCTCCGACGACGTCTACCGGGCCGCCTCGGCAGAGCGAGCCCTGCTCGACGTCTCGCGCGTCGCGACCGCGATCGGGCAGACCGGAGCCGAGGTCGTCACCGCGCCGCCCGCCGACCTCCCGCCGGCTCTGGCCGACCGGTACCTCGCGCTGAAGGCGGCCGGACGCCTGTAAACCGGACGTTCCGCTCGGGTTCCTGGGAAAGGCCTGAGGCCCGGAGTACCGTGGGCCGCATGGCTGAAACCACTGCACCCTCCTACGTTCGTCGCCTCACCGCCGAGGTGTTCGGCACCTTCCTGCTCGTCTTCGGCGTCATCGGCGTCGCGCTCAACTACGGCGAGGAGGCCAAGCCCCTGGTAGTCGGCCTCGCGGTCGGCATCGCCGTGCTCGGTGGCGCCTACGCCGTCGGCCACATCTCCGGCGGGCACTTCAACCCCGCGGTCTCGTTCGGCGTCGCCGCCGCGGGCCGGATGCCGTGGAAGGACGTGCTGCCCTACGCCGCCGCCCAGATCGTCGGTGGTCTGCTCGCGACCCTCATCCACTTCCTCATCGTGATGACGCAGGGCAAGGCCGTCGCCGAGAGCTTCGCCGCCGTCTCCAACGGCTACGACGGTGCCTTCGCCCCGCTCGTCACCGTGCTGATCGTCGAGATCGTGATCACCGCGATCTTCCTCTGGATCATCCTGAGCGTCACCACCGAAGGCTCCACGACCGCCGGGTTCGCCCCGCTCGCGATCGGTCTCGCGCTCGCGCTGTTCCACTTCATCGCCATCCCGATCGACAACGCGTCGCTCAACCCGGCGCGGTCGCTCGCGACCGCCGTGTTCGGCGGCGTGGCGCCGCTCAGCCAGGTGTGGCTGTTCTTCGTCGCCCCGATCGTCGGCGCCCTCATCGCGGGCCTCACCTGGAAGCCGCTCTTCGGCCGCAAGGGCTGACTTCGGACGATCCAACCGCGGGTTGAGTGCCCGGCGGAGCCGGGTGTATCGGAACCACCCCCGTCGCTCGGCGGGTGGGTCTCGATACACCGCTCCGCGGCACTCGACCCGCGGTTTCGTCTATCCCGCGAGGATCTGCTTCGCGCCCGCGTCGAACTCCTCGACGTCGCCAGTCTCGCCCGCACGCGCGGCCCGCCGACCGACGACCCACTGGTAGACGAGGAACCCGACGAGGGCCACGGTGCCGATGCCGATCTTGATCGGCCACGGCCAGTCCTGCCGGGTGACGAAGCCCTCGATGATGCCCGACACGAGCAGCGACAGGGCGAGGCCGATGACGATCGTGAAGAACGCGCGGCCGTCCTCGGCGAGCGCCTGTCGCCGGGTGCGATGCCCCGGCGCGACCCACGACCAGAAGATGAGCAGTCCCGCCGCTCCCGCGACGAAGATCGAGTAGAGCTCGAGCTGCCCGTGCGGGGCGAGGTAGAGGAAGAACACGTCGAGCCGGTCGAACTCGGCCATGATCGCGCCCGAGATGCCGAGGCCGGTCGCGTTGCTCACGATCACGTACGGCACGAAGACCCCGGTGATGCCGAACATCACCGTCTGCGCCGTGATCCACGCGTTGTTCGTCCACACCTGGCTGGCGAAGCCGCCCTCCGAGCTCTCGGAGTAGTACTGCACGAACAGCTCCTCGGCGTATTCGCGCCGCGTCTCCTCGGTGCCGACCATGTCGAGCACGCCGGGGGTGAAGAAGACCCACAGCCCGTAGACGGTGGCGATCGCGAAGAAGGCGAGGGTGACGATGAGGGAGGTCCAGCGGATGCGGTAGAGCGCCGCCGGCAGCTGGTTCACGAAGAAGATCGTCAGCTGCCGCAGCGGGTTGGCCGGGGTGCCGGTGAAGCGGATGCGCGCCTTAGCGAGCGCGAGCGAGATGTGGTCGCCCTGCACGGTCTCGCCGACGGTCGCCTTGATCTCGGCGAGATGGGCGGATGCCGACTGGTACAGCTCGATCAGCTCGTCGGCGTCGCGGCCGCTGAGCCGACGCTGGCCGGCGAGGACGGCGAGGCGGTCCCACTCCGCACGGTGTGCGGCTGAGTAGGCGTCGAGGTCCATGCCCTGAAAGGATATCGACATGGCCGCCGATCCCGACTCGGAGTGGATCGACGACCACGCCCCGGGCGAGGACGGCACCCTCACCGGCGAGGCGGTGACGCTCGACCTCCATCCGACCGGGTTCGTGCTGCGCGCGGCCGGCGCGCTGATCGACGCCGTCGCCCACGTGATCGTCTTCATCGTCGCCCTGATGGCGGTCGGGATCAGCACCGGGATGCTCGGCACCGAGCCGGCCGTCGTCGCCGCGCTCGTCATCGTGACCCTCGTCGTCTGCTTCGTCGGCATCCCGATCACGGTCGAGACGCTCACCAAAGGCAAGTCGCTCGGCAAACTCGTCGTCGGCGGCCGGATCGTGCGCCTCGACGGCGGGTCGATCGGGCTGCGGCAGGCCGCCATCCGGGCCCTCGTCGGGGTGATCGAGTTCTACACGCCGCCGCTGTTCGGCGGAACGGCCGCGCTCTTCGGGCTGCTCACCGCGCGCACCCAGCGGATGGGCGACCTCCTCGCCGGCACCTACTGCCAGTACGAGCGGGTGTCGGGTCGGGTGATGCCGCTGTTCGGCATCCCGCCGGAGCTCGCCGCCTGGAGCCGCATCGTCGACGTCGCCCGGATGCCGACCCAGCTGTCGCGGCGGATCGCGCAGTTCCTCGCGCAGGCGACCCAGTACTCCCCCGACCGCCGCGCTCGGCTCGCCGCCGACCTCGCCGCCGAAGCCGCCGAGTTCGTCGCCCCGCTCCCGCCGGTGTCGCCGGAGCTGTTTCTCGCCGGCGTCACCGTCGTGCGCCGGGAGCGGGAAGCGGAGGCCCTGCGGCTCGAGAAGGGTCGCCTCGAGCGCCTCCAGCCCGCTCTGAAGGGCACCCCGCACGACTTCCCGGACCTCACCGCGGGGTGAGTGCCGCGTAGCGGTGTATCGAAACCCACCGGCCGAGTTGCTCGGGGTGGGTTTCGATACACCCGGCTACGCCGGGCACTCAACCCGAGGGGTGCTCGTCAGCGGTTGGAGCCGGCGAGGAGGGCCTGCACGAAGTAACGCTGGAACGCGAAGAACACGATGAGCGGCACGATCATCGACAAGAACGCCCCCGCCGACAGCACATCGATGTTCGCCCCGAACTGGCGCAACTGACTCTGAATCGCGACCGTGAGCGGCTGCGAGCGCGAGTTCGTGAAGATCAGCGCGATGAGCAGGTCGTTCCAGGTCCAGAGGAACTGGAAGATCGCCAGCGACGCGATCGCCGGCAGCCCGAGCGGCAACACCACCTGCCGGAAGATCCGGAACTCGCTCGCGCCATCCAGCCGGGCCGCCTCGAGCAGTTCGACGGGCACCTGCGAGAAGAAGTTCCTCATCAGGAAGATCGCGAACGGCAGCCCGAAGGCGGTGTGGTAGATGATCACGCCGATCACCGAGCCGAAGATCCCGAGCGCGCCGAACAGCTGCGCCAGCGGGATGAGCGCGACCTGCAGCGGCACCGCGAGCAGCACCACGATCCCGATGAACAGCCAGTCCCGACCGGGGAACTGCACCCAGGCGAGGGCGTGCCCGGCCAGCGACCCGATCATCACGACCAGCAGCGTCGTCGGCACCGTGATGAGGATCGTGTTGCCGATGGAGCCGAGGATCGTCGGGTTCGTGAGCAGGTTCGCGTAGTTGTCGAGCGTCAACTGCGCCGGAGCCGTGAAGACCGTCCACCAGCCCGACTGCCCCGAGTCGCTCGCCGACCGCAACGACGACAGGAACAGACCGATCGACGGCACGAGCCAGAACAGCGCGATGACGATCAGCACGACCTGCACGACGGCCTTGCCGAGAAACGCGACGATCTTCTGCGCCACCGTGCGCGGACGCTGTCCCGCGCGCAGATCCGCCGCGGTCATGACTGCCGCTCCTGCCGCAGGCGGCGCACGTTGATGACCATCGCCGGCAGCACGAGCAGCAGCAGCAGGATGGCGAGCGCGCTGCCCAGCCCCTGGTCACTGCCGCCGCCGAACGAGACCGTCCACATCTCGACCGCGATCACGTTCGCCGCGGGTTTGGAGGCGCCGGGGGGGATGACGTACACGAGGTCGAAGATCTTCAGCACGTTGATGATGAGGGTCACGAGCACGACGACCAGCACGGGCGCCAGCAACGGAGCGGTGATCTTGGTGAACACCTTCCACTCGCTCGCGCCGTCGGTGCGCGCGGCCTCCTGCAGCGACCTGTCGATCGCCGAGAGCCCCGAGGCGATCATGATCATCGCGAAGCCGGCCCAGATCCACACGTAACTGAGGATGATGACGGAGGTGATGAAGGTCGACGAGAGCCACGACACCCCCTGGCCGCCCGCGACGAAGTTCGTGGCGGGCAGCGCCACCGTGTACTCGCCGTCGGCGAGGCCTTCGAGCGCGTAGCGGCCCGCCGCGTCGGTCGTGGCCGAGGCGGCGACGTTGCCGGAGGCGTCGACGGCGTGCACCGTCATCCCGGGCAGGCCGAACTTGCCCTCCTCGATCTCGCCGTCGGTCCCCCCGCCGCCGCGGATGTTGTCGAGGAACACCGTTCCGGCGATCGCGTCGCCCCCGGGTTCGTCCGCGGCCTCCGCTTGCGCGGCGTCTTCCGGCACGTCACCGGCGCGGACGCCGACGAGCGGGAAGTCCTGGATGCCGCCGGGCTCGACGGCGGCGGCGCCGCCGATCGACCCCGCATCCTCGACGAGCGGGCCGTCGGGGCGCGGCCGGGCGCCCTCGTAGTTCGCCGCTCCGCCGCCGATGGCGTTCTGCACGGCGACGATGCCGGCGTTCACCGCCCCCAGCTCCGGGTTCTCCTGGAAGAGCGAGCGGAAGATGACGCCCGCGGCGAGCATCGAGATCGCCATCGGCATGAAGACGATGAGCTTGAAGGCGGTGCCCCACTTCACCTTGTCGGCGAGCACCGCGAAGATCAGGCCGAGGATCGTGCAGACCGCCGGGGCGACGACGACCCAGATGACGTTGTTGCGGATCGCCGTGAACGTCGACTCGTTCGTGAACATCCGCGCGTAGTTCTCGAACCCGACGAAGCCGTCACCGGTGCGGTCGAAGAGCGAGCGGATGAGGGTGTAGACGATCGGGTAGACGACGAACGCCCCGAGGAAGACCAGGGCGGGGGCGAGGAATCCAGCCGCGATGGCGATCTTGCGCCATTGCGACCCCGAGGATGCCGTGCGCGGGGTGGGCGGGAGGGCCGGGGTACCCCGGCCCTCCCCACCCGCCAGCGCCGGTGCCGCGAGCTGCGGCGAGCTGCTGGACATCGGAGTCCTCAGCCGCCGTACGCGGCGGCCGCGGCGTCCTCGAGCTTCTGCTGGGCTCCAGCGACGTCGCTCGGGTTCTGGAGGAACTCGATCATGATCTGCCAGAAGCCCTGCCCGACCGTGCCGCCGAAGGCGCTCGGCGTGAGGTCGGACATGTCGAAGCGGAAGGTCTCGGCACCGACGAGCGCCTCGGCGATCTGCTGCGACGTCTCGTCCGGGTAGAGCGAGGTGTCGACGTTCTGGTTCGGCGAGGTGAGCCCCCCGTTCGGCACCCAGGCCTCGGCGGCTTCCGGCGTCGCGAGGAACGCCATGAGCGCCTGCGTGGCCTCGTCGTCGTTGAACGCGATGGCGACGTCACCGCCGCCGACGACCGCCGGCTCGGAGCCGTTGATCGACGGGAAGTCGTAGAACAGCGCGTTCTCGCCGACGACGGAGTTGCCGTCGGTGGCGATGTTCCCGGCGACGAAGTCACCCTCGTAGACGGTTCCCGCTTCGGGGTTCGCTCCGAAGACGGCGGGGATCGTGTCGGGGAAGGTGCGCTGGTCGGCGCCGGGCTGCACGAGGTCGGTGCCCCACAGCGTCGCGAGAGTGTCGAGCGCCTCGGTGACCGACGGGTCGGTCCACGGGATCTCGTGGTTGGTCAGCTGGTCGTACATGTCGCCGCCCGCGGTGCGCAGGTAGACGTTCTCGAACCAGTCGGTCAGCGGCCAGCCGACATCAGCACCGATCGAGATGCCGTAGTAGCCGGCATCCGACACGAGCTGCAGCTGCTCGAGGAAGCCGTCCCAGTCCTCGGGGGCTTCCGCGCCGGCCTCGTCGTAGATATCGGCGTTGTACCAGACGGTCGACTTGTTGGCGGCCTTGAACCAGACGCCGTAGAGCTCGCCGTCGACGGTGCCGAGGTCGACCCAGTCCTGCGCGTAGTTGTCGGCGACGTTCGCCGCGGCGTCGTCGCCGAGCGGCACGAGGGCGCCGTCGGAGGCGAGCTGCTGCAGGAGCGCGGGCTGCCCGACGACCGCGACATCGGGCGGGTTGCCGCCCT
Organism: Pseudolysinimonas sp.; assembly: GCF_044239695.1. GTDB lineage: Bacteria > Actinomycetota > Actinomycetes > Actinomycetales > Microbacteriaceae > Pseudolysinimonas_A. The sequence continues at coordinate 6,418 of NZ_JBIIAW010000028.1, read as the reverse complement.
CGACCTGAGTGTTGAGCGTCGTGGCGCCGTTGTCGCCGAAGCTCGAGTACTCGATCGACGCCCCGGTCTCCTGCGCGAAGACGTCGAGGACGCCTTCGAAGTTCTCCTGCTCGGCGCCCGACCAGGTGGCGGAGACCTGGAGGGTGGTGCCGGAGAACTCGCCGCCGCCCGAGGTGCCGCCGTCGCCGGCGCAGCCGGCCAGGACGAGTCCGGCGATCGCGACCCCCGAGACGGTCGCGGTTCTGAGTGCTGTGCGGTGCATGTCTGCCTCCTCATCGAAGTGTCGACGCGCATGACGCGCCACCTCGACGCTACGGTCGGCCCCCGCACGGGGGGAGGGCGTTGACGAATCGCCCTTCGCGAGCTACCGCGCGACCGTGAGACTCCGCGGGTGACTAGTACCGGTAGTGGTCGACCTTGTAGGGCCCCTCGACGGGGACCCCGATGTAGGCGGCCTGCGCCGGCGTCAGCTCGGTGAGCTCGACGCCGAGGGCGGCGAGGTGCAGACGGGCGACCTTCTCGTCGAGCACCTTCGGCAGCACGTAGACGCCGATCGGGTACTGCGCCGTCTTCGTGAACAGCTCCAGCTGCGCGAGCACCTGGTTGGTGAACGAGTTGCTCATCACGAACGACGGGTGACCGGTCGCGTTGCCGAGGTTCATCAGGCGCCCCTCGGAGAGCACGAGGATGCTGCGCCCGTTCGGCATGCGCCACTCGTGCACCTGCGGCTTGATCTCGACCTTCTCGGCCCCCGCGAGCGACTCGAGCCCGGCCATGTCGATCTCGTTGTCGAAGTGCCCGACGTTCGCGACGATCGCCTGGTGCTTCATCCGCTGGAGGTGGTCGACGGTGATGACGTCCTTGTTGCCGGTCGTCGTGACGAAGATGTCGGCGTACTCGACGGCCTTCTCCAGCGTCGTGACCTGGTATCCGTCCATCGCGGCCTGCAGGGCGTTGATCGGGTCGATCTCGCTGACGATGACGCGAGCCCCCTGGCCGCGCAGCGCCTCGGCCGAGCCCTTGCCGACATCGCCGTAGCCGGCGACGAAGGCGACCTTGCCGCCGATGAGCACGTCGGTCGCCCGGTTGATGCCGTCCGGCAGCGAGTGCCGGATGCCGTACTTGTTGTCGAACTTCGACTTGGTGACGCTGTCGTTGACGTTGATCGCCGGGAACAGCAGCCCGCCCGCGGCGTGGAGCTCGTAGAGCCGGTGCACGCCCGTCGTGGTCTCCTCGGTGACGCCGAGGATGCCGGCGCCGATCTTCTGCCAGCGGTCGGGGCTCGCCGCGAGCGACCGGCGCAGGGTGTCGAGGATGACCGTCCACTCGTGCGGGTCGCCGGGCGCGGCATCGGGCACGGCGCCCGCGAGTTCGAACTCGCGGCCCTTGTGCACGAGCAGCGTGGCGTCGCCCCCGTCGTCGAGGATCATGTTCGGCCCGTCGAAGCCTTCGGCGCTCCAGTCGAAGAGCTGCTCGGTCGCCCACCAGTACTCGTCGAGCGTCTCGCCCTTCCAGGCGAACACCGGGATGCCGGCGGGCGCCTCGACGGTGCCCGTCGGGCCGACCGCGACCGCGGCCGCGGCGTCGTCCTGCGTGGAGAAGATGTTGCAGGAGACCCAGCGCACCTGCGCGCCGAGCGCGACGAGGGTCTCGATGAGCACCGCGGTCTGCACGGTCATGTGCAGCGAGCCGGCGATGCGGGCGCCCGCGAGCGGCTGGAGCGGGCCGAACTCCTCGCGGAGCGCCATGAGTCCGGGCATCTCGTGCTCGGCGAGGCGGATCTGGTGGCGTCCGGCCTCGGCGAGGGAGAGGTCGGCGACCTTGAACGGGAGGGCGGTGGTGACGGGCGCGGTCATGGTCCCATCATCCCAGGCCCGCGCGCATGTTACCGGGGCGGCGGGGATGATCTCAGGCGCCGAGTTCCTCGATCACCATGTGGCGCACGACCTGCCACCCGAGCGGCACCGAGAGGCGCTCGGAGTGACGCGTGCACAGGTCGTAGCTGTGCGGCTCGGACCGGTAGCTGAGGGGCCCCAACACGGCCATCGCATCCGCGTAGTCGTAGGTGAGCGTGGCGACCGCGTCGTCGCCGCAGGCCACCTTGCTGCACGGTCGTCCCCTCACCATGCCCCTTTCCCGCTCGGCGGAGTCAGGCTAACCCCGTCGATCCTCGGCTCCGGGGCGGCACGCCGCTCGAAACGGTCAGGGCGGACGCCTAAACTCGCAGGTATGGCGAGGTTCGGGCGGCGCAGTACCGGCCGGGCCGGCATCCGCTCCGCCTCTCGAGACCGGCACGGGCGCGGCATCCGCTCCTCGGTCACCGGGCCGCATCTGCGCCGGCTGCGCACCCGCGTCGACTTCTTCGACTCCTCGATCGCCTCCGCGGTCGAGTACCTGCGCGACCTGTGGCCCGACGAGATGGCGACCGTGCGGTTCGAGGTCGGCGCCGTGCCGCCCGGCGAGCCGGGGAGGCACGGGGTCGACCGGTGGCGGGTCGACCCGGCACGCCGCATCGTCGTGCTCTACCGCGTGCCGATCGAGCGCCTCGCCCACCTGCACAAGGACGACGAGTGGCATCGACGGTCTCTCATCGAGAGCTGTGTGTTCCGGGCCGTCGCCGAACTGCTCGGCAAGGACCCGTGGGACATCGCCCCGGAGCGCTACCGGCACTTCTGAGCCGCGGGCTCAGTCCGGGTGCACCACGAGCGAGTCGGCGACCGGCCTCGCCGGGGCGAGGACGAACGACGCCAGAGTCCCGGGCGCCGCGAACGAGACGCTGGCCGACATCCCCTCCGCGCCCGCCAGCAGGTAGCTCCCCGGTTCCACGGCCAGCGCGACCGACCCGCCCGCGGGGATCACGACGAGGCGCGGCTCGCCGCCCCGGAGATCCTCGAGCTCGAGTTCGACCTCGCCGTCGGTCGGATTGACGATCGACAGCACGGGGTCGGGTCCCTGCGGTACCACGACGAGCGTTTGCCCGTCGAGCGGCGGGGCTGCGGCGAACCAGGCGAGATCGCTCTCCGGGGCGACGAGCTCCGTGTCGGGAGAGGGGACCTCGCCGGAGTCCACCGCCGTCGAGGCGCGCACACCGGCGACGACGGCGACGTCGGCGTCGATGTACACCGTGTAGATGCCGTCCTGCAGCCCGTGGGAGCTCTCGCCGCCGACGCCGTCTCCCGGCTCCTCGCCGCCCGCATCGAGCGGGATCTCGGTGACCGTGCCGGCCTCCAGCTCGAGCTCGAAGGATGCCCCGGTGACGCCGTCCGCCGCGTCGCCGTCGGGCACCACCCGCACCGTCGCCCGACCGGCGACCTCGCCCGGCACGGCGATCCGCACGGCGGGGCCGACATCCTGCCAGTCGGCGAGCGCGCTCGCCCGGTTGGTGCCGACGGTGTCGACGATCCGCACGCCCGGGAGGACGAGGGCCTCCCCCGGGTCGGCTCCGCCGCCGATCGTCTCGACGCCGACGGCATCGAGACCGCGCACGATGGACTGCTGGAGATCGGCCACGATGCTCCCGCCGCGCGCCGTGACGTGCACGACCGGCGAGGCGACCCCGGGGGCGAATCCGGCGAGCGAGACGACGCGCTGCCCACCCGGCGGCACGTCGATCCCGGTCAGGCCGGGCGCCGACACCGGGCCGTCCTCGCCGAAGATCTCGAGACTCACCCGCGACGGCACCTCCGTGGGGTTCGCGATCAGCAACGCCGTCGACCGGCCGATCGTCATCGCCCCGCCGACGAGCCAGATCGAGCTGCTCGGCTCGGTGCAGTTCGCGGCGGTGAAGCCGTCGAAGTCGGGGGCGTCGACATCCTGACTCTGCGCTGCGCCCACCAGCGCCCCGTCGGCCGGCGCGACGCGCAGCAGTTCGGGGGCCGAGGAGGCGGCGGCCGTCTCGTCGGCGGAGGTCAGGCGGCTGCGTTCGAGGTCGCCGCTGCGTGCCTCGCCGTCGATCGACGGCGCCCCGATCGCGAAGACCTGGTCGGCATTCGCTCCGCTCTCGTCTCCGACCCGGAGGGCGGCCCCCGGGCAGACGCGCACCTGATCGGCGGGCGCCGGCTCGACCGTGAGCGAGCGCGGGTCGCTGCCGACCACCGGGAAGGGGACGAAGGCCACGGCGCCGATCACCAGCGCCGCCACCCCCACGGCGACGACCCCGCTCACGATGCGGGCTCCGATCAGCAGCCCGCGCCGCTCCCCGCCGATCCGGTCAGCCACGATCGTCCTCCCCGAAGCCGGAGTCGTCGAACCCGTCGCTCTCGTACCCGTCAGGATCGAATCCGGCATCCTCCACGTCGGTCGCCGGACCGGCGAGCCGCCGGCGACGACGGCCGGTCGGCAACGCCAGCAGGAGCGCGAACGCGACCACCACGACCTGCCCGACGATGGCGAGCGTCCCCAGCGGCGACGGCCCCGTGGTGGGCGTCGTCGGTTCGTGATCGGGATATCGCCAGAGCGACCCGCGACCGGTGTCGCCGACGGCTTCCAGGGCGGACTGGGCGTCGAGCGCCTCGGCCGCACGCTCGCGGACTCCGGACGCCGGCGCCGGGGCGAGCACGACGAACTCGATCCCGAAGCGGTCGAGAAGCGGTGTCGGGTCGTAGCCTCCCCGCGACGCGAGGTTGCCCGCCAACTCCGCCAGCTCGAGCTGGGCTTCGCTCGGCACGCTCCGAGTCGCCGCGAAGGTCGAGGTGTCGTCGAGCATCGCGCCCGAGCCGCGCTCGATGGCGACGGCGAGGGATCCGTCATCCTGCGGACGCAGCACCAGGGTGCCGATCCCGGGGTCGCGCAGAGCCTCGGCCCCGACGATCGCGGGCAGCGTCCGTCCGTCACCCGCGACGACCGACCCCGCGCCGGTCGCCAGGATGACGAGCGACGGAGCCACCGCCACGGCGGCGGAGAGGAGAACGGCAGTGCCGACGATGACGGCGGCGCGACGCAGCGCGGCCATCGCGATCGTCACCGCCGCGAGGAGACCCGCCCAGTAGAGGCTGAGGCCAGTACCCGGCCAGATCGTGACAGCGGAGGCCCCCGAGGTCGCAGGGGCGAGGTGGGCGGCCGCGACCGCGGTGAGCAGACCGCCGAGCGCGAGGATGCCGGCGGGGACGGCACGGCGCGCCCCGGGGAGGAACATCGCCAGCAGCACGACCGCGGCGAGCGGCCCGAGCAACGCGATCGAGATCGGAGCCGAGAGGGAGGCCGGGAGCCCCAGCGCCTCGACGAGCTGCGGCCAGCCGCCCCCGCCGGCCGTCGGCGAGCCGAGCAGCACCTGCCACCCGGTCGGCGTGGCGCTCGGCACGACCGCACCCGGGTCGGCCAGAAGACCCAGTGGGGTTCCGCGCGCGACCTGCGCCGCGATCAGCGGGGCGGCGAGCACGAGCGCCGGCAGCGGCACCGCGAGCACGCGGAGGAGGGCCCGCGGATGCGCGAGAGCCCACAGGACGATCGCCGCGAGCAGCACGGGCACGATCACCGGCGCACTCGCGCTCACCGCGGCGAAGAGGAGGGCCGCCGCCCCCGCCGCACTCCACGACCGCGGAGCCTCGAGGAGGGCGAGGAACAGCCACGGCAGAAGCACGTGGAGGATCACCGCCGACGGACGACCCTCGATCAGTGCGGCGAGGAACGGCGGCGCGAGCACCCACAGCGCCGCGGCGAGCACCGGCGGCCACGCACGACTGCTCAGCCGGGTGGCGCACCACCAGGCGGCCAGCGCGGCGAGCGCGGGAGCGCCCACCCAGAGGATGACGAGGGCGAGCGAGGGGTTCCACGGCGTGAGCGACCCGAGGACCGCGAGCACCGCATGGAACGGGTCGGCGGGACCGTCGAGCCCGGCACCGTCCCGAGGGCCCCAGCCCAGGCTCGCCCAGAGGGAGCCGAGGTCGCCGGAGAGCGGAAGGAGCGCACCACCGCTCAGGGCACCCGCCCCGAGCAGACGCACCGACAGGGCGGCGCCGAGCGCGGCGGCGAGCGCGACGACGGTGAGGCCACCGGGAAGGAACCGCGCGCGCACGAGGTCGGACACCCCGGATCGGGCGTACTCGCGGTCCCGCGCGCTCACCCGCCGTTCGCGCACGACCTCCGGCGGAACCCGCAGCGGTGCGATCGCCGCCCAGCCGACGCGGCGCGTGCGACGGATGGCCGCACGGGCCCCCGGCACCGAACCGTCGAAGATCGCCGCGAGGGTCGCCGCGATCTCGCCCGGGATGTCTCCCGGGCGCTTGCCGAGCAGCAGTCCGATCGACCGCACGAGGGCGAGCGGCAGGAGCGACAGCCAATGCAGCGGAACGGCCGCTTCCGGGGCGTACGCCATCCGTCGGTGGAGCTGGGCCGCGCGGGCGGCCCGGCTGCGGGCGACCGGGCTCGACGGGCGTCGGCGCAGGAAGTCCTGCGCGCCGGGCGCGACCGCGACGCGCGC
>NZ_JBIIAW010000027.1:0-30237 GCF_044239695.1 Pseudolysinimonas sp. | reverse complement strand
GGCCGGCACCGAGCACCGCGCGAACTACGACGCCTGGCGCACCCAGGACGGGTCACCCGACGACTGCTTCTTCAGCTTTCCCTACGCACCCATCGCCTCCCCGGAGTCGGATTTCATGCTGTCGTCCGACCCGGGATATGACGACGAGGTCTACTACTACGGCTACAACTCCAGCAACGACCAGTACTACGTGCTGACGACCACCGGACGACTCTTCGACGACACCGCAACGGCGTCGGCGCACATGGCAGACCTCGACCGCTTCCTCGACGACTGCACCGCGTACACCACGGAGGACGACTACGGCGAATACTCGGTCCACTTGCAGGAAGCCCCGGCCATCGAGGTGCCGTCGAGCGTCGCCGCCATGGCGTGGTCGCAGACCACCGACTGGGGTCGCTTCTATACGGTCGATCTCCAGCGCGGCAACGTCGTCGTCCGACTCAGCCTGAACAGCGACGGCTACGGCCCGACCGAGGCCGAGTTCCGACGATTCATCGAAGAGTACGCGCGGCAGCTCGCCGCCCTCGAACCCGCGGCTTAGCCTGAGGCGGCGGGCTCCTCGGCAGCGGCTGTGCGCACCGTGAGCGCGGCGACGACGGCGACGGAGAGCCAGAACAGTCCCAGCACCACGAGCTGCGGATCGTCGAGGAAACTCGGCAGGGCGAGCAGGAACACCACGAGCGCAAGCAGCTGACCGGCGGAGGCGCCGAGCAGGTCGAGCGCATGCCGCTCGCGGTCGGCCGCGAGCGGCGGCAGGAGGAACAGCAGCGCGAGCACGACGCCGACCACGAGCACGATGCGCCCGAGGTCCGTCCACGCCGCGGGCAGCAGCCAGCCGGCGTGCACGGCGACGAACGGCACGACGGCGAGGCGCACCGTGAGCGCGCTGCCGAGCATCCGGCGCACCGCCGGAAAGACGACGCCGACGACCGCGACGGCGAGGAGCAGCAGGGCAACCTGCACGGGTGTCGCGGCGAAGCCCACGACATCCGGTTCTCCCTCGCGCAGCAGGCCCTGCAGGGTGAGCGGCACGAGGTAGGCACCGGTGATCAGGGCGAGCGTGCGGGCCACAGTCCCGCGGAACGCCGGCAGCAGCGCGACGGCCGTGATCACGACCACTCCCCCGAACTTGAGCGCCGCGACGACGACCGACGGGATGCCGGGGGCGACGAAGTCTCCGCTCGCCGCCGAGATCACCATCCCCGCCAGGATCACGGCGACCCCGGCGGCGAGTTCGGCGTTGCCTGCGACGGCGAGTGCCGCGGTCATCCGGCGTTCCTGCGAGCGTCGTAGCGGGTGCCGCACCGAGCGCGCGGCCAGCACGACGACGAGCCCCGCGACGAGTGCGGCGTGCAGCCAGGAGATCGGTGGTGTCTCGAGCGGTGTCCAGAGTCGCGGGTCGGGCGTCGGGAAGAGGTCGCGCGCGACGGTCAGGCGCAGCGCGGTCAGGACGACGACGACGGCGACGATGCCGACGACCGCCGCCGGGGGGAGATCGTCGCGGAACAGCGGCTGCAGCCGACGGGATCGCGATTCAGCGGCGCGCGCCACCCCGTAGTAGCTGCCGAACGCCGCGAAGACAGCCGCGAAACCGAACAGGGCGATCCAGGTCCACCCGTCTGCGGCGTCCTCCGCGACGAACTGCTCCACCAACAGCACGCCCCAGGTCGCCGTCGCGAGCACCGCCACCGCGGTGTCCGTGCCGCGGACGGCCGGCCGGTGGGCGATCACCTCGGCGGCTGCGGCGAGCACGAGCGCGATCCCGGCAAGAGCCCACTGCCGGTCGGCAAGCAGCGCGAGCGTCGGGAACACCGCGGCGACGGCGAGGCCGAGCTCGCGAGCGACCGCCCCCGCGTCGGACCGCCGCAGCACGAGTACGAGGGTCCCAGCGAGCAGGGCCGCGGCCCCGAGGAGGAAGACCCGGATGCCGAGGGGCGCCATGAAGAGTCCGATCAGACCCGACGACCCGGCCTGGCGCGCGACGATCCCGTCGGTGCTGCCGGGAAACAGGATGATGACGACCGCGACGACGGTCAGCGTCCAGCACGCGACGATCCAGACCAGGTCGCGGGCCGGCACGAGGTCGGGCCGCAGCAGACCGATGCGGGCACCGAGGGCCATCCCGACACGGCTCATGCGTCCGAGGGTAGCGGCGCTACGCGGCCTCGCGGGCGCGGGGATCGTCGGGGGCCCGACGCGTGAGATAGCCGATCTGGAACAGCACCGCCGCGACCAGAACCGAGATCGCGGCCGCGTGCGGCACCTGCGACGGTCCGACCGCCTCGAGCGCGAAGCCTCCGATCAGCGGCGCGATCGCGATCCCCACGTAGACGGCGGTCGAATACCAGGACACCGCGACCGACGCGCGGTCGGGATCGACGGAGGCGAGCCGGTGCTGCGCCGGGATGCCGGTGCCGAACGCGGCGAACCCCCAGACCAGGAAGACGACGGCGAGGGCGGCGAAGGACGGCTCGGCGAGCGGCATCACCAGAAGGATGACGACGTGCGTCACCATGAGGATCCGCGCCACGATCCGGTTGCCGTACCGGTCGGTGAGCCGGCCGGCGACTTGGTTCCCGACGATACCGCCGACGCCGTAGCCCAGCAGGAGCAGGGCGAGCAGCGCCCCCGAGCCGCCCGTCGCGTCGACGGTGAAGGTGGAGCTGAAGATGTAGGCGATGTTGAACCCGGCGATCGTGAACACCGTGCTGAGCAGGGCGAACAGGATGCGCGGCTCGGCCAGCACCGAGAACCGGCGGGCGAACGACAGCGGCGGGCCGACCGGCACCCCGCGCACGACGAGGGCGACGAGGAGCGCGGCGAGTCCCCCGAGCACCGCCACTCCGGCCAGCGGGAGCTGCCATCCGCCGACGTGGGCGATGGCGGTCCCGAGCGGCGACCCGAGAGCCGTCGAGAACGTGAACCCCAGCATGACGATCGCGATCGCCCACCCGCGCCGCGACACCGGCACCATCACGGCCGCGGCGGCGACCGCGGTGGGGACGATCGCCGCCCCGCCGATGCCCGCGACGGCGCGCCCGAGGATGAACCCCGTGAGGTCGCCTGCGAGGGCGGTCATCGCCGTGCCGACCGCCGTCACCAGCAGACCTGCTGCCATGAGACGGGTGCGCGGCACGCGGGCCAGCAGCGTCGCGAACGTCGGGGCGAGCACCGCGACCACTGCGGCGTAGACGGTGATCGAGATGCCGACCCCGCTCGGTGTGGTCTCGAGACTCGCGGCGATGTCCGGCAGCAGGCCGGCGATGATGAAGCCGTTGGTGCCGACGATGAACGTGCCGAAGCTCAGCAGCGCCAGCTGCAGCACCACCGGCGCGGGACCGCGCGCCGCTCGAGGGTCGGTCACCCTCCGACCCTAGAACCCCGGCGCGTGGCCGCTCGGTGCGCTGTCGCTGACTGGAAAAGCGAAACGGGCCGCCGTCCCGGAGGACGACGGCCCGTCGTGTCTTGCGCTGCGGCGATCCGCGATTAGCGGCGCAGTCGCTCGGCTCTGCCGAGCGACTCAGCAGGCGCTGCCCCTCAGGACTTCGCCTATCGGCGAAGTCCCAGGCGCTCGATCAGCGAGCGGTAGCGCTCGATGTCGATGTCCTGGAGGTAGCCCAGCAGACGACGCCGCTGGCCCACGAGGAGGAGCAGACCACGACGCGAGTGGTGGTCGTGCTTGTGCTCCTTGAGGTGTTCGGTCAGATCCTTGATCCGCTTGGTCAGCATCGCGACCTGGACCTCGGGGGAACCGGTGTCACCGGGCTGGGTTGCGTACTCGTCGATGATCGCCTTCTTGGTCTCAGCGTCAAGAGCCATAGATTCGATCCCTCCTTCACCTCGTTGCGCGGCGCTCGTCACCTGATGTGCGAGCTCTCTTTATCCGCGGCCGTTCAGACGGCAACCTTGCGAGGGTATCAGAGGATGACGAGGTACAGCGCGGCGGTGGCGGCGAAAGAGCCGGTCACCAGCAGGGCGTAGAAGCCGGAGACGACGAGGCCGGCGATCGCCCAGGGCCGCCGGGTGAGCGCTCCGTCGCGGGTCTGCCGCAGACCGCGGATGCCGAATCGGATCGCCAGGGCGAGCAGGACGCCGACGAGAACGAGGCGCAGCGCCTCGAGCCCGAGCGCGGCTTCGGTGAGCCGGGCGGCATCCGAGAGCAGGTAGACGACGCCGAAGGAGGTGCCGCCGACGAGGATGTTGGTGAGCACCGCGAGGAGCGCGAACTGAAGTGACCGGGTGGCGGCGATCGACGCCGTGCGCCCACGGACCGAGACCGCGACCCGGGTGCCGCAGTGCGCGCAGAAGGGCTCGAGCGGATTCGCGGCACGCGTGCCGCACGCGGAGCACGCGCCGGTCGCAGAACGGGGCGCGGGGTCGAGCGGGGGACTCGTCATGCCGGTCGTCGGGAATGCGACCGTCATGTCCCCCATCTTAGGGACAGACCCCGCGGAGGCAACCCCCGGATCGACGGCCGGTGTGGCCTCGAGAACGACGCTAGAAGAAGAGGTTCGCGACGATCACGAGGACCGGGGCCGTCAAGGTCACGAGGCCGACGGACTGCCAGAGGGTCCTGCGCCTTCGCGCCCGGGTGACCTCGGCGTGGAGGTGGAGGAACGCGTCGTCGGGATCCGTGTGGGCGGCGTCGACGCTGAACGGGCGCCAGGTCGTCCACTCCTCCGCCGCGCGGGCGACAGATGCGACGAGATCGGGGCCGAACGCCGCCGGAAGGGCCCGCAGGTGCCGCAGGAGCCGACCCGCCGACACGACGGCGACCTTCGAGTCGGACGCGGGGAGGCTCGTCGGCTCCTCGGCGACGATGATCGCCTGGGCGACGATCGGGGAACCGGTCGCGCGGGTCAGCGACCGCGAGGCGAGGCGGGCCTCCGCTTCGGCCGACGCGATTCCCGAGTGCACGCCGGAGGTGATGGCGAGCACGCCGGGAGGACCGATGACGAGATGGGCGATGTCGGTCGCGCCCTCCCCCTGGGGCACGGCGTGCAGCACGCGCCATTCGCGGCCGAGTTCGGACAGGATGCGGCCGACGCGGCGCTCGTCGAGCGCACCCCGATACCAGGCCACGGCATCCGGATGAAGCGGATCGAAGCCGAACAATCGCCCGAACAGGCACCGCGGTCGCGCCGCGCGCTGCATGTCGAGGCACCGGTGACTGACCGCATGTGCCGGCCCTCGCGATCGCAACGACCACATCGAGGGATCCGGCGCCGTTCCCTGATCCACGGGCGCCCTCTCGTCGACTCCGACGGTAGCGGCGGCGGCATACCCCGTCCATCCCCCTCGAACGGGGGCGCCCGGTGCGCCGATCGAGCCGACGCGACGGCGCCCGCCGCAGGTCTCCCCACGGCGGGCGCCGGTGTGATCGAGTCGGCGGTGCTACTCGCCGAGCATCCGGTAGAGCTCACGGCGGAGGTCGTCGAGCTTGGCGGCGGCGCTCGCCCGCTGCTCGGTCGTGCCCTCGGACGCGACCTGGCGCACGACGCCGGCCAGCTTCCGCGCGGCGGCGAGCAGGTCACCCTGCTCCTTCCACGGGTTGCGGGACTGCGTCCAGGCGGCCGCGATCTCGTCCTGGTTCTCCTCGACGTGGGCGCGGCCCTCGTCGGTGAGCGTGTACTCGGCCCGGGCGCCTTCCGACGTGGGGGCGATGAGCCCTTCGTCGACGAGCTGCTGAAGCGTCGGGTAGACCGAGCCCGGGCTCGGGCGCCACGCGCCTTCGCTCTTGGCCTGGATCGCCTTGATGAGGCCGTAGCCGTTCGTGGGCCCCTCGCCGAGGAGCGAGAGGATCGCGCTGCGGACATCCCCCTTGCGGGCTCGTCCGCCGAAGCCGCGGGGGCCGAACGCCGGGCCGCCGAGGAAACCCATGTAGTCGGCTCCCGGGTGGGGTCCGCCGCGGAAGCGCGGGGTGGGCTGGGCTCCCTGACGGAGGCCTCGATCGTGATTCATGTTCATGCGGTGCATGGGGTTTCTCCCAACTGCCTGCCGTCCGATGCGGACGGTCTTGTGGTCGATCCCAGAATACGACATGTTCCGATATATCGCAATAGGTCGTCGATAGTCGGGGTTGAGAGCGCGAGCGTGCAGCATGATCCCCGGAAGCCGCCGCGTGCTTCAGACTGGAACGCGATGATCGCCGCCCGACTCCTCGACCTGCTGCTCGTGCTCACGATGCTGGTGTTCATCGGCGAGGGCCTGCGCAACGGCTTCGCCCGCAGCCTGGGTGCGGTCCTCGGGGTCGTCGCGGGCGGCGTCGCGGCGTTCCTCGCGATCCCGCTGCTCTCGGCCGTGGTGCCCGACCCGTTGTGGCGGGTGGGGGCGGTGGTCGCCGTCTCGCTCAGCCTGCTGTTCGGCGGCCATGCGCTCGGCAGCCGGATCGGGCGCGGCATCCGGGATCGACGCGAGGAGATCGGGTTCGGCAGCCGGCTCGCGGGCGCGGCGACCAACGGTGCGATCGCGGCGCTCGTGCTCTCCCTCGTCGCCGGCGGCGTGGGATCCATGGGCGTGCCGCTCTTCAGCCAGGCGATCTCCGGTTCCTACGTCGTGCGGGCGATCGACGCGGTCACACCGCCGCCGGTCGACGCGCTGCTCGCCCGGGTGCGGGCCGCGGTGCTCGAGGAGGGGATCCCGGCGATCGGCGACGCACTCGGCGGGATCGTCGTCTCTCCGGGGATCCCCGACGTTCCGACCGACACCGACCCGCTCAGCCTCGCCGCGCAGTCCGTCGTGCGGATCGGCGGCACGGCCTACGCCTGCGGCCAGAACCAGACCGGAACTGGGTTCGTCGTCGCGCCCGACCGGATCGTCACCAATGCCCACGTCGTCGCCGGTGTCGACCAGCCGATCATCGAGGCCCCGAACGGTCAGACCCTCGAGGGCCGCGTCGTCTACCTCGACCCCGTCGACGACCTCGCCGTCGTCGCCGTCGACGGACTCGGCGCGGCTCCCCTGTCCCTCTCGACCGCCCTCGTCACCGGGGCGGACGCCGTCGTGCAGGGCTACCCCTACGGCGGACCGTTCACCCGCGGCGCCGCCCAGGTGCTCGCCGTGTCGTCGGAACCGATCCCCGACATCTACGGGGCGTCGCGCACCGAGCGCGAGGTCTACACGATCGCCGCGGTCGTGCAGCCCGGGAATTCGGGCGGACCCCTGCTCGCCACCGACGGACGCGTGGCCGGCGTCGTCTTCGCCCGCAACGCCGACGACCCCGAACTCGGCTACGCGATGACGAACCGCGAACTCGGGCCGGTGGCATCCGCCGCTCCGGGGCTGTCCTCATCGGTCTCGTCCGGGAGCTGCGTGCAGGGATAGCCCCCTCGGGGCGCAAAGTCAACGCCCCTCGCGGCGTCGAGCCCACCGCTTACGGTCGAAACCGAGCTGGGAGCCGCAGGGCTCCGAACATCCACACACCGGATGTCTGGGGACCGTTCACGGAGAGGACCCCATGACCACGACATCGCAGACCTCGCGACGCGAACTCGCGCTGATCATCATCACCGCGACCGTCGGTGTCGCCTCGACGGCATTCGCGGTCGCCGCCGTGCTGTACATTTTCGCGCTCTGAACGTCACCGTCCGATCCCGCCCTTGACGGGGCGCGCCGCCGGGTGCACCCTGGAGGCAGGACAACTCATCGCCCAGAAGAGCCGGAGTCAGTGACCCGCCACTGGGCGATGAGTCTGTGTGGGGCGGGTCGCCCCGCAGGCCGGGGCAGAATGGGCAGATGGCCGCCCGTGTCGTCGACTACTCGCCACTGCTGACCGCTCCCACCCCGCAGGAGGTCTCCGCGTACCGGTCGCAGGCGCGGGCGTCCGGGGTCAGCTGGGCGAGCATGTCGGCGCAGACGATAATCGTCGCCGTCGTGGTCGGGGTCGTCGGGCTCACCGTGGTCGCCCCGGTGGTCGGCGGCATCGTCGCGTTCCTGACCTCGGGGCTCGGTGACAACAACCCGTTCTCGCTCATCGTGCTCGTCGCCTTCCTCGGCGGTCTGGTGCTCGTCGGCGTCGCGATCGTGCGCGTCGCGATCGCCGGTGGCGGAAAATGGGGACGCTGGCTGCGGATGGACCGCTTCGCCCGCGCCAACGGGATGACCTTCTCCCCCGCCGACGGCGCCCCGAGCTACCCGGGCGCGATCTTCCAGATCGGCGACAGCCGCGCGGCGATCGAGCACTTCCGCACCACCGAGGGCCGCTTCCTGGACTTCGGCAACTATCGCTACACGACCGGGTCGGGCAAGAGCCGCAGCACCCGCACCTGGGGGTTCCTGGCGATCAAGCTCGACCGGAAGTTGCCGCACATGGTGCTGGACTCGCGGGCGAACAACGGGCTCTTCGGAGGAACGAACCTCCCGGCGTCCTTCGACAAGAGGCAGATCCTCTCCCTCGAGGGCGACTTCGACCGGTACTTCACGCTGTACTGCCCGGCGGAGTATGAACGGGATGCGCTCTACGTCTTCACGCCCGACCTGATGGCGCTGCTCATCGACAACGCCGCCCCGTTCGACGTCGAGATCGTCGACGACTGGATGTTCGTCTACTCCTCGACGGCGTTCCCGGCCGCCCAGCCGGCGGTGTACGAGCGGCTGTTCCGCATCGTGGAGACCGTCGGCACGAAGACCCTCACCCAGAGTGACCGCTACCAGGACGACCGCGTCGCCGCGCCCTTCGCCGCGAACATCGTCGCGCCCCAGGGGGCTCGACTCAAGCGCGGGGTCAGCGTCGGCGCGATCATCCTGATCGTCGTCGCCGCCCTCATCTGGGGATGGAGCTTCGTCGCCGACATCGTCTCGACGTTCTCGGGGAACGGCTGAGCCGGACCTCAGGCCGCGGGAGGCGGCGGAGGGGCCGCCGACGCGGTCGCGACCACCGGGACGGCCGCCGCGAGACGGGCCCGCGACTCCGACACCTGAGCCAGCAGCAGCGCCTCGTCGGCCTGCGAGCCGATGCGGTCGCGACCCGACACGATGCGGTTGCGAGTGAACGCGAGGTGCGTGGCGTCCTTGATGTACTCCTTCATCACGGCGCCGAGACCGCGCTGGCGCGCCCAGGCCTTCGCCTGACGACGACCCGCCGCGGTCCCCAGCGTGTTCACCTCCGCGCCGTTGAACCAGCCGGCGGCGGCGTACTCGCCGAGCCGTAGCTGGGTCATCTTCGCTTCGCGGCGGCGCAACAGGATCACCCCGAGCACCGCGATCGCGAACAGCGGCACCTGCACGACGACGTAGTACGCGTAGAAGTCGTAGATGAAGAACAGCACGCCGTTCCAGAACGCGTGCAGCAGGATCGCCGGGATCAGCCCCACGAAGAAGAACAGGATGCCGCCGAGCGCGGTGCCCTTGCGTGCGGCGAGCCCGATGAAGAATCCGGTGAACGCCGAGAACATCACGTGCGCGAACGGCGACAGGATGCCGCGGATGAAGAAGATCTCGCCGACGGCGAAGTCCAGACGCCCCGATTCGGCGATCTGGATGGCGAAGTACTGGATGTTCTCGGTGAACGCGAATCCGCCCCCGACCAGCGCCGCGAACACGATGCCGTCGACGGGTCCGTCGAAGTAGCGCCGGGCGACCAGGTAGATCAGCAGGATGCCGAGGCCCTTGCCGCCCTCCTCGACGATCGGGGCCTGCACGACGCTCTGCAGGAAGACCGTCCAGTTCTGGTCGGCTCCCGCCGCGGCGTAGAGGTACGACGTGCCGACGTCCGCGATGAGTGCGATCACGATCGAGACCGTCGCGCCCCAGAGGAACGCGATGATCAGCAGCAGCCGCGGCTCGGGCTCCCAGCGGTCGATCCAGTAGACGCCGAACAGCACGATGGCGAGCGGGATGAGGGCGAGGATCGCGCCGATGAAGCTCAGCCCGGGGCCGATGAAGAGCAGGAAGTAGCCGACGACGAGCAGCAGCGCGATGCCGAGCACGACCCCCGACACGATGACGGCGGCAAGGAGACCGTTGCGCTTGCGCGGGTCGGTGTCGAAGATCAGCTGCGGGGTGGTGGCGGTCGCCGCCTGCACCTCCGCGGGAGCCTGCTGCGGCAGGTGCACCGTCTGGTTCTGGGCCGCGTGCGCGGTCACCGTCGCGGTCGCGGAGTTCTCGGGAGGTGTCGCCTGCGCCATGGGTGACAATCTATCGATACCGCGTGGCCGAGCTGCGTCAGCGCTGCTTCTCGCGCAGGATCGCGAGCGCCCGTGCGACGCGGTCGCGCAGGCCGGGCACCTGGCCGCGCTGCGGGATGCGGGCCCGCTCGAGCATCCCGACCACTTCGTCCCGCTGCTGCTCGAGCACGCCCTCGACCCGCACGCGCTTGATCGCACTCACCCGGAGGGCGATCACGAACGCGACGATCTCGAGCAGCGCACCGCCGACGAGCCCCCACAGCACCCCGTCGGCCGCCGCGCCGTCCACGACGACGACGACCGCCACGGCCAGCACGAGCGCGAGTCCGACGATGCGCAGGCCCGTCGCGGCCCGCGGTCGCCGCGCGCGCAGCCGGTCGGCGCGGTCGAGGCGGCCCTCGAGTTCGGCGAGCTCCTCGGGCGTGACGGTAAAGGTCGAGCGGTCGCGCAGGTCCCGGCGCAGACGCGCGTAGGTCGGACGTTCCCGGCGCAGGATGGCGACCACGCCGACCATTCCGACGGCGAAGGCGCCGACGGCGGAGACGACGAGCACCCCCACTCCGGCGGCGACCTCCTCGTCGTCGAAGACCAGACGCGCTGCGCCGGCGACGCCGAACGCGACGATGACGGCGAGGGTCGCGGTCACCGCGAGGGTCCAGAACAGCTCGCGGAACCGAGTGCGGGTCACCGCGTCGGGTTCGTCGGTGTCGCGCACGGACGCCGCATCGAGCGAGCCGAGCACGGCATCCATCACCTGGAGGGCGACGACGGCGAGCGCCGCGAAGACGAGCACCACGAGGGTTCCGGTGATCATGCGGGTTCGAGGCGCCGGGTCAGCGGGTCTCAGGGTCGATCTGGGCGACGAGGGAGAAGATGCAGACGGCGAACATGAGCCCCGCGTAGCCGGCGAGCACCGCGCGGGTCGAGGTCGTGAAGGTCGCCTCGACGCGGGCGATCAGCTCGGGCGCCACCCGGCTCGGGTCGGCGCCGACGGCACGCCCCCACGCGAGCAGCAGCGACTCCGCCTCGGTCACCTGCGGGTCGACCGGGTCGTCGCCGCCGTCGCGCAGCACCCCTTCGAAGAACGCGGTCGGGTAGGGCGCCGGCACGGCACGGGAGAGCGCGAGCGAGAAGAGCGTCACCGCCCGTTCGCCGACGAGGGCCTCGAGCTCGTCCTTCACGTCGAACCAGCGCACGTAGGACTCGAACACCGTGACGTTGTTCAGCAGCGCCCGGTCGAGGGCGTTCAACGGACCGGGGTGGTCGTCGCCGAACCGGTTCGCCGCGGCTCGGGCGTCGGCCGACAGCTCGTCATCGGACGGAACGGGGAGGAAGCCCATGCCGTCAGCCTAGGGCTCGACGCGGGCCCGTCGGCGGAGCTACGCGGCCAATCGCCCCTCGGCGGCGGGAAGCAGCGGGACGTCGTCGAAGACCCCGGCCCGGATCGCCTGGAACACCTCGACCGCGGCCTGCGCCAGGCGCCCGTGACTTCCCATGCCCCGCCGGCGCGCCATCCGATCGTCGTGGATCGCGACCTCCGCGGAGTCGGCGATGCGTGCCCCGAGCGAGCGAGCCCAGGCGGCCGTCATCTCGGCGACGAGCGGATCGTGCGACTCGATGCGCACCTGTTCGCCGCGGCTGAAGGGGCGGGTGCGCACGAGGGCACGTGCGATCAGCCCCGCACCGAGGTACGACACCACCTTCTCGTCGCTCACCCAGCCGGGGACGCCGAGCACGTCGTCCTGGTCGATCAGGATCAGCTCGTCGAGGTGCTGACCGCTGTCCCGCCAGGCGACCCGGTCGCGCGGGGCGAACCCGTTCGTGTCAGGCCCGACCGCGTCCACGATGCCCACGATGAATCCGCGACCGCGACGCGTCGGACGCAGCCGGAGCCGCCCGATCGTCGGACGGGGGACCAGGGTGGGCCGAATCATCCGCGAGTCACTCAGATTGGTAGACATACACCGGTCATAACACGAGGTGAGGACACCCTATTCCCGGCGTCACGACCGCATTCGGGCCCCGCGCGGCGGCTAGAAGATCTTGCCCGGATTGAGGATGTTCGCAGGATCGAACACTCGCTTGATCTGCCGGTGCAACTCGAACGAGTCGTCGCCGAGTTCGTCGCGCAGCCAGCGCTTCTTGAGGATGCCGACGCCGTGCTCGCCGGTGAGCGTTCCCCCCAGCCGCAGGCAGTCGAGGAACATCTCGTCGGCCGCGGCCCAGACGTGCTCGGGCACCTCGACATGGCCGTCGACCTCGGGCGCGCTGAAGACGAAGTTGGGATGCAGGTTGCCGTCGCCGGCGTGCGCGACGGTGGGGATCGGGATGCCGTACTTCGCCGAGATCCGCTCGATCGAGGCGAACATCGCCGGGAGGGCGCTGCGCGGCACCGCGACGTCTTCGATGAGCACCGTGCCGAGGGCTTCCAGCGACGGGTGGAAGGCCCGGCGGATGTCGAAGAGCCGCGTCGACTCCTCGGCATCTTCGGTCAGCACGACGGTGCCGCCGAGCGACCGGATGACGGCGGCGATCGAAGCCGCCTCCTCGGCCGCACCGACCCCGTCGGTCTGGGCGAGCATGACGGCACCGGACCCGAGCTCGACGCCGAGGTGGGCGGAGATCTGACGCACCGCCGACGCGTCGAGGATCTCCATGATCGCGGGCGTCGTTCCGCTGGCGCTCACTACGCTCGAGGCGCGTGCGGCCTGCTCCACCGTGGCGAACTCCGCCTTCACGGTGACTGCGGTGCCCTTCGGCAGTGCCCGCAGCCGCAGCGTCGCCTCGACGATGACGCCGAGGGTCCCCTCGGATCCGATCATGAGCGCGGTGAGGTCGTACCCGGTGACGCCCTTCACCGTGCGGTGTCCGACCTCGATCAGTCGACCGTCGGCGAGCACGACCTTCAGGCCGAGCACCGCTTCGCGCGTCACGCCGTACTTCACGCAGAGCAACCCGCCCGCGTTCGTCGCGATGTTGCCGCCGATCGTCGAGATCGCGCGACTGGCCGGGTCCGGCGCCCACCACAGCCCGCGCTCGAGCAACGCGGCGTTGAGGTCGGCGTTGATGACTCCGGGTTCGACGACCGCGAGTTCGTCGTCGAGCGACACCTCGAGGATGCGGGTCATCGCGCGGGTGCTGAGCACGATCTCCCCCACGCCGCCGATCGCACCGCCGGCGAGGCCGGTGCCCGCCCCGCGTGGGACGACCGGGATACCGTGGGCGTTCGCGAAGCGGAGCGTCGCCTGCACGTCGGCGATGTCGCGGGCTTCGACGACGGCGAGCGGGAACGTCGCCGCGACGTGGCCCGACTTGTCGGCGCGTGCCTCGTTCAGCGCGGCCTCGTCGGTGCGCAGCGCGTCGCCGAGTTCGGCTCTCAGCCCGTCGAGGGACGCCAGCGGATGCCGGGCCTCCATGGTCATGTCGACAGCGTAATCGCGTCGGTCGTGTCCGATTCCCGCTGACGACGGTCCCTGGCCCGTGCGAACCTGGGCAGATGGATCCCCGATTCGCGGAGGCGCAGTTCGCCGAGCGCTACGGGGCGCTCGCCTCGCGTGACGCCCGCTTCGACGGCCAGTTCATCGCCGGCGTGCACACCACGGGGATCTACTGCCGACCGAGCTGCCCGGCGATGACGCCGAAGCCCGGCAACGTGTCGTTCTACCGCACCGCCGCCGCGGCCCACGAGGCGGGGCTCCGGGCCTGCAAGCGCTGCCAGCCGGATGCCGTGCCCGGGTCCCCGGACTGGAACCTCCGCGACGACCTCGCCTCCCGCGCCATGCGTCTCGTGCACGACGGCGTCGTCGAGCGCGAGGGAGTGCCGGGGCTGGCGGCGCGCCTCGGCTACACGCCGCGCCACGTGACCCGCGTGCTGACGGCCGAACTCGGCGCGGGCCCGCTCGCCCTCGCCCGGGCCCACCGCGCGCAGACGGCCCGCACCCTGCTCGCCGCCACCGACCTGCCGGTCACCGACATCGCGTTCGCCGCCGGCTTCGGCTCGCTGCGCCAGTTCAACGACACGATCGCCGCCGTCTACCGGGCCACGCCGACCGAGCTGCGCACCCTCGCACGGCGCGGCTCGCCCACCGCGACCCACGCGGGCACGATCACACTCCGGTTGCCCGCCCGCGCCCCGTTCGACGGAGCCGGCCTCTTCCGGTTCTTCGCCGACCACGGCATCCGCGGGTTCGAGGAGGGCGACGACACCCGATTCGCGCGGTCGCTGCGGCTGCCGGGCGGTCGCGCCGAGATCGAGGTGACGCTCGCCGGCACCGGGGTGCAACTCACCGCGCGACTCGCGGCGTTGTCGGACCTGCCGGCCCTCACGGCGCGGGTGCGGCGGATGTTCGACCTCGACGCGGACTCGGTCGCCATCGACACCCACCTCGCCCGGGACCCCGACCTCGCCCCGCTCGTCGCGGCCGTGCCCGGCATCCGGATCGCGGGCAGCGCCGACCCGGAGGAGGCCCTGTTCCGCACGCTCGTCGGACAGCAGGTCTCCGTCGCCGCAGCGCGCACCGTGCTCGGTCGGATCGTCGAGCACTTCGGCGACTTCCCGACCGCGGCGCAGCTCGCCGAACGCGGCGACGAGGTGCTGCGCGGACCGTCGGCGAGAGTCGCCGCGATCCGCAGGGTCGCCGAGGTGGTGGCCCGCGGTGAGCTGCCCCTCCACCCCGCGACGCCGGTCGCCGAGCTGCGGGAGCGTCTGCTCGCCCTCCCCGGCGTCGGGCCCTGGACGACCGAGTACCTGGCGATGCGGGCGCTCGGGCACCCCGATGCGTTCCCCGGCACCGACCTCGTGCTGAAGCAGTCCGCGAGCGCCCTCGGGATCACCCCGTCGCCCCGCGCTTTCTGGGCGCCCTGGCGGTCCTACGCGGCCCTGCACCTGTGGAGAGCCCGTCCGCTTCGCGTTCCCGCAGGGTGAGCCGGGCGTAGAGTTTCGGCGATGCTCGTCTCCGTCGTGATCCCCGCGCGCAACGACGCGGAGATGCTGGAGCGCTGTCTCGCCTCCCTCGCCGCGCAGAGCCGCCGCCCTGACGAGATCGTCGTCGTCGACAACGGGTCGACCGACCGCACGCGGGCCGTCGCCGAAGCCGCGGGCGCCCGTGTCGTGTGGGAACCGATCGCGGGGATTCCGCGCGCCTCCTCCGCCGGGTTCGATGCCGCACGCGGCGGCCTGATCGCCCGGATCGACGCCGACTCGGTGTGCCCGCCCGGATGGCTGGCGAGCGTGATCGCGCGGTTCGACGGCGATCCCGCCCTCTCGGTCGTCTCCGGTTCGGGCGACTTCTACGACGCCGGTCCGATCACCCGTCGCCTCGGCAAGTCGTGGTGGGTCGGCGGTCTCTACTGGTCGATGACGATCTACCTCGGCCATCCGCCGATCTTCGGCTCCAACTTCGCGATGCGGCGGGAGGTGTGGACGGAGATCGGTCCGGAGGTGCACCGCGAGGAGCGCGACATCCACGACGATCTCGACCTGAGCCTGCACGTCAAACCGTGGATGACGGTGCGCTACGACCGCGACCTGGTCGTCGGCATCTCGGCGCGGCCGTTCGCCACCTGGTCGGGATTCACCCGGCGGTTGTCGTGGATCGTCCCGACGCTGCGCAACCACTGGCCGGAGGACTCGCCCTGGGCGCGGCGGGCGGCTCGGCGTCGCTACCTCGAGGAGCAGCGCGAAGCGGTCGCCTAACCGGCGGACCGGAACAGCTCGACCATGTCCCGCGTGAGCTGGTGCGGGGCGGTCTCGCACGGGCTGTGGCCGGTCGGGTAGACGACCAGACGCGCTCCGATCCGCTCGGCCAGCCAGGCGTGGAGCTCGGTCGGCCAGAGATCGTGGGACCCGACGGCGACCAGCTTGGGGATCGGCGAGGCGGCCACCGCGTCTCGCAGATCGGGCGCGCGCTTCATCAAGCGGATGATGTCCTCCATGCTGCGCCGACTCGTGAAGTCGAACCGCATCCGCACGAACTCCAGCCGCAGCGGTGGCACGTGGTTCTTGTTGGTGCGGATGCCCCAGGTCATCAGCGCGGCCCCGATCCGCCCGCCCGCGAGGAACGTGAACGGTCCCAGGCCGCGCACCCCGCGGAAGCCGTTGCCCGGCTCCGGAGGCGTGGCGAGGAGGGTGAGGCTGCGGACGAGGTCGGGGCGCTTCACGAGGACCAGTTGCGCGATCGTTCCGGCGAACGAGTACCCGAGCAGGTGGGCGGGTGCGCCGCCCTCCAGGAACGCGACGAGGTCGTCCACGAAGAGGTCGTAGTCGAAACGGCGTCCGCGCGGCGGTCCGGCCGCACCCGACTGGTACTGGCCCGCCATGTCGAAGGTCTGCACGTAGTACCCCGCGGCGGCGAGCAACGGGAGCATGAGGACGAAGTCCTCCTTCGATCCCGAGACTCCCGGAACGAGCACGACGCGCGGCCGCGTCGGATCCCCGAGGGAGACCACGGCGAGGCTCCCGCTCGGAGCCTCGAAGACGGAGGACACCGAGCCCGGTGCCGGGATCGTCCAATCGCGGTCGCCGAGCGCACGATCGAGACGCTCGGCCTCGTCGACGGGTTCGCCCGAGACCTGCTGGTGATGGTCGAACACCCCGTCAGGATAGTGGGCGGTTCCCGCCGCGGAAACGCCGGGACGCCCGCCCGCTGGGAGGGCGGGCGCCCCGAACTCTGTGGGTCAGCGACTCTGTGGGTCAGCGACTCTGTGGGTCAGCGACTCCGCGGTCAGCGGCCCGTCGCGTCCGGCGCACGGTCGACGTCGCCGCGCCAGGCACCGGTCTCGTAGCCCTGGGACTCGACGAGGTCCTTGAACCTCGTCAGGTCGCGGGAGACCTGCAGGTCGTCGACCTGAAGCAAGGCGCCGACGTTCTCGACCACGCCCTCCGGCTCCCAGTCGAGTTGCAGCGTCACCCGCGTCTGGGCGTCGGCCACGCGGTAGAAGCTCACGACGCCGGCCTGCTCCGGGCCGCTCGTGCTCTTCCAGGCGACGCGCTCATCGGGGTGCTGCTCGGTGATCTCCGCGTCGAACTCGCGGTCGACGCCACCCACCGAGACCTTCCAGTGCAGGTGGGTGTCATCGACCTGCGTGATCGACTCGACGCCGCCCATGAAGTGCGGGAAGTCCTCGAACTGGGTCCACTGGTTGTACGCGACGCTGATCGGGACGTCGACGTCGATGCTCTTCTCGATGGTGGTCATGCGTCCCACACTCCCCCGCACCCAGCACGATCGGCAGCGGGTTGACAAGACCCGCGAGCTGACGCATCGTGCCCCCTAGCATCTGGGCATGGCGACTGGCGAGACCGAGGACGAACGCATCGCGCGCAACTGGGACGAGATCCTCCAGGAGCTGCGGGTCACCCAGACCGGCACGCAGATCCTTCTCGGCTTCCTCCTGACCATTCCCTTCCAGCCGGCGTTCACCGATCTGGGTCCCGCCCAGGTCGGGGTCTACCTCACCCTCGTGGTGACGGCGGCCCTCGCCACGATCCTCGCGCTCTCGCCCGTCGCCCTGCATCGCGCGCTCTTCCGGCGCGGCGCGAAGCCGGAGATCGTGCGCGCGGCCCACATCCTGTTGCGCCTCGCGCTCGCGGCGATCGCGCTCACCCTCGGCGGCACCGTCTTCCTCATCTTCGACGTCGTGGTCGACCATTCGGCCGCGCTCATCGCGGGCGGGGCGACGCTGGCGCTCACGGTGGCGCTGTGGATCGTGCTCCCCGTCGCGCTGCGCGGATCTCCCGAATGACCGGCACGGAGCGCACCCCCGTCCGCTGGCAGATGGCGGTGCGCCGCGCCTGGCACGGGTTCATGCGCCACGACGGCATCGACTCCGCCGCCGCGCTGACCTTCTTCGCGCTGCTCGCGCTGCTGCCCGGATCGCTCGCTCTCGTGTCGGTGTTCGCGATCCTCGACGACCGCGACCGCGCCGTCGACGATCTGGCCGCCGTGCTCGACACCGTGCTTCCCGACCAGGCCACCCGCGATCTCGAGGGTCTGCTGCGCGAACTGCTGAGTCTGAACAACCCGTACGTCGCGCTGACGATCGCGCTCCTCCTGCTGATCTGGACGACATCCGGATACGCGACCGCGTTCGGGCGCGCCACGAACAAGGTCTTCGAGGTCGAGGAGGGTCGCCCGTTCTGGGCCTTCCGCGGACGGATGATCCTCGTGGCGCTGCTGCTCGACCTGCTCGGCGCGATCGTCATCACCGTGCTCTTCGGGCCGGGCGACTGGCCCGTCTGGGCGGTGCTGCGCTGGCCGGTGCTCCTGGCGTTCGCGGTGCTCTTCGTCGCCGTGCTCTACACCTTCACCCCGAACGTCGTGCGGCCGCAGCGGCGCTGGGTGAGCGTCGGGTCGAGCTTCGCCATCCTGTTCTGGATCGTCGTGACCGGCGGGGTCGCGCTCTACGCGGTCTTCGTCGACCACGGCGCGGTGTACGGCTCGCTCGGCGGTGTGATCGTCGGACTGCTGTGGCTCTACGCGACCAACGCCGCCCTCGTCGCGGGCGTCGAACTCGACGCCGAGATCACGCGGCTGCAGCAGATCGCCGAGGGCGAGGACGTCGCGCGCTCGCTCGACCTTCCGGTGCGCGACACCCGGCGCATCCGGATGCTGCGTCGTCAGCGCAACGCCGACATCGCGGCGGCTCGGGAGCTGCAGAACGACGCGAAGGGCCGAGCCGCGCGCGGCGGGCGCGGCTAGGGCTGCGTCGCGATCGGCGACGACAGCGAGGGCTCCTCGCCGAGCAGGAGCCCGCCGTTGGAGTTGGCGCCCATCGTCATCGCCTCGAGCCAGTCCCGCCGCAGCTCGATCGGCTTGCTGCCGTAGTACTTGAAGAACAGCGGCACATTCGGGCCGATCCAGGCGGCACTGCGCCCGTCGCCGACGGCCGGGTCGTCGCGCCAGTTGAGGAAGAACCCCTCGCCCCGGCGGAGCTTCGTCGCCACGACCGCCTGCAGGTGCGCCATCGCCCGGTCGTCGAGTTCGATCTCCGCCTTCATGTTCCCGTAGAGGATCTTGCCCATGATGTCTCCCAGCTCCTGGAGATCATTATGACCGGCCCGCGGGCTAGCTCGATGCGCCCGAGACGGCAACCCCTTCAGCTCCGCGCCCGGCCCACGTAGACCGGAAGGCATGACCACCACGACCGACCGCAATCCGCTGACCCGCTACCCGAGCGACGACTTCCCCCGTCAGGAGCAGCCGCAGCCCGGACTGACCTCGGCGACCGATCCGGCTCCCGACCACGGTGAGGCGACCTATGTCGGCACCGGACGCCTCTCGGGCATGAGGGCTCTGATCACCGGCGGCGATTCGGGGATCGGTCGCGCCGTCGCCATCGCCTACGCGCGCGAGGGCGCCGACGTCGCGATCTCCTACCTTCCCGACGAAGAGGAGGATGCCGCGGACACCGCGCGCTGGATCGAGCAGGCCGGGCGCATCGCGTTGCGACTGCCCGGCGACGTGCGCGACGAGCAGCAGTGCACCGACCTCGTGCAGCAGGTCGTCGACGGACTCGGGGGGATCGACATCCTCGTCCTCAACGCCGCGTATCAGCAGAACCGCGACGACGGGCTCGAGAACATCCCGTCGGAGGAGATCTCCCGCGTCTTCGAGACGAACCTGTACGCCCCGATGTGGACCGCCCGCGCGGCGATCCCGCACCTGAAGCCGGGGTCGTCGATCATCACCACCTCCTCCATCCAGGGCTTCAACCCGTCGCCCGAGCTCATCGACTACGCGATGACCAAAGCAGCGCAGGTCGCGATGACGAAGGCCCTCGCGCAGCAGTTGGGCCCGAAGGGCATCCGCGTCAACGCCGTCGCCCCCGGCCCGATCTGGACCCCGCTCATCCCGGCGACGTCGTGGCCGGACAAGGTGGAGACGTTCGGGCAGGACACCCCGCTCGGGCGAGCCGGGCAGCCCGCCGAACTGGCCCACGCGTACGTCTTCCTCGCCGACCCGCAGAACTCCTACATGTCGGGCGCGATCGTGCCCGTCACCGGCGGCAAGGGGCTGTAGATGCCGGCGAGCCGGGGATCGAACTCGGGATGTCGGGCTACTCGGGTCGGCGCACGGCCGACCCGATTTCGACGCTGAGGAACCACTGAGCGTTGTAGCGTCTGAACATGTCGTTCATCACGCGCGGATTCACCGGTCGCGGTCGCGAGCGCGACCCTCGGCTTCCCCCCGGGCAGTCCCTCGTCGAAGACTGGCCCGTGCTGTCGGCGGGACCGACGCCCGACGTGCCGACCGAGGAGTGGTCGTTCTCGATCCGCACCGAGAACGGCGTCACGAAATGGACCTGGGACGAGTTGCTCGCGCTCGGGGTCGAGGACGTGACCGTCGACATCCACTGCGTCACGCACTGGACGAAACTCGACATGGACTGGCGCGGGGTGAGCCTCGACCGCCTGTTCGAGAACGTCGAGACCAGCGCCGACTACGTGATGGTGCACAGCTTCGGCGGCTACACGACGAACCTCGCGCTCGAGGACCTGCTCGACGGCAAGGCGTGGGTGGCGACGGAGGCCGAGGGTGAGCCGCTCGACCCCGAGCACGGCGGCCCGGCCCGGCTGCTCGTGCCTGCACTGTACTTCTGGAAGAGCGCGAAGTGGGTGCGCGGGCTCGTCATGATGGAGGACGACGAGCCGGGCTTCTGGGAGCAGAACGGCTACCACATGCACGGCGACCCCTGGACCGAAGAGCGCTACTGGTGACCCGCCGGTGGTGACCCGCATCCGACCCGCCTGGCTCACCGGCACCGTCACCGAGATCCTCGACGAGACGCCGACCGCCAAGCGGATCGTGCTCGACGTGCCCGGCTGGCCGGGCAACGACGCCGGATCGCATCTCG
Source organism: Pseudolysinimonas sp. (assembly GCF_044239695.1). Lineage (GTDB taxonomy): Bacteria > Actinomycetota > Actinomycetes > Actinomycetales > Microbacteriaceae > Pseudolysinimonas_A. Next base: position 9,256 of record NZ_JBIIAW010000027.1, on the reverse strand, counting down.
ACATCCGGCTGACCGCCCCCGACGGCTACCAGGCGAGCCGGTCGTACTCGATCGCGTCGTACGGTCCCTCCTCGCGCGTCGTGCTGGCCGTCGACACGATCCCCACCGGCGAGGTCTCGCCGTTCCTCACGCAGGAGCTGCGCGTCGGCGATCCGCTCGAGGTGCACGGCCCGCTGGGCGCGTACTTCGTCTGGAAGCCGCAGGGGTTCGGCGCGACGACCGGCGCCGTGCAGCTGATCGGCGGCGGGTCGGGCATCGTGCCGCTCATCGCGATCGCCGAGTCGGCTGCGGAGGCGGGGCGGATGGCGGACTTCCGCCTGCTGTCGAGCGTGCGCACCCCCGTCGACCAGTTCTTCGACGCCGAGCTCACCGCGCTGGCGGCATCGGGTCTGCGGGTCGACCGCGTCTACACCCGGTCGGCTCCGGACGGCTGGCCGAGCACCCCCGGACGTCTGACGAAGGACACGCTCGCGTTCGCGATCCCCGACCCCGCGACCCTGGAGCGCACCTACGTCTGCGGTCCCACGCCGTTCGTCGAAGCCGTCGCCTCGTGGCTCATCGAACTCGGCCACCAGCCGGGGACGATTCGCACCGAGCGGTTCGGCGGCGCATAGTCGAATCCGTTGGTTGAGCAACCGGCGGAAGCGGCTACGACGCCTTCGTCTTCGCGGCCGGCTTCTTCTTCGCGGCCGGCTTGGACTCCTCGGCACCGCCGCGCTTCTGCTCCACCGAGCGGCGCAGCGCCTCCATCAGGTCGAGCACCTCGCCGCCCTCCTCGGTCTCGCGCCCGAAGGTCGCCTCGGTGTCGTAGGCGTCGCCGGCATCCAGCTTCGCCTCGATGAGGGTCTTCAACTGCTCCTGGTAGTCGTCGGTGAACTTCTCGGGCTCGAAGTCGCTCGCGAACGAATCGACGAGCGCGCGCGACATCTTCAGCTCCGCGGCCGAGATGCTGGGGGTCTCGTCGAGTTCCGGGAACCGGGCCTCCCGCACCTCGTCCTCCCAGAGCAGCGACTGGAGCACGAGGATGTCGTCCTTCACCCGCAGCGCCGCGAGGCGGGTCTTCTGCCGGAGCGCGAACTTCACGATCGCGGTGCGGTCGGAGTCCTCGAGCGTGCGTCGCAGCAGCACGTAGGCCTTCGTCGACTTCGAGTCGGGGGCGAGGTAGTACGGCTTGCCGAACATGATCGGGTCGATCTGGTGGGTCGGCACGAACTCGACGACGTCGATGTCCTTGCTGCGCTCGACCGGGAGCGAGGCGAAATCCTCGTCGGTGAGGATGACGGTCTGCTCACCGTCGACGTACGCCTTCGCGATGTGCTCGTAGGTGACCTCCGTGCCGTCGATCTCGCACACGCGCTTGTAGCGGATGCGCCCGCCGTCTTCGTCGTGCACCTGATGCAGGGCGGCGTCGTGATCCTCGGTGGCGGAGTACAACTTCACGGGCACGTTGACGAGCCCGAAGCTGAGGGAACCCTTCCAGATGGAGCGCATGCGCTCATCCTTCCGTTCTTGAACGTCTTTTTCGACACTCTTGCGCGCAACTAGCTTGGGGCTATGGCGCAGAAGACCGAGCAGATCGTGAGCGTGGGCGGACACCGCCTGAAACTCACGAACCTCGAGAAGGTGCTCTACCCCGAGACCGGCACCACGAAGGCCGAGGTGCTCGACTACTACACCCGGGTCGCCGACGTGCTCATCCCGCACGCCCGCAATCGCCCGGTGACCCGCAAGCGCTGGGTCGAGGGCGTCGGCACGGACGCGAAACCGGGCACGGTGTTCTTCGAGAAGAATCTGCCCGACTCGGCCCCGACCTGGATCCCGCGGCGTGAGATCCAGCATTCCGACCACGTGAACAGCTACCCGCTCGTGAACGACCTCGCGACGCTGGCGTGGATGGCGCAGCAGGCGAGCCTGGAGCTGCACGTGCCGCAGTGGAGATTTGGCAAAGGGGGTGCGCGGCAGAATCCCGACCGCCTGGTGCTCGACCTCGACCCCGGGGACGGCGCGGGGCTGCCCGAATGCGTCGAGGTCGCGAAACTCGTGCGCGGCATCCTCACCGGGATGGGGCTCGAGGCGTTCCCGGTGACCTCGGGGTCGAAGGGCATCCACCTCTACGCCCCGCTCGACGGCGAACAGACCTCCGAGGAGGTCTCGGCCGTCGCCCACGAGCTCGCGCGGCTGCTCGAAGCCGACCATCCCGATCTCGTCGTCAGCGACATGAAGAAGACGCTGCGCGCCGGCAAGGTGCTGCTCGACTGGAGCCAGAACAACGGCAACAAGACGACGATCGTTCCCTACTCGTTGAGGGGACGGATGCGCCCGACCGTCGCGGCCCCCCGCACTTGGCGCGAACTGCTCGCTCCGGGGCTGCGGCAGCTCGAGATGCACGAGGTGCTGGAACGGGTGGCGACCACGGGCGATCCGGCGGCCGACCTCGAGCGCGAGATCTGGCACTCCACGGAGGCCGCCGAGAAACTGGCCGAGTACCGCTCGATGCGCGACGGGGCGAAGACCCCGGAGCCGATGGGCGGTGCGGTGAGTGCGACGGGCAACTCGTTCGTCATCCAGGAGCATCACGCGACCGCGCTGCACTACGACTTCCGGCTCGAACGCGACGGGGTGCTCGTCTCCTGGGCGGTGCCCAAGGGGGTGCCGACCGAAGCCGGGAAGAACCACCTCGCGGTGCACACCGAGGATCACCCGCTCGAGTACGGCCAGTTCGAGGGCGAGATCCCGAAAGGCGAGTACGGCGCCGGGACGGTGACGATCTGGGACCGCGGCTTGTACGACCTCGAGAAGTGGCGCGACGACGAGGTGATCGTCACGATCCACGGCGAGAAGCACGGGTCGCGCCGGCTGGCCCTCATCCAGACGGAGAAGGGGACCGACAAGGCCCCGGGCAAGAACTGGCTGCTGCACCTGATGAAGGATCAGCAGCCCGTCGACTGGGACGACCCCGACAGCATCGCCGCGTCGAAGGCTCGCAGCGCCTCCGGGTCGTGGAAGAAGATCGGCACCGAGCCGCGGCGCGGGCTCAAACGCGGCAAGTCGGTCGTCGGCGGGCGCATCAACGCCGCGGGCACCGTGCACCCGATGCTCGCGACCCCCTCGAAGCTCGACACCTTTCCACGCGATGACGACTGGGTCTACGAGATGAAGTGGGACGGCTATCGGGCGATCGCGACCGTGCGCGCCGGTGAGGTGGGCCTCCGCTCCCGCAACGGACTCGACTTCACCGCGACCTATCCCGAACTGCAGCAGCTCGCCGACGCGGCCGAGGGCGACGTCGTGCTCGACGGCGAGATCGTTGCGCTCGACCGGGAGGGCCGCCCGTCGTTCGGACTGCTGCAGACCCGATCGGGACTCACCGCCCCACGGGATGTGGAGCGGGCACGGAAGGTCCAGGGCGTCGAGTTCTTCGTGTTCGACATCCTCGACCGCGACGGCGTCTCGCTCGCCTCGAGGCCCTACCGCGAGCGCCGCGCCCTGCTGCGCGAGGCCGTGCGGGATGCGGGCGTGGTGCGCGTCCCCCCGGACGCCGGGACCGACCTCGACGCCGCCGTTGCGACGAGCCGTCGGCTCGGTCTCGAAGGGGTGATCGCGAAGCGGACATCCTCTCCGTACCGGCTCGGACGGCGGTCGCGCGACTGGTTGAAGATCAAGCACACGCTCACGCAGGAGGTCGTCGTCGCCGGCTGGCGTCCGGGCAACGGGGCGCGCGCCGACACCGTCGGATCGCTGCTGGTCGGCATCCCCGGAGCCGACGGCCTCGAGTACGTGGGGCGGGTCGGCAGCGGGTTCACCGACGACCAGCTCGGCGACCTCCGCGCGAGACTCGACAGGATGGCGCGCGAGACGTCGCCGCTGATCGGCGTGCCGCCCGCCGACGCGCGGGATGCCCACTGGGTGACGCCGAAACTCGTCGGTGAAGTCGAGTACGCCGAGGTCACCGCCGACGGGAAGCTGCGCGCGCCGACCTGGCGCGGCTGGCGGCCCGACAAGACACCCGGGGATGTCGTGCGGGAGACCTGACCCTCAGTACAGGAAGAAGATCGGCGCCCAGTCGGGATTGCGAGCGTGCACGATCGCCAGGAACACGAGCGCGTCGAACAGCAGGTGCACCGCGAGCACGTAGCCGAGCGACCTCGTCTTCGCGAACAGGTAGCCCTGCAGCAGCGCGAACGGGATCGTCAGCAGCGGTCCCCACTCCCGGTAGCCGAGCTCCCAGAGGAACGACACGAAGATTACCATCGTCAGCAGGTTCGCCTGCCAGAGCGGGAAGTGCCGCCGCAGCAGCGTGAGCACCGTGCAGATGAAGAACAGTTCGTCCCAGGTGCCGACCGCGTTGACGCCGACGAAGAACCGCAGCAACTCGCCCCCGTCTTCCAGCGGCGGCCAGTTGAGGTAGGCGCCCGAGCGGATGAAGTAGAACGGCAGGATCAGGTAGCCCAGCAGCGGTACCGCCACCAGGTAGCCGATCTCGAGGCGCGACTTCTTCTCGCGCGACCGCCAGGGAAAGCGGATCACCTGCCGCCGGTAGAGGAACCGGTCGAGCACGAACGGCACCGCGACCGCGAGCGAGAGCACGATGCCGATCCGGATGAACGAGGGCCAGGAGACATCCGCTTCGACGCTCGTCGTCGCGACGATGCCGATGCCGACCCCGATGAGCACGAGATCCTTGCCCAGCTCGCGGTCGACGAGCATCGCCGCGATGAGCGACGCCGCCAGCAACGGGATGCCGACCGCGTGCTGGATCGGCGTGTCGAACAACCCGAAGAGCACGAACGCCGAGAGGGAGACTCCGGCGGCGGGGATGAGGGACGGTGATCGGACCACCGTTCTGAAGGGGACGATGATCGGGGCTCCTCCCGTCACCGTTCTGGTGACCCGTTTCACGCTACACGCGAGAAGGCGCCGGAGTCTCGATCGACTCCGGCGCCTCACGGTGCGATGCGCCTCAGCCGCGCGTCGCGACCGTCTCCGCCGGCTCTGTGGTCACCGGCGAACCGTCGCGGCCGGCCCGCCCGCGCAGCCGGATCGCGATGATGACGAAGACGACGGTGAGGATCACCGGGATCGCGATCCGCAGCACCTGGGCGAGGCCGGTGCCGTCGTCGATGTCGGACTGGATGGCGGTCCCGCCGACGATGTTCCAGGTGGCGAACAGTGCTGACGCGAAGGCGCCCGCGTAGATCGTCCCGGTCTTGTGGAAGAAGTAGGTCGACAGCAGGCCGACCACGAACAGCACCGGGATGAACGGGTAGCCGAAGATCGCCATCAGTCCCTCACCGGGAAGTCCGAGAGCTCCGGTGGCGAACATCGGGATGTAGACGATCGCCTCCAGCACCACGAAGCCGAGCGGGAGCACGATGGCGTTCGCCAGCATCTCCGACCGGACGGTCGACGGCCGCCCCGTCCAACGCTGCGCATTGTGCATCGTGTAGCCGAGAAGCAGGAAGAACAGCGTGAACGGCACCATGTAGATCAGGTAGAGCGAGAGCCGTGCCACGCTCATCTCCTGGAACTGGAGGAGGTAGACCCGGAAGTCGGTCGTGAACAGCCAGTTCGACAGCACGACCAGCAGGTACGCCGCCCCGACGCTCATCAGCGCCAGCAGCGCACCCTTGCCGACGACCGACCAGCGGAAGCCGTCGGGAGTTCCCAGACCCTGCTCGGCGACGGTGAGCTTCGCCGCGGACCCGCGGCGACGCTGAATCGCACGCACCACGAGCATGATCGCCAGACCGATGATGCCGTTGAGCACCGCCCACACCGCGAAGGCCGTCGCATACGTCTGGCCGAAGATCGGACCGGCCGGAATCCACAGAGGGCCCCACTTGGTGAACCAGAAGTAGGTCAGCGCGGGGATGGCGGTCGCGACGGCCGCGCCGACGAACCACGGGACCCCCCAGCGGTTGCCGGCAGCCCGCGGGACCGGGACGCGCATCGCCGAGAAGAACGGCGTGGCGAGCAGCAGTCCGCCGACCGCGAAGATCGCCAGGATGCCGCCGACCATCGCGATCAGGGTGCCGGCCTCCTTCACCCACCAGACCTGGGCGGGCGCCTCACGCCCGCCGTCGAGCGTCTGGGCGAACCACTCGATGATGTGCTGGGTGGTGTCGAGGTCGTGCGTGGTTCCCGGGTGATTGGTCAGCGGATTGGCGAGCATCCGTGCCGTGCCGTCGTCGAACGAACCGTAGACCTCGTCGACGACGATCGTGTCGTCGGTGCTGAAGAATGCCTGAAGTGCCTCGCTGTCGGCGATCTGACGCGGCGGGGCGCCCCAGAAGGCTTCGGCGAACTCCGACCACTGACCCATGACCACGAGCGTGTTGCGGGGGAAGTCAGGCGCGGCCGCCGGGCCGGGGCTCGAATCGAGCAGCACCATCGCCTGGTAGCCGTCGGGGTAGGCGGCCGCGGCCGCCGAGATGGCGTACCCGCCGAGCGAGTGCCCGGTCAGGCCGATGTTGTCCTGGTCGACGATCGCCAGCGAGCGAAGGTACGCGAGGGAGGCGGGTCCGCCGAACTCCCCTGAGAACGCGGGGTTGTCACTGCGGCCGTGGCCCGGCTGGTCGATGGCCAGAACGACGTAGCCGCGTCGTGACAGCTCGATCGCCGCGGCATCCTGGGTCTCCCGCGAGTTGCCGAAGCCGTGGACCGCGAGGATGCCGGGGGCCGGATTCTCGGCGTTCGCCGTCGAGGGCACGTAGAGGAGACCGGAGATCATCTGCCCGTTCGCATCGGGGAACAAGGTGTCGCGCACGTCGACCGACCCACCGTCGGTCTGCGCGAGGGCGGCGATGGTTCCACCGCCGAGGACGAGGGCGAGCGCGATGACGAGCATCCCCCACATCCTGCTGATGCCTCCCATGGTCTTCATCGGATGTCCAACTCCTTCGTTGTGAGCGTCCCGGGCCCCGAGCATGAGGCGGCGCGACGAGCGCCGGTTTCCGAGTACGCCTCAGATGCTAGGGAGGCTCGTCAGAAGGTGAGCATCGTTCCGACCAGATTGCACGGATGTGCACGACCGAGAGCCTCATCGGTTTCACAGTGCGAACAGTTCGACGCAAACGCACCGAACGCTGCACGGAAGCTTCAGCGAGCGAGTCTGTCGCGGCGTCTCACTGCGGCGCGTCTCGCAGCGTGGGCAGATCGATCACGCCGGTCGGGGCGACGAGGCCGGAGAGGCGCTCGGGCGAGAGCACCTTGCGCACCTCCTCGGCGGTCATCAGGCCCTGCTCGAGCACCAGCTCGAGGATCGAGGCGTGCGTCGTGAGGGCCGTGTGCGCGAGGCTCGCGGCAGCGGCGTAGCCGATGTACGGCGTCAGCGCCGTCACCACTCCGACGCTCGACCCGACCTGCTCCTCGAGACGTTCGAGGTTCGCCTCGATGCCGTCGACGCAGTTCACCCGCAGGGTCTTGCAGGCGTTCGTCATCCAGACCAGCGACTGCAGGATGCTGTGCGCGATCACCGGCTCGAAGGCGTTCAACTGCAACTGCCCGCCTTCCGCCGCGGCGGTGACCGTGGCATCCGCGCCGATGACGCTGAACGCGACCTGGTTCACGACCTCGGGGATGACGGGGTTCACCTTGCCGGGCATGATCGACGACCCGGCCTGACGGGCGGGCAGGAAGATCTCCCCGAACCCCGCCTGCGGCCCCGACGACAGCAGCCGCAGGTCGTTGCAGATCTTCGAGAGCTTCACCGCGGCGCGCTTGAGGGTTCCCGAGACGGTCATGAAGATGCCGGCGTCGGAGGTGGCTTCGATGAGGTTCGGCGCCGTCTCCTGCGGCAGCCCGGTGAGGTCTTCGAGGTGCTGACGCACCGCCTCGGCGTAACGGGGGTCGGCGGTGATGCCGGTGCCGATCGCGGTGGCCCCCATGTTGATCTCGTTGAGCCACGGGATGACTTCGGAGAGTCGATCGAAGTCCTCGGTGAGGGTGTGCGCGAACCCGCTGAACTCCTGGCCGAGCGTCATGGGTACGGCATCCTGCAGCTGCGTTCGTCCCACCTTGAGCACGTTCGCGAACTCCCGGCCCTTGGCCGCGAACGCCTCGGTCAGCAACCGGTGCTCGGCGAGCAGCTTCTGGATGCCGAACACCATCGCCAGCTTGATCGCCGTCGGATAGACGTCGTTCGTCGACTGCGAGCGGTTGACGTCGTCGATCGGGCTGAGGTGCTGGTAGTCGCCGAACGCGTGCCCCATCGCCTCGAGACCGGCGTTCGCGATCACCTCGTTGGCGTTCATGTTGGTGCTCGTCCCGGCCCCGCCCTGGATGACGCCGACGACGAACTGGTCGTGCAGCTCGCCGGCGGCGATGCGCGCGCAGACCGCGTCGATCACGTCGGCCTTCGCGGGATCGAGCACGCCGATCTGCTTGTTCGCGCGCGCCGACGCCTGCTTGACGAGGGCGAGCGCGCGGATGAGCGCCGGGTAGTTCCAGATCGCCCGGCGGGAGATCGGGAAGTTGACGAGCGCCCGCGCGGTATGGATGCCCCAGTAGACGTCGGCCGGGATCTCCATCGACCCCAGCGAGTCGCGCTCGGTGCGGGTGGGTCCGTCTCCGGCGAGGATCTTCGAAGCCGGTTCGGGTCCGGTGGTCCGCGGGACGGGCGTCGATGCCTGCATGGGAGCGAGCCTACGCGCGCGGTCCGCTCGGGACGAGGGCGCTCACCGCGACGAGGCCGCTCACCGCGAAAGGGTGCGACCCGAAGGGGGAGCCCCCGAAGCGGGGAATGGTCACCTGGTTCCTCCCGCCCTAATGTCGGCAGCAGTCGCGGAGGGGTTCGCGACGGAAAAGGGTCGGATTCCATGCACTCGTCGCGAGTGCTGGGCGTGGTCGCGCTGGTCGCCATCCTCGTCGCAGCGGTGAGCTTCGCGGTCGTCGATGTCACCATCGCCGACGGCTGCGCGGGCACCCCCTGCAACAACGGCATCCCGATCGTCGCGATCACCTTCGCGTCGCTCGGCGGGCTGGCCGCGCTGGTGAGCGTCATCCCGGCCGTGAGCTGGTTGGTCGAAGCGATCCGCACCGCCCGGCACGCGAGCCACGAGGACGACGAGTCGCTCGCTCGCGCCGCCCGAGTGCGCCCCGTGCGCGTCGAGGACGAGGGCTGATGCCGCCCCTGACGCCGGGCTCGCACTGCCTGGGCAAGGGGTGCGATCACGACTCCGCCCGCACGGCGGCGGTCGCGCATCCGGCCGCCGCCGTGCGGGGTCGTCGGGTCCGCGGCGGGAAGCACGTGCGCAGC